>DATBOK010000083.1:0-31498 GCA_036553845.1 Casimicrobiaceae bacterium
GATGGCGCCGGTGTTCGTCGACGGCAAGGTGCTGATCGGCACCAACGGCGGCGAATACGGCATCCGCGGCTTCGTCAAGGCCTACAACGCCGCCGACGGCAAGGAGCTGTGGACGTTCTACACGATTCCCGACAAGGGCCACGAAGGCGTGTGGGCGACCAAGGATGCCACCGGCCGCGACATGCATCGCGACATCGAGCAGGAGAAGAAGGACCTCGCGGCGAAGGGCGGCGATTTCTACCAGATGCTCGGTGGCGGCGTGTGGATGACGCCGGCGGTCGATCTCAAGACGCGCACGATCTTCTTCGTCGTCGGCAATCCGTCGCCCGACCTCTACGGCGCGATTCGTCCGGGCGACAACCTGTACACCGACTCGATGGTCGCGGTGAACCTCGACACCGGCGCGTACAAGTGGCACTCGCAATACATTTCGCATGACGTGTGGGACCTCGACGCCGTCAGCGCGCCGATCCTTACGCAGGCGAAGGATGCCTCGGGCAAGATGGTCGACGTGGTCATCCACGGCGGCAAGACCGGCCACGTCTACGTCCACGACCGCGCCACCGGCAAGCTCATCCGCTTCTCGGAAGCGATGATCCCGCAGGAGAACATGTGGACGCTGCCCACCGCCGCCGGTGCACGCATGCTGCCCGGCGCCAACGGCGGGGTCGAATGGTCGCCGATGGCGATCGATCCGAAGCTGCATTACGCCTACGCCGCCAACCTGCACCAGCCGATGACCTATCAGGTCGAATCCGCCGCGTATCCCGGCGGCAAGCTATGGCTGGGCGGCGCCTTCAAGACGATCCCGAGCGAGGAGCAATGGGGCCGCCTGGTCGCGGTCGACATCGACACCGGCAAGGTCGCCTGGGGCGTGAAGACGCCGCAGCCGCTGATCGGCGGCGTGCTGGCCACCGCGGGCGGACTCGTGTTCAACGGCGAGGGCAACGGCTGGTTCAAGGCGTTCGACGCCAAGGACGGCCACGTGCTGTGGAGCTACAATTGCGGCGCCGGCGTCAACGCACCCGCGGTGTCGTACATGGTCAAGGGCAAGCAGTACATCGCGGTGGGCGCGGGCGGCAACACGCAGCTCGACTTCAAGCGCGGCAACAGCGTCTTCGTGTTCGCGCTCTGAATCGCCGGTCGCGACACTCCAGGAGGAGGCGCGGTGACGCGCCTCCTTTTTTATTGCACGCACGCATGCCTCCGCTGGTCGCCCGGGTCGCCCATCCGCTCTGCATCCTCGCCGCCATGCTGGCGGTCGGCTTCGCGCCGCTGCCCTCGGCCGCGCAGGTGCCGGCGGCACCGCCGAAGGCCGCGCTGTGCGAGTCGTGCCACGGGCCGCTCGGCAACTCGACCAACGGGCTGTATCCGATCCTCGCCGGGCAGACGTTCCGCTATCTCTACACGGAGTTGCGCGACTTCCAGGCGAAACGCCGCAACGACCCGGTGATGTCGCCGGTGGCGGCGGACCTGAGCGCCGACGAAGCGCAGGCGCTGGCGCAATACTTCGCGGCGCAAAAGCCCGTGCCGACCGGATTCAAGCCCGATCCCGGCCGTGCGGCCAAGGGCGAGAAGATCGCCACCGCGGCGCTGTGCACGATGTGCCACCTGGGCGGCTTCGCCGGGCAGAACGAGATCCCTCGTGTGGCGGGGCAGCAATACGACTACATCGTCAAGCAGCTGCGCGACTTCAAGGCGAAGACGCGGACCAACGACGGCGGCAACATGACGAGCGTGACGTCGACGATGTCCGACGACGACATCGTCGACGTCGCCAACTACGTCGCGGGCCTGTACTGACGGCGCGCCGCGCCGCTCGGGGACACGGCGACGACGGGCCGGGGCAGCGCGTTGCCGGCGGGCGCGCCCGGCAGTATGATGAATCGCCGCGCGACTACGAGGTTCGTCGCGTCGCCGGCGATAGACGCCTCGCACCCACCCATGTCCCGCCTGCGGCGCGGATCGCTTCCCGCGCCGAACGGGCCACTTCCCGGAGGAGCCCCGTGTCCGCCACGCTGTCATTGACCGTCAACGGCAAGGCCGCCAGCGCCAGCATCGATCCGCGCACCTTGCTCGTCGAATTCCTGCGCAACGACCTCGGCCTCACCGGCGTGCACGTCGGTTGCGACACCGCGCAGTGCGGCGCCTGCACGGTGCTGGTCGACGGCCGCGCGGTGAAGGCGTGCAACATCCTGGCGATGCAGGCGACCGGCGCCAAGGTCGTCACGATCGAAGGTCTCGCCACCGACGGCGCGCTGCATCCGATGCAGGCCGCGTTCCGCGAGTGCCACGGGCTGCAGTGCGGCTTCTGCACGCCGGGAATGGTGATGAGCGCGCTCGACCTGTGTGCGCGGCACCCCCACGCCGACGAGGCGACGATCCGCGCCGAGCTCGAGGGCAACCTGTGCCGGTGCACCGGCTATCACAACATCGTCAAGGCGGTGAAGCAAGGTGCCGCGGCGATGGGACAGGGGGAGGCCCGCCATGTGGGCGAATGACAAGGGCGTGATCGGCCAGCGCGTGCTGCGCAAGGAGGACGCGCGCTTTCTCACGGGCAGCGGCCAGTACACCGACGACGTCACGCTGCCGCACCAGGCGTACGCGACGTTCTTGCGCTCGCCGCATGCGCACGCGACGATACGCGGCATCGATGCCGCGAAGGCGAAGGCCGCGCCGGGCGTCCTCGCCATCTACACGGCAGCCGACCTCACGGGCGTCAACGGTCTGCCTTGCGGCTGGCTGATCACCGGCACCGATGGCAAGCCGATGAACGAGCCGCCGCATCCCGTGCTGGCGAGCGGCAAGGTGCGCTACGTCGGCGATCCGGTCGCCATCATCGTCGCCGAATCGATCGTGCAGGCGAAGGACGCGGCCGAGCTGATCGACGTCGACTACGAAGTGCTGCCGGCGGTGGTCAGCGTCGTCGACGCGCAGAAGGCGGGCGCGCCGCAGATCCATGCCGAAGCCCCTGGCAACCGCTGCTACACGTGGGCGCTGGGTGACAAGGCCGCGGTCGACGCCGCGTTCGCCAAGGCGGCGCACGTGACCAAAATCGACATCATCAACAATCGGCTCATCCCCAACGCGATCGAGCCGCGCGCCGCGAACGCCGCGTACAACGCCGGCGACGACTCGTACACGCTGTACGTGACGAGCCAGAACCCGCACGTCGAGCGCCTCCTGATGACGGCTTTCGTGCTCGGCCTGCCCGAGCACAAGGTGCGGGTGATCGCGCCTGACGTCGGTGGCGGGTTCGGCTCGAAGATCTACCTCTATCCCGAGGAGACGGCGCTGGTGTGGGCGGCGAAGCGCGTGCACCGCCCGATCAAGTGGGTGGCGGAGCGCAGCGAGTCGTTCCTCGCCGACGCCCATGGCCGCGATCACGTGACGCACGCCGAGCTGGCGCTCGACAAGGGCGGCAAGTTCCTGGCGCTGCGCGTGCAGACCACGGCGAGCATGGGCGCATACCTGTCGACGTTCGCATCGTGCATCCCGACGATCCTGTACGCGACGCTGCTCGCGGGGCAGTACACGACGCCGGCGATCTTCTGCGAAGTGACGGCGGTGTTCACCAACACCGCGCCGGTGGACGCCTATCGCGGCGCGGGGCGTCCGGAGGCGACCTACGTCGTCGAGCGCATCGTGCACCAGGCGGCCGTGGAGACCGGCATCGCCCAGGACGATATCCGCCGGCGCAACTTCATCCGCACGTTCCCGTACCAGACGCCGGTGGCGCTCAACTACGACATCGGCGATTACGATGCGTGCCTCGACGAGGCGATGAAGATCGCCGACGTCAAGGGCTTTGGCGCGCGCAAGGCGGCATCGGCTGCGCGCGGCAAGCTGCGCGGGCTGGGCTACGCGTCGTACATCGAGGCCTGCGGCCTCGCGCCGTCGAACGTCGCGGGCGCGCTCGGCGCGCGTGCGGGACTGTTCGAGGCGGGCGAAGTGCGCGTGCACCCGACCGGCAGCGTCACCGTTTTCACCGGCTCCCACAGCCATGGCCAGGGGCACGAGACCACGTTCGCGCAACTCGTCGCGGCGCGCCTCGGCATGCCGGTGGAGAACGTCGACATCGTACACGGCGACACGGGGCGCGTGCCGTTCGGCATGGGCACTTATGGCTCGCGCTCGCTGGCGGTGGGCGGCACGGCGATCGTCAAGGCGCTCGACAAGATCGTCGCCAAAGGCCGCAAGATCGCCGCGCACCTGCTGGAGGCGGCGGAGTCGGACATCGAGTTCGCCGACGGCAAGTTCACGGTGGCGGGCACCGATCGCAGCAAGGCGTTCGGCGAGGTGGCGCTGGCGGCGTACGTGCCGCACAACTATCCGCTGGACAAGCTCGAGCCTGGCCTCGACGAGACCGCGTTCTACGATCCGACGAACTTCACCTTTCCGGCAGGCACGCACATCTGCGAAGTCGAGATCGATCCCGACACCGGCGTGGTCAAGGTCGAGCGGTTCTCCGCATGCGACGACTTCGGCAACATCATCAATCCGATGATCGTCGAGGGTCAGGTGCACGGGGGACTCGCGCAGGGCATCGGCCAGGCGCTGCTGGAGAACTGCGTCTACGATCGCGAGAGCGGGCAGCTCCTGACCGGCAGCCTGATGGATTACGCATTGCCACGGGCCGACGACCTGCCGGCGTTCGAAGTCGCGACCAAGGTCACGCCGTGCACGCACAATCCGCTTGGCGCCAAGGGCTGCGGCGAGGCGGGCGCGATCGGCGCGCCGGCGGCGCTGATGAACGCGGTGATGGACGCGATGTCGGCGCGCGGTGTCACGCACTTCGACATGCCGGCGTCGCCCCATCGCGTGTGGTCGGCGCTGGCCGGCGTGCAACGTTCCTGACGGAGGGCTCCATGTACGGATTCGAACTGCATCGGGCAACGAGCGTCGCCGACGCCGCCGCCACCCTTGCGCGCAGCGGCGGCAAGGCGCTGGCGGGCGGCCAGAGCCTCGTCGCGGCGATGAAGTTGCGGCTCGCGCAGCCCGGCCATCTCGTCGACCTGTCGGCGATTGCCGACCTTGCCGGCATTCGCAGCGAAGGCTCGACGCTTGTCATCGGCGCGATGACGCGGCATGCCGACGTCGCGTCGTCGGCGGCGGTGAAGGCGACGATTCCGGCACTGGCGATGCTTGCCGAAGGCATCGGCGACCGCCAGGTGCGCAACATGGGCACGCTCGGCGGGTCGCTCGCCAACAACGACCCGGCAGCCGACTGGCCGGCCGCGGTCGTGGCGCTGGATGCGACCGTCGTCACCAACAAGCGCAGCATCGGTGCCGAGGCCTTCTTCAAGGGCATGTGCGAAACGGCGCTGGCCGCCGACGAGATCATCACCGCGGTGCGCTTCCCGGTGCCGCAGAAGGCCGCGTACGCGAAATTTCCGAACCCGGCGTCGCGCTTCGCGCTTGTCGGCGTGTTCGTGGCGAAAGCGGCTGGTGGCGTGCGCGTCGCGGTCACCGGCGCCGCGCCTTCGGTGTTCCGTTGCAAACCCCTCGAGGATGCGCTGGCGAAGAACTGGAGCGCCGATGCCGCGCGCGCGGTCAAGGTGGCGGCGCAAGGGCTCAGCAGCGATTTGCATGGCTCGCCCGATTATCGCGCGCATCTCGTCAGCGTGATGGCCGCGCGCGCGGTGGCTGCGAGCTGACCGTTTGCTATGCTTCGACGGATCCCGTCACCGGATTCGTCGAAGCGCGATGACCGCCGCCGTCACTCCCGTTCCCGCCAGCGTCGAGGCGACGCAGGCGCTGCTCGCCGCACAGGACTACGTCGCCGATCGCCGCCTCGCGACCGCGGTGTTCCTCGCGCTGAAGCTCGCGCGGCCGCTGTTCCTCGAAGGCGAGGCGGGCGTGGGCAAGACCGAGATCGCCAAGGTGCTCGCGACCGGGCTGCGCCGCCGCCTCATCCGCCTGCAATGCTACGAAGGCCTCGATACCGCCGCCGCGGTTTACGAGTGGAACTACCCGCGGCAGATGATCGAGATCCGCCTCGCCGAGGCTGCCGGCGGCGTCGTGCGCGATGACCTCGCACACGACATCTTCACCACGCGCTTCCTGTTGAAGCGACCGCTGCTCGAGGCGCTGTCCCCGCAGGAGGGCGGTGCGCCGGTGCTGCTGATCGACGAGCTCGACCGCACCGACGAGCCGTTCGAGGCCTACCTGCTGGAAGTGCTGGCCGAATACCAGGTGACGATTCCCGAGATCGGCGCCGTGCGCGCCGCGGCGCCGCCGATCGTCGTCATCACCTCGAACCGCACGCGCGAGATCCACGACGCCATCAAGCGTCGCTGCCTCTATCATTGGGTCGACTATCCGGACGTCGCGCGCGAGCTCGCGATCGTGCGCCGCAAGTGCCCGCGCGCGCCGGAACGCCTCGCGCGCGAGGTCGTCGCGTTCACGCAGCGACTGCGCTCGATGGACCTGTTCAAGGCGCCCGGCATCGCCGAGACCATCGATTGGGCGGAAGCGCTGATGGCGCTCGACAAGATCGCGCTCGATCCCGCGGCCGTTGCCGACACCATCGGCGTGCTGCTCAAGTACCAGGACGACGTCGGCGCGTTGACGCCTGGCAACATCACGCGGCTCTGCGCCGAAGTGGCGGCGGAAGGCGCCGCGACCTGACGTCGCATCGCCCATGAGCGTGCATCCGGCCCTCGCAGCGCTGCCGAACGGCAGGCTCGCGGAGAACGTGCTGCATTTCGTGCGCGTGCTGCGCGCGACCGGCATGGCGGTGGGGCCGGCCAAGGTGATCGACGCGCTGGCGGCGGTGGAAGCGGTCGGCGTGGCCGACCGCGGCGACTTTCGCTCGGCGCTGGCTGCGGTGCTCGTGTCGCGCCACGAGCAGCTGGCGATGTTCGACAGCGCGTTCGAGCTCTTCTGGCGCAATCCGAGGCTCGTCGAGCGGATGCTGGCGGCGCTGCTGCCGCGCGTCGCCGGGCGCCTGCCGAACGACGGCGCACCGCCACTGCCGGCGCGCCTGTCGGAGGCGCTGCTGGCGCCGCTCGGTCAAGTCCCGGTGCAGGACGACGACGACGAGATCAAGCTCGACGCCGCGTTCACCTTCTCGCCACGCGAAGTGCTGCAGAAGCAGGATTTCGCGACGATGACGCAATGGGAGATGCGCGCGGTGAAGGCCATGATCGCGCGTCTGCGGCTGCCGCTGCCGGCGATGCCGGCGCGGCGCACGCGCCCGGCGCCGCATGGCAGCCGCGTCGACCTGCGGGCGACGCTGCGGGCGATGACCGGCGCCGCCGGTGCCGCCGCGCCGCTGGCGATGCGCGCCCGCACGCGGCGCACGCCACCGCTGGTCGTGCTGTGCGACATCTCGGGATCGATGGAGCGCTACGCGCGGATGCTGCTGCACTTCGTGCACGCGATCACCAACGACCGCCATCGCGTGCACACGCTGGTCTTCGGCACGCGCCTCACCAACATCACGCGCCACCTGCGGCATCGCGACGTCGACGTCGCCCTCGCGCGCGTCACCGCAGCGGTCGACGACTGGTCGGGCGGCACGCGGATCGGCGAAAGCCTGGCGGAGTTCAATCGCCGATGGTCGCGGCGCCTGCTGGGCCAGAACGCGATCGTGCTCCTGATCAGCGACGGCCTCGACGCCGACGCGGGCGCCGGGCTCGCATTCGAGATGGAACGCCTCGCCAAATCGGCGCGGCGCGTGATCTGGCTGAATCCGCTGCTGCGCTACGCGGATTTCGAGGCACGCCCGGCGGGCATCCGCGCGATGCTGCCGTGGGTGGACGATTTCCGGCCGGTGCACAACCTCGCGAGCCTCGAGGCGCTGGCGGGCGCGCTTGCCGGCATGCGTCGCGACGTCGCGCGCGCGGCCCGCGCGCCGCGGCTGCGTCCGCGGGCTGCGGTAGCATGAAGGCGCGCCCTCGCACGGCCGGCGCCGACACAGGACACTGATGGACCTCGCCAATACCCGCAGCGTTCCGGCCTCGCCCGAGGCGGTGTTCGACGCGCTCAACGATCCTGCCGTCCTGCGCGAATGCGTGCCCGGCTGCGAGTCGCTGGAACGCATCGGCGCCGACGCGTTCCAAGCCCAGATCACGGCGCGCATCGGCCCGGTGGCGGCGCGCTTCAGCGGCAGGATCACGCTTGCGGACGTCGACCCGCCGCACGGCTACACATTGCGCTTCGAAGGGCAGGGCGGTGCCGCGGGATTCGCCCGGGGCGAGGCGCGCGTCGCGCTCGCGCCCGGCGACGACGGACAGACGGCAATGCACTACGAGGTCAAGGCGCAGGTCGGGGGCAAGCTCGCGCAGATCGGGTCCAGGCTCGTCGACGGCGCGGCCGCCAAGCTCGCCGACGATTTCTTCGCACGCCTCGCCGCGCATTTCGCCGGTGGCACGGCCGCGCCGTCGGGTGAACCGGCAGGCACCGCCGCGGACGCGGGCGGCGACTCGCTCATCGCCGGCAAAGCCCAGGACGCCGTGTCGTCGCGGGACGGCAGTGCCTCTGCTGCGGGCGACGAGCCGCCCCGCCGCGCCGGCGAAAAGGGCACGTGGACACGGTTCATCGCGCTGGCCGCGATCATCGTGATCCTCGCGTATCTGTATTTCAGGGGCCGCATCGGCTAGGCGGCCGGGAGCCAGGCGATGGACAGCGTCGATTTCGAAGTGCTGAAGAAGAGCGCCGACTGGCTGGACCA
Organism: Casimicrobiaceae bacterium; assembly: GCA_036553845.1. Classification (GTDB taxonomy): domain Bacteria; phylum Pseudomonadota; class Gammaproteobacteria; order Burkholderiales; family Casimicrobiaceae; genus VBCG01. The sequence continues at coordinate 8,678 of DATBOK010000083.1, forward strand.
GGGACGGCGCGTGCTGCTGGTGACCGTCGTGCGCACGTGGGGCAGCTCGCCGCGGCCCGAGGGCGCGATGCTCGCGGTGCGCGACGACGGCCTCGTGGTCGGCTCGGTGTCGGGCGGCTGCATCGAGGACGACATCATCGACCGCACGCGCAAGCACGGCATGACGAGCACGCGCGCCGAAGCCGTCACGTATGGCGTGTCCGCCGACGAAGCGCGCCGCTTCGGCCTGCCCTGCGGCGGCACGATCGAGCTCGTGCTGGAGCCGCTGACGCGCGAGTCGGGCATGCGCGCGCTGCTGCACGAGATCGAGGAGGGCCACCTCGTCGCGCGCAAGCTCGAGCTCGCGACCGGCTTCGCCACGCTGCATCCGTCGCAAGTCACCGACGGCCTGACGTTCGACGGCCGCACGCTGGTCACCGTGCACGGACCGCGTTACCGGATGCTGGTGATCGGCGCGTCGCAGCTCTCCAAGTACCTCGCGCAGATCGCGGTGGGGCTCGACTACCGCGTGACGATCTGCGACCCGCGCGAGGAATACACCGAGACATGGGACATCCCGGGCGTCACGCTGGTGCGCACGATGCCCGACGACACCGTGCGCGCGATGAACCTGGACGAGCGCTGCGCGGTCGTGGCGCTCACGCACGATCCCAAGCTCGACGATCTGGCGTTGATGGAAGCGCTGAAATCGCCGGCGTTCTACGTCGGTGCGCTGGGATCGCGCGCCAACAACGCGAAGCGCCGCGAGAGGCTCGTCGAGTTCGACGTGACGCCCGGGGAGATCGCCCGATTGCACGGACCGATCGGCCTCTACATCGGCAGCCGCACGCCGCCGGAGATCGCGATCTCGATCCTCGCCGAAATCACTGCGGCGAAGAACGGCGTCGATACGCGGAGCGTGAAGCCCGTGGGCGACGCCAAGGAAGGACTTGCGGCGTCGCCGGCATGCGCCTCGTCGTGAGGCGCCATGCCACCCGCGCGCAACGGGACACATCCGTCGGCCCCGGTCGTTGCGGTCTGCGCCACGCGGCCGTGCGAGGGCGAGTCGTGCGCCGCTAATCGCCCGTCGGCTGCGGCGGCACGAAGCGTGCGCCGAACGCGAGAATGGCCGATGCCAGCACGACGACGCCGAGGGCCGCGGTCAGCGAGCTCGCCGTGGCGATGCTGCCGATCAGCGGCGGACCGATCAGGAATCCAGCATAGCCGATCGAGGTCACCGACGCGATCGCCGCCGCCCGGCTGACCCCCGGCACGCGCGTCGCCGCATTGAACAGGATGGGCGCCACCGGCGCCAGACCGGCTCCCACCAGCGCGAAGCCTGCCAGCGCCACGCCGGCATTGGCCGCCACCAGCACGACCGCCATCGCCACGGCGGCGACGCTCGCGCCGGCGCGCAGCAGCAGCGGGTCGGAATAGCGCGCGCGCAGCGCGTCGCCGCCGAAGCGCGACAGGGCCATCGCCGCGGCGAACGTGGCGTAGCCGAGCGCCGCCTGCGGCGGCGGCATCGCCACGTCCTGGCGCAGATAGAGCACGCACCAGTCGTACATGATGCCCTCGGCGGTCATGCCGGCCAGGATCAGGAGCCCGATGACGAGCAGCACGCCCTTCGGCCACGCGAAATGCGATTGCGGGCCCGCATCGTCGCCGGTAGTGTGCGTCTCGAGCATGCGCCGCGACGCGATCACGGCGACGATCGCGACGCCGCCGCAGACGAATCCAAGCTGCGTGCGCGGCGACACCTGCATGTCCAGCAGCAGGGCGGCGATGGACGCGCCCAGCATGCCGCCGACGCTGAACATGCCGTGCAGGTTGCTCATCACCGGGCGGCCGCCAAGTGTTTCGAGCATCGAGCCCTCGGTATTGATCGCGACGTCGAACAGGCTCATCGCGGCGCCGAGCGCCACCATCGCCGGCAGCAGCGTGGCGAGGCCCGCGAACGCCAGCGCGCCGCCGAGCAGGACGCTCATGGCCATCGCCGCGAGCGCCGCGACGTTGCGTGCCCCGAGGCGTCCGATGACGCGTCCGGCGACGAGCAGCGATGACAGCGCGCCGCAGGCGACCGCCAGCAGCACCAGCGCCAGCGTCGCCTCGCTGAGCGAGTAGCGGACCTTCACCGACGGGATGTGCGCGCCCCAGGTGCCGGCAATGATGCCCAGCGCCAGGAACTGGAGTCGCGTGGCATTGCGCGCGCGGGCGAGCACGGGGCTCGCATGCGTCAACGCGGCGCTCCCTGGCGCGTGCAGGGGCATGCGCGTCGCGGCTTACACCAGCCGCACGATCCTGCGCTTGCGCCAGACGCACAGGAAGTATGTCGCCTGCAATGCCAGCATCGCGGTGAAGCCGATGGGGTAGGCCATCCAGACGCCCTCGAGTCCGAAGTGCGCAGCGAGCAGATACGCCGCCGGCAGCTCGATCGCCGTGACGCAGAGGATCGAAATGCCGGTCGGCACCAGCACCGCGCCGGAGGCCCGCATCACGCCGCTCAGCACGCCGGCAAAGCCGTACACCACCGTGCTCCACAGCATGATGTGCAGCAGGGTCTGCGCGATGTCGATCACCGGCACGCTGGTGATGAACAGCGCGATCAGGTGACGCGACAGCAGGTAGCCAAGCACGACGAGGCCGCCCGTCATCACGAGATTCATCTGCAGGCCCGTGCGGGTGATCGCGCCGAGGCGATCGACATGGCCGGCGCCGATCGCCTGCGCGCCGAGAATCGAGGCGGTGATCGCGATGGAAATCGCCGGAAACTGCACGTAATTGACGACCTGGTTGACGGCGCCGTAGGCGGCCGTGGCGTCGGGTCCGAAGCCGTTGACGAGCGACAGCAGCACGATTTCCGCCAGCGACATCACGATCACCTGCAGGCCGGTCGGCAGGCCGATCTTCAGGATGAGCCGCAGCAGCGCCGGATCGATGCGCAGGTCGCGCAGCAGCTCCCGGTCGGGCGCCAGCGGATGGCGCCTGCGGCGCATGAACCACGCCATGAATGCCAGCGCCACCACGAAGGCACCGATCGAGGCGGCCGCCGCCGATGTGACGCCGAGGCGCGGCAGCCCGGCCCAGCCGCGGATGAACGCGGGCGTGAGCACGCTTGCGACCGCCGTCGAGATCAGGAGCGCGTAGAGCGGGGTGAGCGTGTCGCCGACGCCGCGCATCAATTGCGTCGCCAGGATGAAGACCAGCAGGCCCGGCATCGCGAACATCATCAGCCGCGCGTAGCCGACGGCCTCCGGCAGCACGCTCGGCGGCGTGCGCAGCAATTGCAGCAGCCCGCGGGTGAACGTGCCGCCCAGCAGCGCGATCGCGAGCCCGAGCAGCAGGCCGAGTGCCAGCGCCGTGCCGGCGATGGCCTTGACCTTGTGCGGCTCGCGTGCGCCCCACGCCTGCCCGATCAGGACCGACGCGCCGGCGCCGACGCCGATCACCAGCGAAATCAGGAAGAACACGATGGGGAACACCGCGGCCACGGCGGCCAGCGCGTGCGTGCCCAGCATCTGGCCGATGAACACGTTGTTGAACGTGCCGGACAGCGCCTGCAGCACGTTGCTGACCAGCATCGGTCCGAGGAAGGCGAGGAACACGCGCCACAGCGGGCGTGTCGCGCCGTGGCGCCCGGACTCGGCGAGGGAAGCGGTCGATGGCATGCATTCGGCCCGTCGATGCGGCCGTGCGGGCGAGGTGCTGCGAAGAGCAACGAGCCGTCTACGCTATCACAGGATCGGCGCGCATCCTGCGCAGGGCGCGAATCCGCGTCGCGCGTTACATCTGCTTGAACAGGTGGCCGAAGGTGCGGCTCACTTCGAGCTTTTCGCCGCTGCCCTTCAGGTGCACGAGCTGGCGGCCGCGAAAGTCGCGGCTCACCTGCTCGATCGCATCGACGTGCACGACGATGGCGCGATGGATCTGCCAGAACGCGGCCGGGTCCAGCTCCTCGATCAGTTCCTTGATGGGCTTGCGGATCAGCGCCTCGAAGCGCGCCGTCTGCACCCGGGTGTACTTGTCCTCGGCGCGGAAGAACAGGATGTCGCCGGTGGGAATCATGCGGATGTTCGACCCCACGCTCGCCTGCACCCAGCGCAGATACTCGCGCGATCGTGCGGTGCCGCTGCCCAGGCGCTGCGAAAGCTCCGCGAGCAGCGCATCCATCGGCGCCGGCGCCTGGTGCAGCCGCTCGCGCAGCCGCTGGCAGGTCAGCGCCAGCCGTTCCGGCTCCGCGGGCTTGACGAGATAGTCGACCGCGCCTTGTTCGAATGCGCGGACGGCGTACTCGTCGTACGCGGTGACGAAGACGATATGCGCGATGCCCGTCAGCGCAGCCGCGGTCTCGATGCCGTCCATCTCCGGCATGCGCACGTCGAGGAACACGACATCGGGCTCCAGCCGGTGCACGAGCGCCACGGCTTCGCGGCCGTTGCCGGCCTCGCCGACGATCACCAGTTCCGGCCACGCGGCCTTGAGGCGATCGACGAGCTGCTCGCGCATCAGGCGCTCGTCGTCGGCAATGACGGCAGTCGGTGCGGGATCGTTCATCGCGAGTGGGTGGTCAGCCGGATTGAGCGGGCGCGACTTCGTAGGGCACCTTGATGGTGGCGCACGTGCCGCCTTCCTTGGGCACGCCGATGATCAGCTCGGCGCGGCCATCGTACAACGCCTCGAGGCGCTCGCGGATGTTGGCGAGCCCGACGCCGGCATCGCCCTTCGGCTGGAAGCCCATGCCCGTGTCGATCACGTGCACGGCGAGCTGGCCGTCGACGACTTCGGCGGCGATCTCCACCCGGCCGCCCGCGGCCTTGGGCTCGAGGCCGTGCTTGATCGCGTTTTCCACCAGCGTCTGCAGCATCATCGACGGAAACACCGCCGACTTGAGGCCATCGGGGACGTTGACCACCGGCTCGAGACGCTCTTCCATGCGCACCGCCATGATCTCCAGGAACGCGCGCGACAGCTCGACCTGCTGTCCCAGCGTTGGCCGACCGCCTTCGCGCATCCTCGGCATGGCCGAGCGCAGGTAGCGGATCAGGCTTTGCTGCATCCGCGACGCGCGCGGCGGGTCGGTGAGGATCAGCTGGTCGATGCTGGCGAGCGTGTTGAACAGGAAGTGCGGCTCGATCTGCGCCTGCAGCGCTTCCATCCGCGCCTCGAGCACCGTGCGTTCGAGGTGCTGCGTCTCTGCGCGTTGCGTGGCTTCGCTGGCGGTCAATTCGGCGCGGCGCTTGCCGCCCGCCACGATCTTGATGATCAGGCACGCGACGACCAGCATGAGGAACGGCACCGGACGCTGCAGGATCGCGGCGAGGATCAGGCCCAGCACGGCGACCAGCACCAGCGTCTTCCACGGCGCGATCGCAAGCCAGTCGAAGAAACGCCACCAGACGACGACGATGCCGTCGCCGATGTCGCGCATCGCCTGGTGCGACGGCGAGCGCGGCGGCGGCGGCGGAGGTGGCGGCGGGCTCGTGCGGTCGCGGGCGTCGCCGGCGGGATCGGCGCTCATGGGCAGTTCCAGCAAGGGTCGGATTTCATTGAGGCAGCCTAACGGGGCGGGTCGCCCGACTCCAGCAGGGCCGGACACACTGCAGGCCGGAAGGCATGAAGCGCAGGATACCGGCATGGCCGGCAATCGCGCCGGCGAGCGTGCCATTCCCCGGGCTCAGGCGAGGTCGCGACGGCCACCCGCGCGGATGCGCGCGCGGCAATGGCCGCTCAAGTCGGTTGCGCCAACCGCCACCACGTAGAGCGAGGACGCGAGGGATTCGCGGAGGGGAAGGACCCGCATCGCGAGGGCGAGCAGCCCCGTGCCGGACGCACGGAACAGCGGGTAGAGTACGCGCGCGCACCACGGCCTCGCGGCGACCAGGTACGCCGGGTGCCGCACGTGCCGGCGCAGGTCGGCGCCGTCTGCGCGCAGCGCGTCGTAGTAGGCCGCCTTGGCCTCGCCCATCTGCATCACGAGGTCACGCCAAAGGTCGACGCCCATGTCGTTGAAATGCGTGGCCAGCGGCTCGCCGATGCAGTCGATGGCGATGCCCGCCGCTCGCGCACGGTTGAGGATCGCGGTCTCGCCGAATCGCTGGAATCGCGGATCGAATCCCCCGAGGCGCACGAAGAGGTCGCGGCGCATGACGCTGTTGGCGCCGAGGGAGAACGTGCCCTGCGCCGCAGCCCGGCGCTCGTGGCGCAGGTTGTGCAAAGACACGAGCCGGCCGAGCGGCGTGTCGCCGTGGTTGGTGCGCGGCGCCCACGCCATCTGCGTCGCCGGTCGGCGGCGCCAATGCGCGTCGATGAGCGCACAGCAATTCGGCGCCAGCGCCGTGTGGCCCTCCATGAACAGCAGCACGTCGCCGCTCGCGTGCGCCGCCCCGGCGGCATAGAGCGTGATTTCGTTGGCGACGTCGGCGGTGTCGAGCGCGGTGTGCTCGACATGGTCGCAGCGCGCGAGGAGGTCGCACAGCGCCTGGTCGTCGGACGTCGAAGCGAGATCGCTGCCGAGCACGGCGATGACCTCGCAGCGTTCGCGTGGAAACGCCTGGCCGACGGCGGACTCGAGCGAACGCCAGCCCGCGGTGCGACGGTCGAACAGCGGCAGGATGATCGAGATCTTCACGCAGGGCGGCCAATGCGTCCGTCGGGATTATCGACCCCCCGCAAGGATTCGCCGACCAGCTGGCCGATCCTGTCGGCGCAGCCGGGCAGTCCATTGCCCGCGCAGGGCGGGCCTCAATGGAAATCGCGCGAGCGCGTCTCCAGCGCGCCCAGCATCGGCGAGAGATCGACGAGGTGCCCGGCGACGAGGTGCACGACGATGCCTTCGCGCTCGACCTTGCCGTACACCGCCATCAGCCGCGCGCCCAGCAGTTCGCGGCGCTGGCGGTCGCCCAGGTCGCGCCAGACGATGACGTTGGTGTTGCCGGTCTCGTCCTCCAGCGTGACGAACACCACGCCGCTCACCGTGTCCGGGCGCTGGCGGCCGATGACGATGCCGGCGGTGCGCACGATGCGGCCATGGGGCGATGCGCTGACTTCGCGCGACGTGAGGAGGCGCCGCGCCGCCAGCGACTTGCGCAGCAGCGCCAGCGGATGGCGGCCGAGCGTCAGCCCGAGGCGGCGGTAGTCGGCGACGATGTCTTGGCCTTCGCTCGGCGGCGCCAGCCGCGCCGGCACCTCGGCGAACGTGCTGCCGGCGAGGATCGCCGGCAGCTTCTCCACGCCGGCCACGTCCCACACCGCGGCGTGGCGGTGGCCGGCGAGGGCCGCGAGCGCGCCGGCGTCGGCGAGGGCGCGAAGATCGCGTGCGTCGAGCGCTGCGCGGTGCGCGAGATCGGCGACCGACGCGAAGGGCGCTGCGGTGCGTGCCGCGACGATGCGCGTGGCTGCCGGCTCGCCCAGGCCGGCGATCATCCGCAGGCCGAGGCGCAGCGCCGGCGATGTCGCCGCGGACGGCGCGACGGCGGCGGCGGACGATGCCTGCGCAGGCGGAAGCGGGGTGCGGGCCGCCGTCCCGGGCATTTCCAACGTGCAATCCCATTCGCTCATCACGACGTCGACCGCGCGCACCTCGACGCCATGGCGCTGCGCATCCTGCACGAGCTGCGCCGGCGCGTAGAACCCCATCGGCTGCGCGTTGAGGAGCGCCGCGGTGAACGCCGCCGGATGGTAGCGCTTGAGCCACGACGACACGTAGACCAGCAGCGAGAACGATGCCGAATGCGACTCCGGGAAGCCGTACTCGCCGAAGCCGAGGATCTGCTGGTAGATCTGCCGCGCGAACGCCTCGCTGTAGCCGTTCTTCGCCATGCCGTCGATCAGGCGCCGCTCGAACTTCTCGAGGCCGCCCTTGCGCCGCCAGGCCGCCATCGAGCGCCGCAGCGCGTCGGATTCGCCGGGCGTGAAGTCGGCGGTGACGATCGCGAGCTGCATCACCTGCTCCTGGAAGATGGGCACGCCGAGCGTGCGCTCGAGCACCGCGCGCACCGCCTCGCTCGGGTACGTGACCGGCTCGAGGCCCTGCCGCCGGCGCAGGTACGGATGCACCATGCCGCCCTGGATCGGGCCGGGACGCACGATCGCGACCTCGATCACGAGGTCGTAGAAATTGGCGGGCTTGAGGCGCGGCAGCATCGACTGCTGCGCGCGCGATTCGATCTGGAACACGCCGATCGTGTCGGCGCGCTGGATCATCGCGTAGACCTCCGGGTCCTCGGCGGGAATGTCCTGCATGGCGAGCGGGCGTTCGCGCCACGCCGACACCATCGCCAGCGCGCGGCGGATCGCCGAGAGCATGCCGAGCGCGAGGCAATCGACCTTGAGGAGCCCCATCGCGTCCAGGTCGTCCTTGTCCCACTGGATCACCGTGCGGTCCGCCATCGCCGCGTTCTCCACCGGCACCATGCGCTCGATCGAGCCGCGCGCGATGACGAAGCCGCCGACGTGCTGCGACAGGTGCCGCGGCATGCCGATCAATTCGCCGGCGAGGTGGACCAGCCGCGCGATCAGCGGGCTCGCGGGGTCGAAGCCGGCTTCGCGGATGCGCGCGACCTCGATCGTGCGGCCGTCCCACCACGCGAACACGCGCGTCAGGCGGTCGATCTCGGCCAGGCCGAAGCCCAGCGCCTTGGCGATGTCGCGCACCGCGCTCTTGGTGCGATAAGTGATGAGGGTGGCCGCCAGCGCCGCGCGGTCGCGGCCGTACTTGGCGTAGACGTACTGCATCACCTCCTCGCGGCGCTGGTGCTCGAAGTCGACGTCGATGTCGGGCGGCTCGTCGCGCTCGCGGCTGACGAAGCGCTCGAACAGCATCGACATCCGCGTCGGGTCGACCTCGGTGATGCCGAGCGCGTAGCACACCGCCGAATTGGCCGCCGAGCCGCGGCCCTGGCACAGGATGCCGCGCGAGCGCGCGAACGCGACGATGTCGTGCACGGTGAGGAAATAGGGCTCGTAGGCCAGCTCGGCGATGAGCGCGAGCTCGTGCTCGATCTGCTCGCGCACCTTCGGCGGCACGCGCGAGCCGCGGTCGCCCGCGGTGCGGGGATAGCGGCGCACGAGCCCCGCCTCGGTCAGCGCGCGCAGGTGCGACGCCGGCGTCGCGCCCGGTGGCACGATTTCGTCGGGATACTCGTAGCGCAGGCAGTCGAGCGAGAAGCGGCAGCGCGCGGCGTGCTCGACGCCGGCCTCGAGCAGCGCGCGCGGGTAGATCGTGGCGAGGCGTGCGCGCGATCGCAGGTGGCGCTCGCCGTTGGCGAAGAGCGCGTAGCCGCATTGCGCGAGCGGCGTGCCGACGCGGATCGCCGTCATCGTGTCCTGCAGCATGCGGCGCGCGCGCACGTGCATGTGGACGTCGCCGGCGGCGACCAGCGCAAGGCCGGTGGCGCGGCTCACGGCCGTGAGGTCGGCGAGCCTCGCGCGCTCGCCGCCGCGCGCGAAGAGCTCGGCCGCCATCACCGCGTTGGCGCCGAACGCGTCGACGCAGAAGCGCGCCTCGTCGAGCGCGATCGCGGCTCCCGGGATCCACAGCGCGAGGCAGCGGCGGCCGAGGTCGGCGACGTCGTCGCGCGTGACGCGATAATGGCCCTTGATCGCGCGCCGTCGCGCGCGGGTGATGAGGGCGGCGAGATCGCCATAGCTGTCGCGGTCGACGGCGTGCAGCACGAGCTTCATGCCGTCGTCGAGGGTGAACTCGCTGCCGATGACGAGCGGCAGCCCGGCATCCTTCGCCGCGAGATGCGCGCGCACCGCGCCCGCGAGCGAGCATTCGTCGGTGATCGCGAGCGCGGCGTAGCCCTGCACCTGCGCGCGTTCCACCAGCTCCTCCGGTTGCGAGGCGCCACGCAGGAACGAGAATGCCGACAGGCAATGCAACTCGGCATAGCCGGGGAGGAGCTCGTTCATACCGTACGAATATACGGTATCCGGCGGCGGCCGGGGCGCATCCGCTAAACTCGCCCGACCGCGTCCTGCCCTCCTTGCCAATGCCCACGATTGCCTTCGACCGCTTCTACCGCCATGCCGAGCTGATGGCGCTCCTCGCGGCGTGCGTCCGCGACTACCCGCAGCTCGCAAGCCTCGAGACGATCGGCAAGAGCCACGAAGGGCGCGACATCCCGCTGCTGACGATCACCAATGCTGGCACCGGACCGGCCGCCGAAAAGCCCGCGCTGTGGGTCGACGGCAACATCCACGCCACGGAAGTGGCGGCGTCGGCCGCGAACCTGTACTTCATCCACACGCTGCTGACGCAATACGGCAAGGATCCCGAGGTCACGCGCGCGCTCGACACCCGCGCGTTCTACGTGTGCCCGCGGATCAATCCCGACGGCGCCGAATGGGCGCTCGCCGACAAGCCGAAGTGGATCCGCTCGTCGACCCGCCCGTATCCCTTCGACGAGGAAGAGCCGGAAGGGCTCGTGGTCGAGGACATCGACGGTGACGGCCGCATCCTGCAGATGCGCATCGCCGATCCCAACGGTGTCTGGAAAGCGCACCCGGAGGAGCCGCGCCTCATGGTGCGGCGCGAGCCCGACGAAGTCGGCGGCACGTATTACCGGATCCTGCCGGAAGGTCGCTACGAGAACTACGACGGCCACACGCTCAAGGTGAAGAAGAGCCCGCAGGGCCTCGACCTCAACCGCAATTTCCCCGCGAGCTGGCGCCAGGAATTCGAGCAGCTGGGGGCCGGACCTTACCCGACGTCGGAGCCCGAGATCCGCGCCGTGGTCGATTTCATCGTGAAGCATCGCAACATCACCGGCGGCACCACGTTCCACACGTGGAGCGGCGTGCTGCTGCGGCCATTCGAGCACCTCGCCGACGACGAGATGCACGCCGAGGATCTCTGGGTATACCAGGCGCAGGGGAAGAAGGGCACCGAGCTCACCGGCTACCCGGCGATCTCGGTCTACCACGAGTTCCGCTACCACCCGAAGGAGGTGATCGGCGGCACGTTCGACTGGATCTACGAGCACCTCGGGCTCTTCTCGTGGGTCGTCGAGATCTGGTCGCCGATGCGCGAAGCCGGCATCACCGACTACAAGTTCATCGACTGGTTCCGCGACCACCCGGTCGCCGACGACCTCGCGCTCATCCGCTGGAGCGACGACAAGCTCGGCGGCCTCGGCCATATCCCGTGGAAGGCGTTCGATCATCCCGAGCTCGGCCGCGTCGAGATCGGCGGCTGGAACCGCTTCCACGCGTTCTCCAACCCGCCGCCCAAGCTCCTCGAGAAGGAGCTCGCGCGCTTTCCGAAGTGGCTGCTGTGGCAGGCGCTCATCTCGCCGAAGCTCGCCCTCGTGCACGCGGATGCCGAGGCGCTGGGCGACGGCGCATGGAAGATCACACTGGTGGTGCAGAACGAAGGCTGGCTGCCGACGTACGTCAGCAAGCGCGCGCTGGCACGCCAGACGGTGCGCGGCGTGGTCGTCGATGTCGAGTTGCCGGAAGGCGCAACGCTCGCCGCCGGCAAGGCGCATGACGATCACGGCCAGCTCGAGGGGCGCGCCTACAAGCACACCGGCGTGTCGTTCTGGCCCGACCGCAACGTCACCGACGATCGCGCGCGGCTCGAGTGGGTGGTGCGCGGCAAGCCGGGCCAGGAAGTGGGCCTCGTGGCGCAGCACGACAAGGGCGGCACCGTCCGTGCGCACGTGACATTGCGTTGACGCGAGCCGGTCGGCGACGCGCCGGCGGAACCGGTCGCGCACGCACGCAGGACACGTTGCATCCACCGCAGCACAGGGAGAAGACGCATGGCCAAGCTCGCACGCATCCTGCCGGCGATCCTGCTGGCGACGGTCCTCGCCGGCTGCGCGACGCAGCCGGGGTCGCGCGAAGGGCTCGCGCGCATCGATCACATCATCGTGTTGTACGCCGAGAACCGCAGCTTCGACAACCTCTACGGATTCTTCCCCGGTGCGAACGGCATCGCCAACGCGAGCCCCGACTCAATGACGCAACGCGACCGCGACGGCAGCGTGCTGCCGCGGCTGCCGGCGGTGTGGAAAGGCAAGGCGGCCGATCCCGCGTATCCGCAGGACCTGCCGAATCGGCCGTATCGCCTCGACGCGCCGCCGGTGAACATGCCGCTCGCCAAGGCGACGCAGGACCTCGTGCATCGCTTCTACCAGAACCAGGAGCAGATCGACGGCGGCCGCAACGACCGCTTCGTCGCCGCCAGCGACTCGGGTGCGCTGGTGATGGGCTACTACGACGGCTCGACGCTGCCGATGTGGAAATGGGCGCGCGAATACACGCTCGCCGACAACTTCTTCATGGGCGCGTTCGGCGGCTCGTATTTCAACCACATGTACCTGATCTGCGCGTGCGCGCCGCTCGATCGCGACGCGCCGGCGGACCTGCGCGCGCAGATCGACGCCCGTGGCTGGCTCAAGGCCAAGTCGACGTCGCCGGCGTCGGTGCTGACGGGGCCGCCGGAATTGCTCGACGGCGACGTCACGCCCGACGGCTTTTCGGTCAACACGACGCAGCCGCCGTACCAGCCGTCGCGCGTGCCGCCGGCGAAGGGTGGCGACCCGCGCGGCACCGATCCCGCGCAGCACACGCTGCCGCCGCAGACGCTGACGACGATCGGCGACACGCTGTCGGCGAAGGGCGTGTCGTGGGCGTGGTATTCGGGGGCGTGGGACGCCGCGCTCGCGGACGGCATGCAGGTGCCGCAGGCGCCGCGCACGGTGATCGCCACATCCGCCAACGGCGCGCCGTACTTCGTCACGCATCACCAGCCGTTCAATTACTTCAAGCGCTTCGCGCCGGGCACGCCCGATCGTGCGGAGCACCTCAAGGACTACAAGGACTTCGTCGCCGGCATCGACAGCGGCAACCTGCCTCAGGTGGTCTTCTACAAGCCGCAGGGCACGCTCAACGAGCACCCCGGGTACGCGGACGTGTGGTCCGGCGACATGCATCTCGACGCGCTGCTCAACCGCATCAAGGCAAGCCCGCTGTGGAATACCAGCGTGATCATCGTCACCTACGACGAGAACGGCGGCTTCTGGGATCACGTCGCGCCGCCCGTGGCGGATCGCTGGGGGCCGGGCACGCGCATCCCGGCGATCGTCATCTCGCCCTACGCCAGGCGCGGCTACGTCGACCACACGCTCTACGACACGACGTCGATCCTGAAGCTCATCACGCGCCGCTTCGACCTCGAGCCATTGCCCGGCGCGCGGCCGATGATGGGGGACCTGACCAACGCGCTGGCGTTCTAGTGCGGCATCGGCGGTGGCGGCAGCGCGTTGCGGCGCATCGCGTTCATGCCGCCAGCGGCTCCTCGTCGAGCAGGGCGATCTGCTCGCGCAGCTCGAGGATGCGATCCTGCCAGTAGCGCTGCGTGCCGAACCACGGGAATGCGGCGGGAAACGCGGGGTCCTGCCAGCGCTGCGCAATCCAGGCCGAGTAGTGGAGCAGGCGCAGCGTGCGCAGTGCCTCCACCAGGTGGAGCTCGCGGCGGTCGAATGCGCGGAACTGCTCGTAGCCCTCGAGCAGCCGCGCGAGCTGGTGCTCCATGCTGGCGCGCTCGCCCGCGAGCAGCATCCACAGGTCCTGCACGGCGGGTGCCATCCTCGCATCGTCGAAATCGACGAAGTGCGGTCCGCTGCCGGCACTGGCGATCGACCACAGCACGTTGCCGACGTGCACGTCGCCGTGGGCGCGCAGGGTCGCCACGTCGCCCGCCCGTGCGAAGGCGCGGCGCACGCCGGCGAGCGCCGCCGCGCTCACCGACGAATACGCCTCGCGCAGGTCCTCCGGCAGCCACGTGCCCGACAGGACGAACGCGCGCGGCGCGTCGCCGAAACTTTCCACCGTCAGTGCCGGTCGATGCCGGAAGGGTCGCGCCGACCCCGTGGCGTGAATGCGCGCGAGATAGCGACCGAGCCAGATCAGCACGTCGTCGCGGTCGAGCTCCGGCGGGCGGCCACCGGCCTTCGGGTAGATCGCGTAGCGAAAGCCGCCGAAACGGTGCAGCGTGACGCCATGGCTCGCGAGCGGCGCCACCGCCGGCACTTCGCGCGCGGCGAGATCGGCGACGAAGGCGTGCTCCTCGTCGATTTCGTCGTCGCGCCATCGATCGGGCCGGTAGAACTTGACGACGAGCGGCGGCGCGTCGTCGCGCATCACCTGGTAGACGCGGTTCTCGTAGCTGCCGAGCGCGAGCAGCCGGCCGTCGCCGCGATAGCCGGCCGCGTCCATCGCATCGAGGACCACGTCGGGCGTAAGGCTTGCGTAAGGATGTGTCGGCGCGTCCGGCATCCGCCATTGTAAGGTTTCGAATCACCGCGCGACCGGTGCTAGAGTGTTCCCGACCCGAAGGCGAAAGGATGGCGATGGCAAGCGTCGACGCAGTGCCGGCAGTGACGGGCAGCGGTTACGTCTACCGCCGGCACGCACTCGCGGTGCGCATCATGCATTGGATCAACGTCGTCGCGCTGACGATCCTGCTGATGAGCGGCCTCGGCATCTTCAACGCGCATCCGGCGCTGTACTGGGGCCTGTCGTCGTACACCGGCAATCCGCCGGTCCTGGCCATGACCGCCGTCGACGCGCCCGGTGGCGACAAGCGCGGCGTCACGCGAATCCTCGGCCACGAGTTCGACACCGACGGCGTGCTCGGCGTGTCGAAGCAGCCGAACGGCCAGCGCGCGATCCGCGGCTTTCCGTGGTGGATGACCATCCCCGACATGCAATGGCTGTCGATGTCGCGCACCTGGCATTTCTTCTTCGCCTGGGTCTTCGTGCTCAACGGCGTCGCCTACATCGCGTACTCGGCCTGGACGCGGCATCTTGCGCGCGACCTCGTGCCGACGCGTATCGACTGGGCGGGAATCGGCCACTCGATCGTCGATCACCTCAAGTTCCGCCATCCGCATGGCGAGGCGGCCACGCGCTACAACGTGTTGCAGAAGCTCGCCTACCTGACCGTGATCTTCGTGCTGCTGCCGCTGACGATCCTGATGGGTCTCGGCATGTCGCCGCGGCTCGACAGCGTGTTCGCCGGATGGGTCGGGCTCTTCGGCGGGCGGCAGTCGGTGCGCACGATCCATTTCATCTGCGCGTGGCTGATCGTCGGCTTCGTGCTGATCCACGTGTTCGAGGTCATCATCACCGGGCTGTGGAACAACCTCAACTCGATGATCACCGGCCGCTACCGCGTCGGCCCCGAGCCGCGCGCCATCGAGGGCGGCGCGCGCGCGGCCGGCACCACACGCGAGGGAGGCACGCATGAAGCGCAGTGATCGCCGCAAGCGCCGGCGCTTCCTCGCCCGCGCGCTGGGTCTCGCCACCGCCGGCACGCTGGCCGGCTGCGACAAGCTGTCGCAGACGTCGTGGTTCCCGGCCGTGCTCGGCTCGGCCGGCCACCTGTCGGAAGGCGCCGCCAAGGTCGTCGCGCGCAGGAGCATGGCGCAGGAGTTCACGCCCGCCGAGCGCTCGCCGACGTTTCGCAGCAACGGCACCGCCGACCCCGGAACCGACGATTACCAGGAGCTCGTCGACGACGACTTCGCGAGCTATCGCCTGGTGGTCGACGGGCTCGTCGCCACGCCGCGACAATGGACGCTCGACGAGTTGCGCGCGCTGCCATCGCGCTCGCAGATCACGCGCCACGACTGCGTCGAGGGCTGGAGCGCGATCGCGCAGTGGAAGGGCGCGCGCCTCAAGGCGATCCTCGACGCGGTGGCGCCCAAGCCCGAGGCGCGCTACGTGGTGTTCCACTGTGCCGATCCGATGGAGCAGGACGGCACCGATTTCTACTACGAGAGCATCGACTTCGACGACGCGTACCACGAGCAGACGATCCTCGCCTACGAGCTCAACGGCGCACCGCTGCCGGTGGCCAACGGCGCGCCGCTGCGGCTACGCGTCGAGCGCCAGCTGGGATACAAGCACGCCAAGTACGTGATGCGTCTCGAGCTCGTGCAGAGCTTCGCCGGCATTGGCGAGGGCAATGGCGGCTACTGGGAGGACCAGGGCTACCAGTGGTACGCCGGCATCTAGTCCCCGGTGCGCGGCAACGCCGCCGCACTTGAGTGGCCGCGGCATACGCGCTAGGCTCGCGCTTTCCCGCCACCTTCGTTTCGCGCATGCTGCGCCCCCTGCTGTGGCTTGCCGCCGTCGCCCTCACGGCCTGCACGTCGATGCCTCCCGCCGAAGTCGCCACCGGCGACGCGCGCGACGTGTTCAATGCGTATGTCGACGCGTACAACGCGCAGCAGTGGACGCGCGTCGTGGCGCTGTACAGCGACCGCGCCGATTTCCGCTGGCTCGAGAACGGCAAGGTGGTGTACAGCTCGAAGGACGACGTCGCGCGCGCCTATGCGTGGCTGCAGGAGCACGCGGCGAGCGCGCGCTACCTGCCGTCGGATACCAACGTCACCGGCCTGTCGCGCGACGCGGCGCAGGTGGCGACGCGCTTCACGACGCGCGTCGAGACCGTCGATGGCCGCAAGTTCGCGTACTCGGGCGACATGCGCATGGAGCTGCGCCGCGAGGGCAAGGCGTGGAAGATCATCGGCGGCGAGTCCCGCGTCAGCGGCAGCATGCCGCCGCACTGAGCGCCGTCACGCGAACCACCCGTGCAGGAACCATTCGCCGTCGTCGGTGGCGCGGCGATGGTCGCGGAAGATCCACGCCAGCCCGCCTTGCGGCGCCTCGGCGATGAAGTAGTCGCGGCGCACGTCGCCGCCATCCCACCATCCCGATTCGATTCGCTCCGGCCCGTCGCGCAGCACCCACGGCGCGTCGAGGAACGCGGGCGCAAGCGGCGCGGGTTCCGACAGCAGCCACAGCGGGCGCGCCATCGTCGGCGCGGCATGCTGCGTGCGCGCGGCGAGCGCATCCGGCGACGGCATGACCTGGGTGCCGTGACGCAGCCGCGGCTTGCGGGGAACCTTGCTCCCGGTCGCGCCGGCGACCGGTGAAAGTCGCGCATCGCGCGCAGCGCTCGCCGGCGCGCGCCCGCTCCCCGCGCCGTGAGCCGCCGGCGAAGGCTGCGGTGCTGCCACGCGTTCGCGGCACGCGGCCTCGGGGCGATGCTCGGCGTGCGTGGCGAGCGCGACGACGCTGTCCTCGCCGAGCCGCGCGCGCAGGCGATCGACGAGCGGCACGACGATCGCGTTGCGCTCGTTGCCGGGGAGCAGGTCGAGGTTGTGGCCGCTGACCGGCGCGGTGTCGGTGCAGGCGAGCGTGATCGCCTCGACCGGCGCCGGCAGCGCGACGCGCGCGAGCCGCTCGCGCAGCACGGTGTTGAGATGAGCGATGCTGCGCGAAGCCGTGCCCGGCGCGAAGCGCAGCCGCGTCGCCCGCGCGCCGATGCGCGCGTGCTGGTAGCGCTCGTGCATCAGCGCGACGTCGATGCGCGCGGCGCCCAGCCCGCGCGCGAGGAGCCATGCGCACAGCGCGTGCACCAGGCGGTTGACGGCGAAGCCCAGCGCCTCGGCATCGTGCACCGGCGCCGGCAGCGCGAGCCGGCTCGCGAAGCGCGGCGGCGGCACGTGCGGCGCGCGCGTGTCGGGCACGCGGCCGAGCGCGCGGTCGATGAGCGCGGGCAATGCGGGACCGCAGCGGCGCGCCAGCGCGTCGCGCGGCAATGCGCAAGCCTCGCCGAACGTCGTCACGCCGGCCGCGGCGAGCAGCGTGCGCGCCGCCGCGTCGACGTCGAAGTGCGCGAGCGGCAGCGATGCGAGCCGCGCCGCCAGCGCGTCGCCGGCGAACAGCGGCGCCGCGTCGCCCGCGCGCGCGAACGCGAGCGCCGCGAGCGGCGTGGGGGCGATGCCGCGGCTGGCGTGGAACCCGCGCGCGCGAAGGCCGTCGTCGACGAGCCGCACGAGCCGCGCAGGACCGCCGAAGAGGCGCAGGCTCGCGTGGACTTCGGCGAGCACGGCATCGGGAGCGGCGACGCAGGCCTGCGGCGTGAAGCCCAGCATGAACGTCGCGAGCTCGGCGAGTGTCGCCGCTTCGGCGCCCGGCTCGCGCTCGCGCAGCACGAGACCGGGCGCGAGCGCCAGTGCCGTGGACACGGCCGTGCCGGCGACGATGCCGGCGCGCCGCGCCGCGGCGTTGGCGTCGACGATCGCCGGATAGTGGCCGCCGGAAGTGACGGCGAAAGGCATCGCGGCGTCGTGTCCATCGCCACCGCGCGCGAACACGTCGAGCGGCAGCGACGCGAGGCGCAGCGCGAGCCATACCGGCGGCGGCGCGTCGCTCATTCGCCGAAGATCATCGCCTCGGTGAAGCCGAGCGCGGCGAGGTCGGGCGCGCGCAGCGGCGCGTCGTCGGTGCAGAAGAATTCGTCGAGCTGCGGCGGCGCGACGGCGGTGCCGGCGAGCATCGCGTGCGCCTGCCCGCGATGGTGGATCTGGTGCTGGAAGAGGTGCGCGAGCAGCCGCGGCGCGGCACCGTGATCGGCCGCAGGAGGTCGGCGTCGGTCAGCACCACGCACAGGTCGATCAGGCGGCGGTCGACCATCCGCTGCGCGCGTGCGAGGCCCGCGCAATCGGCGTAGGGCTCCGGCGGCGTGTAGAAACGCTCGACGTCGGGATTGGGCGGCTCGTCGCGCAAGCTGCGCTCCAGCGCATCGACGTAGTACCAGTCGACGGTGAGGATGTGGTTGAGCGTGGCCTTGAGCGAGGGAAAGAAGCTCGTGCGCGCGGCGATGAAATCCGCCTGCGACAGCCGGCAGCAGGCGCCGAGCAGGCGATGGTTGGCCCACGCGTTGTTGTACGCCATCGTCGCGAAGTGATGCATGAGCGTCGGGGTGGGCATGGGGCGATCTCCTCGCAATCGCGATACGGGATTGGATTGGCGGCGCGACCGGTGCACCGTGCGGATCAATGCGCGGCGATGCGCGCGCCCGCCTGCGCGGCGGCGGGCGCCGCCATCGCCGCCGGTGGCGGCACACGCGGCATGGGCAGCGGACAGCCGACGTCGACGAGCACCGGCCGCGCGAGATCGCCGCCGCGGCGCTTGACGACGTGCACGGCGAGCCTGCCGGCGTGGGGCGTGAGCGCGAGGCGCAGCGCCGCGGCCGGCGCTTCCGCCGATTGCCCCGGGCGGCGCCACAGCACGCCGAACGTGCGGCCGTCGCGTGCGGCCACCGCGAGCCGCCGCAGCACGCGGTCGTCGCGGGTGGCGAGCCAGGCGAACGCGGCGCCGCATTCGGGCGCACGCAGCGCCTGCTCGTACGCCCACAGCGCATCCTGCGGCGCGCGGCAGCGCACGACGAAAAGGCGCGCGGGGTCGAAGCCGGCTGCCGCCAGCGCCGGCGCATACGGCCGGTGCGGCGGCGCGACGAACACGACGTCGCGGCACGCGCGCTGCAATGCGGCGAGCGCGGGCAGCGTCAGCCGCAGCTCGCCGATGCCTTCGCGCGCGAGACGGATCTCGGTGAGCGCCGCCGCCGGCCAGCCGCCGCCGGGCAGCACGGCGTCGAGCGGTGCGTAACCCGACGCCAACGCCGCAGGCTCGGGCGCGCAATCGTTGCCGCGCCAGATGGCGGGGTGGGCGAGCACCCCGGCGAGCGCGACATGCACGGCAGCGGGCATCGTCGGCCTGCCGCGATCATCCCATCGCCTGCATGCGCTTCTGCATCTCTCCGGGCGAGACGTCCTCCTTGTGCGTGGCGATCCACCATGCGTGGCCGAACGGATCGCTGATGCCGCCGCTGCGGTCGCCGTAGAACTGGTCGGCCACCGGGCGGATCGCCTTGCCGCCGGCGGCCACCGCGCGCGCGAACACGGCATCGACGTCGTCGACGTAGAACATCAGCGACACCGGCGTGCCGCCGAGCGTCTGCGGGCCCTGGTGGCCTTCCACCTCGTCGGCCAGCATGAAGATGCCGCGGCCGATCTTCATCTCGGCATGGCCGATGCGGCCATCCTTGCCGGCGAAGCGCATCAGCTCGCTCGCGCCGAACGCCTTCTTGTAGTACTCGATCGCCGCGGCGGCATCGCGCACGATGAGGTAGGGGGTGACGCCTTCATAGCCGGCGGGAATCGCTTGCACGCTCATGGCTTCTCCTCGGAGGGTGGGTGGATGCGGCGAGGCCATCGCCGCGGCGCCCGGCATCGACGGATCGCGACGCCGGCAGGGGTTTCTACTGCGGCGGCCAGTGCCGGGCGAACACCGCGGCGACGCGCGGATCGGCCTCGATGCGCGCGAGCGTCGCATGCAAAGCCGGCCGCGCCGCGGCGATGTGCGGGCGGCCGCCCGACCATTTCGACACCACGGCGGCATACACGTCGAGCGCGCCGATCGCCTCGCCATTGAGGAACGGTCGCGCGGCAAACATGTCCGCGAACATGTCCCAGTGCAGGTGCAGGCGCTCGCGGGTGGCGGTGCGCACGCGCTTCTGCAGCGCCTCGTCCTCGCCGAGGTCGGCGACGAAGCGCTCGGGGAAGTCGATGATCGTGATCATCGGGAGCAGTTGGCGGCGATGAACACGAGGCCGCGGATCGCCTGCGCGCGCGCCTCGGCATCGGCGGGCAGCCAGCGCGCCGCGGGATGCGTGTCGGCGAGATGGATGTGGATCGCCGCGCTTTCCGACAGCACGCCGCCGTCGGGCAGCACGAGCGTGGGGATCTGCCCGATCGGATTGATCGCGAGGAGCTCGTCGAACGCCGCGTTGCGATCCCACGACGCGGTTTCGACGATGCGGCAGGGCTCGCCGATGATCGCCAGCGCCGCCTCCACCGAGGCCGAGCCGGATCCCTTCTTGCCATAGAGCGTGTACATCGCGTCCCCTCAGAACGAATGGCCGCCGCGGATGAGTCCGACGCCGATGCCCTCGATCGCGAACGCCTGGCGCGCGGGATCGACGACGATCGGCGCGAACGCGGGATTCTCGGCGACGAGCAGGATGTCGCGCCCCCTGCGCTTCAGGCGCTTGACCGTCACCTCGTCGCCGAGGCGGGCGACGACGATGCGGCCGCTTGGCGCGTCGTCGGTCTTGTGCACGGCGAGGAGGTCGCCGTCGAGGATGCCGGCGTCCTGCATGCTGGTGCCGCGCACGCGCAGCAGGTAGTCGGCGTGCGGCGTGAAGAAGCCGGGGTCGAGCCGGTAATGCGCCTCGACGTGCTCGGCGGCGAGGATCGGATGCCCGGCGGCGACGCGTCCCACCAGCGGCAGCGTGCCTTGCAGCGGCATGCCCGGCAGCTCCTTGAGGCGCAGCCCGCGCGAGGCGCCGGGGACGATTTCGAGCGCCCCCTTCTTCGCCAGCGCCTGCAGGTGATCCTCGGCGGAGCTCGCGGTGGAAAACCCCAGCCCGCGCGCGATCTCGGCGCGCGTGGGCGGCATGCCGGTGGTGTCGATGTGCGTGCGGATCCAGTCGAGGATCTGCCGCTGCCGCGCGGTAAGCGTGGGCGTCGCCGGCGCCGCGCCGGACACGGGGAAGCGCAGATGCGCGAAGGGGCGGCGCGCGACGGGCCGGCTGGGCGACTTGCCCGGGGGCTTGCTCAATGGCGGTTTGCTCAAGGGGGCCTCGATACCGTATGCATATCCGGTACCGGGATTATAGTCGGCGCAAAAGGGGCGTCAAGGGGGACGTGCGCGACGTGCGGCGCCCGCCGCCGCATGCCGCGCCCTCGCGGCAGCGGGCATCGCCATTGACTCGTCCGGCGTGGCAGTCGGTGTCGTCGTCCCCGCAACGTCATCCGGCGCGCCGCTCACCGACAGCGCGCCGCCGACGCCGTCGCAGGAACTGCGCGCGCGGCACGCAGGCTCTGCCGCGAACGCACCGGTGGCCCTCGCCAAGTACCTCATTTCGCGACGAAAGCGAGCGGGAACGATCCTTGCGAAACTCCAGCGCAACGGATCGCCGGATGTCCTCGCCGAAATCGCGCCCGCGCGCCATGCCCAAGCACTCCGATGCTTCACTTCCTGCGCACGGTCTCGCGCGCCGCCGCTTCCTGTGGCATTCAGGCGCGCTGACCACGAGCCTCGCCGCCGCGAAAGCCGGCGCGCAGGTGCCGCGCGCGACACCGCCCGCCGCGCCGCGCGCGGTCGCCGCCGGCCAGGCAATGGCGGTCACGCTCGACGTCAACGGCCATGAATATCCGCTGATGCTCGAGTCGCGCGTGACGCTGCTCGACGCGTTGCGCGAATACATCGGCCTCACCGGCACCAAGAAAGGCTGCGATCGCGGCCAGTGCGGCGCGTGCACGGTGCTGGCCGACGGCCGCCGCATCAATGCCTGCCTCACGCTCGCCGCGTCGCAGGCCGGGACGCGCATCGTCACCATCGAAGGCCTCGCGCAGGGCGCGACGCTGCATCCGATGCAGCAGGCGTTCATCGCCAACGACGGCTTCCAGTGCGGCTATTGCACGGCGGGACAGGTGTGCTCGGCGATTGCGCTCGTCGACGAAGCGCGCGCCGGCGCGCCGAGCGCGGTGACCGCCGATCTCGCGGCGTTCGGCCCCGTGACACTTTCCGACGACGAGATCCGCGAGCGCATGAGCGGCAACCTCTGCCGGTGTGGCGCGTACGCCGGCATCGTCGACGCGGTGCGTGCCGTGGGCAATCCGCCGAAGGTCGCGTGATGCGCGCGTTCGACTATGTCGCCGTGACGCGCGTCGACGATGCGGTGGCGGCGCTGGGGCAGGGCACGCGCTGCCTCGCCGGCGGCACCAATCTCGTCGACCTGATGAAGGGCGGCGTCGAGGTGCCGGCGCGCATCGTCGACATCAATCGCCTGCCGCTGGCGGCGGTCAGCGATACCGCCGACGGCGGTCTCGCGATCGGCGCGCTGGTGCGCAACAGCGATCTCGCCAACCACCCGCGCGTGCGGCGCGACTATCCGCTGCTGGCGCAGGCGCT
>DATBOK010000150.1:0-3447 GCA_036553845.1 Casimicrobiaceae bacterium
GCATCGTCTTCGACGGCAACGACATCACGTCGCTGCTGCCGCACCAGCGCGTGGCGCTCGGCATGGCGCGCACTTTCCAGATCACCGAAATCTTTCCCGAGCTGTCGGTGCGCGAGAACCTGCGCATCCCGGTGGAAGTCGCGAGCGGCTTTCGGCTGCGTCCCTGGCTGTCGCGCAGCGAAGACCGGTCGATCCGCGGACGCGTCGACGAGCTGCTCGAGATGGGCGGACTCGCCGCCAAGGCGAATCGTCTGGTCGGTGAGCTCGCGCACGGCGACCAGCGCGCGACCGAGATCATGATGTCGCTGGCGCTGCGCCCGCGCCTGCTGCTGCTCGACGAGCCGACCGCGGGGATGGGCGACCAGGAAACCTACGACATCACGCGCCTGATCCGCAGCCTGCACAAGGACAGGAAGCTCTCGATCGTGCTGATCGAGCACGACATGCGCGTAGTGTTCCATCTCGCCGACCGCATCATGGTGCTCGCGCAGGGCGCGATGCTCGCCGAAGGCACGCCGCGCGAGATCGGCGCCGACGAAAAGGTCCAGGCCGCCTATCTCGGGAAGGCCGCATGAACGCGCTCGAAGCCTCGGGACTGCAAACCTACTACGCCAAGAGCCATATCCTGCACGGCGTCGGCCTGACCGTGAACGAGGGCGAGATCGTGACGCTGCTCGGCCGCAATGGCGCGGGCAAGTCGACGACGTTGCGCAGCCTCGTCGGACTGACGCCGCCGCGCGAAGGCACCGTGAAGATCTTCGGCCAGGAGACGACGCGCTGGCCCCCCTATCGTGTCGCCGCGTGCGGTGTCGGATTCGTGCCCGAAGGGCGGCGCATCTTCGCCAATCTCACCGTCGACGAGAATCTCAAGGTGCCGCTGGAGCGCCCCGGCCCGTGGACGGCCGCGCGCGTATACGAGCTTTTCCCGAGCCTTGGCGCACGCAAGGCCAACAAGGGCCGCCAGCTCTCGGGCGGCGAGCAGGAAATGCTCGCGATCGGCCGCGCGCTGTTGCTGAACCCGAAGCTGCTGCTCCTCGACGAGCCGTCGCAGGGACTCGCGCCATTGATCGTGCAGGAGGTCTTTCGCATCGTCGTGGCGATGCGCGCCGAGGGCATGTCCGTGCTGCTGGTCGAGCAGAATGTGCGCGCCGCGGTGGAGATCGCCGATCGCGCCTACGTGCTCGACGACGGCAAGGTCGTGTACGAAGGCCCGGCGGCGGAATTCGCCAAGGACGAGGAGCGCGTGCGGGCCCTCGCGGGCGCGAGCGCGGAGAACTGGGAAATCGCCGAATAGGCGCGCAATTGCGCCGAGCGGAGAGTAGCGCGCCGGGCGGATTTGCGACGCGCGCCACGCGCGACGGCGACCGAACGCCTACTTGAGCGCGAGGTCGGCACGCGTCGGCGGTGCGCCCTTGACGTCCTTCGCCTTCGTGTCGGCGACGACGAACAGACGCTCGCCGGCCACGCCCTTGGCCACCAGCGCCTGCTTGACGGCCTGCGCGCGCTCCTGCGCGAGCATGCGCAGCGCATCGGGTCCGGCGCTGGCGTGCGCGTAGAGCATCGCCTCCATGTCCGCCGGCGGCACGTCCTTGAGCATGCCGAAGAAATTGCGCGGGCGCTCCTTGATCGGCGCTTCCTTGTACGCAGCCAGCAGGTAGCGCTCGCGCTCGTCGGGTGCCACCACGACTGCGGCGGCATCGGCCGGCGGCGTGCCAGCGTCGACGAGCGCCTTGACCTTCTGCGCACGGATGGCGTGCGCCACGCTGGCATGCCGCATCGTCTCGGTGTCCGCGGTGGCGTCGCTGCGCCCCGTGATGTCGAGCTTGAGCGATGGGCGTCCGGCGAGCGCCTTGCCGAGCTTGTCGATCTTGTCGGCCGCCGCCGGCGGCAGCGCCGGCGTACCCGGATCGAAAGCGATGTACGACAGTTCCTCGCCACCGCCACCGAATGCGGCGCCGAGGAGCGCGAATGGCGCCGTGACCGCCTTCGTCAGGAGGTTGACGATGACGCGCACGATGAGCCCGCCCACCGAGAACTGCGGGTCGTCGAGCGAGCCTGCGATGGGCAGGTCGATGTCGATCACGCCGTTGACGTCCTTGAGCAGGGCCACCGCCAGCAGCACCGGGAGCTTGGTCGCAGTCGGGCTGTCGACATGCTCGCCGAACGTCAGCTGGTCGACCTTCAGCTTGTTGTCGGCGCTGAGCTTGCGATTGTCGATCTTGTAATGCACGTCAAACGACAGCGTGCCCTTGGTGATGCCGTATCCGGCGTACTTGATCGAGTATGGCGTCAGCGGCGGCAGGTCGACGTCGCGCGCGGTGCCGGCGAGGTCGAGCGAGAGCTCGCGCGCGAAGGGATTCAGCGTGCCCTTCACGGTAACCGGTGCGGTGCGCGCGACTTTCGCCGCGATGTCGACGGTACCCGCCTGCGTCGCCGACATGGCGGACACGGTGCCATTGACGTCGGCCAGATCCGCCGAGTAGTTCGGCCGGATGTAGAAATCGGCGTAGCGGACGTTGCCGCGCGCCAGCGTGACCTTGCCGATCGATACCGGCAGCTCGCGTCCGGCCGCCACGGGAGCGGCGGCGCCGGCTTTCGCGCGCTGCGGCTTCAGCAGGCGCACGAGGTTGAGCGTGGCGTCGTTGTAGACGATGACTCGCGCGAAGAAATCCTCCAGCGTGATCGCGCCGATGCCGAGCTTGCGCGGATCGCTCGCGGCGTCGACGCCGGCGAGCGTCAGCTTGCCCCATCGCGCGAGCTCGTCGTGGGTCGGCGTGTCGAGCGCGCCGAAGCCGCTGATCGTGACGTCGCCGGCAAAGCGCGCGCGCATCGAGGCAGCAGCGCCGCCGTCGGCCGCGCCGACGTCCAGCCTGCCGCTGACGGCCAGCGCACCACCGGTGACGGTGACGTCGACGTAAGGGTCGACGTAGGGCTGCAACGGCGCCAGCGCGAGGCCGCTGGCGTCGACACGCAGTTGCAGAGCCAGCGGCTGCGTCGCGACGGGACCTTCGATCGCGATGCGGCCGCCATCGGCGGTGGCCGCGGACACGCGGATGCGGCTGTGCCGCGCGCTCGCGTTGGTGAGATCGTCGCCCACGAAATCGACATTGCGCAGCTTCAGGCCGACCGCGGGCGACGGCACGGCATCGGTGAAGTCGATCGCATAGCGGTCGAACACCGTGCGCTTGACGACGACCAGCCACGTCGCGTCCTGCGCCGCACGGGCCGCGGTTGCGGAGCCGGCGCCCGATGCACCCGCGTCCGCATGGATGGATGCGGGCGCATTCGACGTCTTGAGGAGCCGCGCGAAATTGATGCGGCCGTCCGCGCTGCGCACCAGCGCTGCCGTGCCGCCGCGGCTTTCGAGTGTCGCCACGTCGATCCGCCGCGCCGGCACGTCGACGCTGACGCCACTGGCGAGCACGCGCGGCACGCGCCAAAGCGGCG
>DATBOK010000156.1:0-2660 GCA_036553845.1 Casimicrobiaceae bacterium
TGGGGAGCGGCTCCACATAGCCCCGTTGCCGCTCGCAACCATCGCTACGGGCAGGCGCTGGTACAACGAAATTCTCGCGCGCAAGACGGTGATCTGGCACAACCGCGACGAGTACCGGGCGTTGGAACTCGTCCTGGTCGAGGGCACCGACATGAGCCGCTCCGGCGTGTGCGCCCCGATCGTTGCCGGCGCCCGCTTGCTGGGGATGCTCGACCTGGAGAACCACGACACGGACAACGCGTACGGCGACGCCGACGTGCGCCTGCTGTCAACCGTGGCCGCCAGCATGGGCGTGGCGCTGGAGAACGCGCGGCTGTTCGACGAGGTCAAGGAAACGCTCGACCAGCAGACGGCGACGGCGGAAATCCTGAAAGTCATCAGCGGCTCGCCGACGGACGTGCAGCCCGTGCTCGACGCCGTCGCCGAGTCGGCCGGCCGGCTGTGCCACGCCGAGGGCAGCCGCGTCTGGCTCGTCGAAGGTGATCGACTGCGCGCGATGACGAGCTATGGCCCCGCCTATGCCGACCCGAACGGGGAAGCGCTTCCGATACGGTCCACGTCCGTCGGCGGCCGCGCGGTGGTGGAGCGGCAATGCATCCACGTCATCGACGTGTTGCCCCTGATCGACACGGAGTATCCGGACATACGCGAGCTGCAGGCACGCTACGGATTCCGCTCGGTGCTGAACGTGCCGCTGTTGCGCGACGGCGACGCCATTGGCGTGATCTCGATGCTGCGCAAGGAGGTGCGAGCATTCTCGACCGCCGAGATCGGCTTGGTGCAGACGTTCGCCGACCAAGCCGTCATCGCCATCGAGAATGTGCGCCTGTTCAGGCAGACGCAGGAAGCGCTCGACCGCCAGACCGCCACGGCCGAGATACTGAAGGTGATCAGCGAATCGCCGACCGACGTGCAGCCGGTGTTCGACATCATTGCCGAGCGCGCGGCGGCCTTGACCGCGGCGCGCTACTGCCTGGTGACGCGCCTGGAGGGCCAGCAGGTGCACCTGGTCAGCCTGCATGGCGTCAACGCAGCCGGCACCGGCGCGCTGCGCGCGGCCTGGCCCCAGAAACTGGAAGACAGCACCTCGATCGCCGCGCGTGCGATCCGTACCCGCGCCGTGGTCAACGTGGCCGACCTGCTCGCCTTGTCGGACGCCGAGTACGCACCGGTCATGAAGCGCGCCTGCGAGCTGGCGGGTTTTCGCAGCGGGCTGTCGGTGCCGATGCTACGCGACCAGCAGGTGGTCGGCGCGATCACCGTCAACCGCGCCCAAACGGGGATGTACGCCGAAAACGAAGTCGCGCTGTTGCAGACGTTCGCCCGTCAGGCGGTGGTGGCGATCGAGAACGTGCGGCTGTTCAACGAGACGCAGGAAGCGCTCGATCAGCAGACGGCCACCGCCGAAGTCCTGCAGGTCATCAGCAGCTCGGTGTCGGACACGGCGCCCGTGTTCGACAAGATCCTCGACAGCTGCGAGCGTCTGTTCGCGGCGCATCAGCTCGCGGTCATGCTCGTGCGCGAGGACGGCCGCGTGTATCCAGCCGCGTGGCGCGGGTCGGCGTTCGATACGCTGATGCGGGACATAGGATCGATGCCGCTCGACGCAACCTTCACCGGGAAGGCAATCCGCGAGCGACGCCCGGTCCGGGCCACCGATCAGGAAGCGCTGGCGATGGGCTATCCCGGGATCGACAAGCTCGTGGAAACCGTCGGCCACTACACGTCGGTCTACAGTCCGATGTTCTGGGAAGGCCGCGGCATCGGCGCGATCTGCGTCTTCCGCCAGCCGCCACGGCCGTACACCGACAAGGAGGTGGAGTTGCTGCGAACCTTCTCGGATCAAGCGGCGATCGCGATCCAGAACGCGCGCCTCTTCAACGAGGCGCAGGCCGCGCGCGCCGCGGCCGAGACTGCGAACGAGGCGAAGAGCTCGTTCCTTGCGACGATGAGCCACGAGATCCGCACGCCGATGAACGCGGTCATCGGCATGAGCGGGCTGCTGCTCGATACGCCGCTGAACGATGAGCAGCGCGACTACGCCGCCACGATCCGCGACAGCGGCGACGCGCTCCTCACGATCATCAACGACATCCTCGACTTCTCCAAGATCGAAGCCGGTCGCATGGATATCGAGGCGGCGCCGTTCGACCTGCGCGAATGCATCGAGGCGGCGCTCGATCTCGTGAGCCCGCGCGCCGCCGAGAAGCAGCTCGACATCGCGTACGTGTTCGAAGGCGACGTGCCCGCCGCAGTGAACGGCGACTTGGCGCGACTGCGCCAGATCCTGCTCAACCTGCTGTCCAATGCGGTGAAGTTCACCGAGAAGGGCGAGGTCGTGGTCAGCGTGAGCGCCCGGGCCGACGGCGACGACGTGGAGTTGCGCTTTGCCGTGCGCGACACCGGCATCGGATTGAGCGCGACGGGGCTTTCACGCCTCTTCCAGTCGTTCTCGCAGGCCGATTCGTCGACCACGCGCAAATACGGCGGCACGGGCCTCGGCCTCGCGATCAGCAAGCGGCTCGCGGAGCTGATGGGCGGCACGATGTGGGCCGAGAGCGCCGGCGTCGGCCACGGGTCGACGTTCTTCGCGACGCTGCGCGTGAAGGCCGCCGTGCTCCCGCCCGATCCGCGGCGCGACTTCATCGGCGCTCAGCCCG
>DATBOK010000098.1:0-1688 GCA_036553845.1 Casimicrobiaceae bacterium
TCCTCCTGATCGGGTAAAATCGCGGCTTTGCCGCCCCAATGCGCTCAAAAGCGTCATGGCGGCGCGGAATGCGTCCCGCATGACCTCCGACCTGACCTTTACCGGCGAACGCTTCCTGCCTGCCTGCGCCGGCGAAATCGCCTACGAGCACTGGCACCGCTACGCCTTCGCGCGACGCTACGCCGAAGGCCGGCGGGTGCTCGATGCCGCCTGCGGCGAGGGCTACGGGACGGCGCTGCTCGCAACCGCGGCAGCCGAGGCGGTAGGCGTCGACATCGACGCCGATGCGATCAGGCACGCCCAGTCGACCTACGGCACCGAACGCCTGTGCTTTGTCGAAGGCTCGTGCACGCGGCTGCCGCTGCCCGATGCTTCGTTCGACGTCGTCGTTTCGTTCGAGACCATCGAGCACCTGGATGCGGCCGACCAGCCGCGGATGCTCGCCGAGCTCGCGCGCGTGCTGAAGCCCGCCGGGCTGCTGGTCATTTCCTCGCCGAACAAGCGCGTCTACAGCGACGAGCGCGACTACGTCAACGAGTTCCATCGCCACGAGCTCTATCGCGACGGCCTCTGCGCGCTGCTCGCACCCGCCTTCCCGGTGCAGCGCTGGTTCCATCAGCGTGTGGCGCCGTGGTCGGCGATCTGGGGCGAGGGCAGCGGGGAAGGCATCGAGGCGTGGCTGGGCGATGCCGGCAAGGTCTCACCGTACACACCGGCCGACGGCATGTATTTCGTCGTGGTCGCCGCGCGCGAGGCCGGCGCGCTTCCTGCCTCGGCCATCCACGGATCGCTCTTCACCGACGCCGAGGAGACCGAGCAGAAGCGGGCGCGGGCGAATGCGAGCGAAGTGCTGCGGCTGGACGCGCTGCTGAAGGACCGCGACCTTGCGCTGGACCGGCAGACCGCGCACGTCCATCACCTCGAGGCGCTGGTCGCCGAGCGCGAGCGAGTCATCGCCGGCAAGGACGGCCAGCTTGCCGAGCTGAATGCGGTGCGCGAAGAGCGCGAACGGCTGATCGCCTTGCGCGACCGCGAGCTGGCCGGGCGCGACCACACGATCGCCGCAGTCCAGGTGCAGGTCGCCGCGCTGGAGGGCGAGCGCCGGCGGCAGGACGAGACGATCGCTGCGTTGCGGCGGGAAATCGCCGCCCGCGAGCAGACGATCGCCGAGCGGGGCTCGCTGCGCTGGTGGCTTGCGCTGCCGTGGCGCCGCCTCGCGCGCTGGCTGCGCCGGCGCTGACGCTCGATGCCGCACCCGCCGATCGACATCGTCGTCCCGGTCTACAACGCCGCGGACGATCTCGAGCGCTGCCTCGACAGCGTGCTCGCGCACACGGACGGCGACTACCGGCTGATCGTCATCGACGACGCCTCGCCCGATCCGCGGGTGCGCGCCTGCTTCGCGCGGCTCGACGCGCGCCGGCTGCCGCAGGTCGCGCTGCGGGTCAACGGGTCCAATCTCGGCTTCACCCAAAACGCCAACCGCGGCATGCGCACCGCGCGCGCTGGCGCCGACGTGGTGCTGCTCAATTCGGACACCGTCGTCACCCGCGGCTGGCTGGACGCGCTCGCGCGCTGCGCCGCGTCGGATCCGACCATAGGCACGATCACGCCGTTCTCCAACAATGCCGAGATCTGCTCGCTGCCGCGCTTCTGCGAGGACAACCGCTGGCCGCCGGGACGCGATC
>DATBOK010000256.1:0-15149 GCA_036553845.1 Casimicrobiaceae bacterium
CACCGCGGCTACGAGAGGAGCCTCGGCTTCGTGCTGCGCTACCCGCTGCCGATGCTGCTCATCTTCTTCGTGACGTTCGGGCTCAACTTCTGGCTCTACGTGATCATCCCCAAGGGCTTCTTCCCGCAGCAGGACACCGGCTTCATCGTCGGGGTCGCCGAGGGCGCGCAGGACATCTCGTTCGCCGCGATGAGCGAGCGCTCGAGCACGATCGCCGACATCGTGCGCCAGGATCCCGCGGTGATGACCGTCGGCTTCACGCTCGGCGGCAGCACCTTCAACAACACCAATTTCTTCATCACGCTCAAGGCCAAGGAGAATGGCCGCAAGTCCTCGGCCGATGAGGTGATCACGCGGCTGCGCCGCGCGCTCGCCGGCGTGGAAGGCGCCAATCTCTACCTGCAGGCGGCGCAGGACATCAGCGTCGGCGGCCGGCTGGCACGCACGCAGTACCAGTACACGCTGACCGACGCCGACATCGACGAGCTGGGTTCGTGGGCGCCGCGCATCCTCGATCGCATGCGCGAGCTGCCGCAGCTCACCGATGTCGTATCCGACCAGCAGTTGAGCGCCGCCGCGGTCAACCTGACGATCGACCGCGACCGTGCGTCGAGCTATGGCATCACCCCGGCGATGATCGACGCCACGATCTACGACGCCATCGGCCAGCGCCAGATCGTGCAGTACTCGACGCAGCTCAATGCCTACCACGTGATCCTCGAGGTGCTGCCGCAGCTGCAGCAGGACCCCAGCCTTTTCGATCACCTCTACCTGACGTCGCCGACGCTCGGCAAGCAGGTGCCGCTGTCCACGTTCGTGCGCATCGACGACACCCGGACCAACTACCTGTCGGTGAGCCACCAGAGCCAGTTCCCGGCGATCACGATCTCGTTCAACCTGGCGCCGGGCGCAGCGCTCGGCGACGCGGTGGACGCGATCAACGCCACGATGCTGCGCATCGGCGTGCCGGCGGCGCTGCGCGGCAGCTTCCAGGGCACGGCCCAGGCGTTCCAGTCGTCGCTGCGCACGCAGCCCTACCTGATTCTCGCCGCGCTGCTCGCGGTCTACATCGTGCTGGGGTTCCTCTACGAGAGCTACATCCACCCGCTGACGATCCTGTCGACGCTGCCGTCGGCGGGGGTGGGCGCGCTGCTGATCCTGATCGTGGCGGGCTACGACCTGTCCGTCATCGCGCTGATCGGCATCATCCTTTTGATCGGCATCGTCAAGAAGAACGGCATCATGATGGTGGACTTCGCGCTCAGTGCCGAGCGCGAGCGCGGGCTCGCGCCGGAGGCCGCGATCTTCGAGGCCTGCATGCTGCGGTTCCGGCCGATCCTGATGACGACGATGTGCGCGATCCTCGCGGGGCTGCCGCTGATGCTCGGCCACGGCACCGGCTCTGAGTTGCGGCGCCCGCTCGGCTTTGCGATGGTGGGCGGGCTCATGCTGTCGCAGGTGCTGACGCTCTTCACCACGCCGGTCGTCTACCTCTACCTCGATCGCGCGCACGACTGGTACATGCGCCGGCGCGGGCGTGGTTCCGGGTATGCGCACGATGCCGCCGGTGGCGTCGCCGGGCCCCGCGATGCGGGGCCGCCCGCCGGCGGCACGCACGATCCCCTGCGCGGCGCACGCGCCGATTGACAGAGGTCGTGGCTGTCGCCTCCGAACGACATCAAATCGGGCGGATATTCAACCGCTTGGCGCAAATCCTTCCGCAGCTGTCGGGCGCCGGCTACACAAACGTCGGTGGATCGCCTGCGCGCCGACTGCAAGAGCCGCGCCGATTGCGCGCTCATGCCCCCGATTAGCACCTTCCGTCCGTCCTGGACCCCTTTGGCACGCCACTTGCTCATCACGATCCGGAGACCAACCGAATCGAAGATGCGCAACGTGAAAGCTCCTGAATTCACCGGTTACTGGTTCGACGACGACGCGACGCCGCAACGCTCGCGCAGCGACGAGGAATCGACGCTGGCGGAGCAGGAAGCGCTCGACGACCTCGCCGAACGTGTGAGCGCCGCGCGCAGCGTGATCTGAACATCGCGCGCCGCGTGGATGGACGCGGCGCGGGCAAGACCTGGCGCCACGCCCCTTGGCGCGTCGCCGAAGCCTTTTGCGCAGCGCCCCTGGCGCCGCGCCGATAGAGCAAGAGCCCGCTCGAGCCCGCGGGCGCCAAGGAAGGCGGCTCATCCTCCGACGGATCCCCCTTGCCCGCTCCTCCCAGCGGGTTTTTTTTGCCAGCCGTGCTTCAATCGTCTCCGGCGCCGCGCGAGTCGCGGCAGGCAGGCGCGCCTTGAAGCTCAACATCCTTTCCGACCTCCACCTCCGCCAGGAATCGCTGGCGTTGCCGGACAACGACGCCGACGTGGTGGTCCTCGCCGGCGACGTCGCCCGGCCGGAGGAGGCGGTGGCCTGGGCTGCGCGGATCGGCAAGCCCACGCTGTATGTCGCCGGCAACCACGAGTTCTACGGCGGCAGCATCCCGGGCACGCGCGCACGCCTGCGCGACCTTTGCGCCGGCACCTGCGTGCATTTCCTCGACGACGCCGAATTGGTCATCGGTGACGTGCGCTTCCTCGGCAGCACGCTGTGGTCAGACTTCCGGCTCGCGCCCACGCCGGCGGGCCGCGCCGCGGCGATGGAGGAGGCGCGCGCGCAGATCCGCGACTTTTCGCGGATCCGCCGTGACGACGCGGCGCCGACCCCGTTCGCCCCGGAGGACGCGGCGGCGCTCTTCGCTGCGCACGCCGCCTGGCTCGAGGCGAGGCTCGCGGCGCCGCATGCCGGCCCCACGGTGGTCGTCACGCATCACGCGCCCTCGCCATCGAGCATCCATCCGCGCTTCGCCGGCTCGCCGCTCAACGCCTGCTTCGTATCGGATGCCGAGCGGCTGCTCGACGGCCGCCGCGCGTGCCTGTGGGTGCATGGCCACACGCACGACAGCTTCGACTACACGGTGAAGGGCACCCGCGTGGTGTGCAATCCGCGCGGCTACGCGAAGGATGGCGTCAACGAGAACCCGCGCTTCGACCCCGACTTCGTCGTCGAGGTGGGCGGCGTCACACCGCGACCGGCGCCTTGATCGGCGGGTGGGCGACGTAATCGACGAACGCGATGTCGTCGTAGCGGTAGTCGGAAATGGAAGGCGGCCGGCGCGCCAGCACGAGCTTCGGCAGCGGATGCGGGGTGCGGGCGAGCTGCGTCTCGACCTGCTCGAGGTGATTGAGGTAGAGGTGGCAGTCGCCGCCCACCCAGACGAAATCGCCGACGCCGAGATCGCATTGCTGCGCCACGAGGTGCGTGAGCAGCGCGTACGAGGCGATGTTGAACGGCACGCCGAGGAAGATGTCGGCGCTGCGCTGGTAGAGCTGGCACGACAGGCGGCCCTCTGCTACGTAGAACTGGAAGAAGGCGTGGCACGGCGGCAGCTTCATGCGCGGGATGTCGCCGACGTTCCAGGCGGACACGATGAGCCGCCGCGAGTCGGGATTGCGCCGGATTTCCGCGATCACGCCGGCGATCTGGTCGATCGTGCCGCCACCCGGTGCGGGCCATGATCGCCACTGCACGCCATACACCGGCCCCAGCTCGCCGTCGGCACCTGCCCATTCGTCCCAGATCGTCACGCCCTGGTCCTGCAGCCAGCGCACGCTGGAGTCGCCGCGCAGGAACCACAGGAGCTCGTAGACGACCGATTTCACGTGCACGCGCTTGGTAGTGAGGAGCGGGAAGCCGCGCGCGAGATCGAAGCGCATCTGGTAGCCGAACACCGACAGCGTGCCGGTGCCGGTGCGGTCGTGCTTCTGCACGCCGTGGTCGCGCACGTGGCGCATGAAGTCGAGGTAGGGCTGCATCGCGGACGCTCCGGGAAGCTTCGATTCTAGCCGACGAACGGTTGCGCGGGCGCCTTGACAGCGCCCGTGGCGGGTGCATAATCGCGACCACATAACTAGTTATTTCGTTGTGTCTCTGGGAGGCCCGATGCGTGCCCATTACGTGCGCTCGCTGCCCAAGCACTGGCAGCGCACCGCGCAGGTGTTCATGGCGCTCGGCGAGGAGCATCGCCAGCGCATCCTGCTCATGTTCGCGCCGGGCGAAATGCTGTCGGTGTCGGCGATCGTCGCCGCGTCGACGCTGTCGCGCTCCGCGGTGGCGCACCACCTGGCCGTGATGCGCGAGGCGGGCGTGCTGCGCGCCACGCGTGCCGGGCGCGAGGTGCTCTACGCCCCGGATCCGCCGGCGGTGCGCGCGGCGCTGGATGCCGTGCGCGACTACCTCGACGCGCATTTCCCGCAGCCATGACCGGCGCCGCGCCCAGCGTATCCGCCGCGCCGCCTGCCGCCGCGCACAACCAGTTCGCGCTGCTGCGCCAGCGCCGCTTCGCGCCGTTCTTCTGGACCCAGTTCCTGGGCGCCGGCAACGACAACGTGTACAAGAACGCGCTGGTCATCTTCGTCGCCTACCACGCGGCGAGCATGACGACGCTCGACGCCAACACGCTGGTCAACGTCGCCGCCGCCGTATTCATCCTGCCATTCGTGCTGCTGTCGGCCACCGCGGGCCAGCTCGCGGACAAGTTCGAGAAGTCGCGGATGATCCGCGCGATCAAGGTGTTCGAGATCGGCATCATGCTGGTGGGCCTGGCCGGCTTCGCCACCCGCAGCCTCGGCCTCTTGTTCGCCGCCCTCGCGCTGATGGGCGTGCACTCGACGCTGTTCGGCCCGATCAAGTACGCGATCCTGCCGCAGGCGCTGCGTCCCGAAGAGCTGACCGGCGGCAACGGCATGGTGGAGATGGGCACGTTCGTGGCGATCCTGATCGGCACGATCGCGGGCGGACTCCTCGTCGCGATCGATCCTCACGGACCCCTGATCGCGGCGGGCGCGGCCATCGCGATCGCCGTGGCGGGGTACGCCGTGAGCCGCGCGATCCCGCTCACGCCGGCGGTCGCGCCCGACCTCGCGATCAACTGGAATCCCTTCACCGAGACGTGGCGCAACCTGCGCTTCGCCGAGAAGAACCGCGTGCTGTGGCTGGCGATGCTCGGCATCTCCTGGTTCTGGTTCTACGGCGCGACGTTCCTCACCCAGTTCCCGAACTTCACGCGCAACGTGCTGGGCGGCGACGAGCACGTGGCGACGTTCCTGCTCGCGATCTTCTCGGTCGGCATCGGCGCCGGCTCGCTGCTGTGCGAGCGGCTGTCGCGGCGCAAGGTGGAAATCGGCCTGGTGCCGCTCGGCTCGATCGGCATGACGATGTTCGCGATCGACCTGTGGCTCGCGTCGCGCAACCTCCACGCCAGCGGTCTCGCGGGGGTCGACGTGCTGCTCAGCCAGAGCGCGCACTGGCGCGTGATCGCCGACCTCGTGCTGATCGGCGTGTTCGGCGGCTTCTACATCGTGCCGCTCTACGCGCTGATCCAGCAGCGCTCGGAGCCGGCGCACCGCTCGCGGATCATCGCCGCCAACAACATCCTCAATGCGATATTCCTGGTCGCCTCGGCGGCGATCGCGCTCGGGCTCCTGAAAGCCGGACTCGACATCCCCGCGCTGTTCCTCGTCACCGGCCTGATGAATGCCGTCGTGGCGCTGTTCATCTACGGCCTCGTGCCCGAGTTCCTGATGCGCTTCCTCGCGTGGCTGCTCGTGTCCGCGGTGTACCGGGTGAAGAGCGAGGGCCTCGACCACCTGCCGGAAACCGGGCCCTGCATTGTCGTCTGCAACCACGTGAGCTACGCCGACGCCGTGGTGATCGCCGCATGCCTCGCGCGGCCGGTGCGCTTCGTGATGGACCACCGGATCTTCGAGATGCCGCTCCTGTCGTTCATCTTCCGCACGATGCGCACGATCCCGATCGCGCCGGCGAAGGTCGACGCGGCGATGAAGGCCAGGGCCTATGACGACGTCGCGGCGGCGCTCGCCGCCGGCGAGGTGGTGGGCATCTTTCCCGAGGGCCGGCTCACTACCGACGGCGAGCTGCAGGTGTTCCGTCCCGGCGTGCAGGAGATCGTGGCGCGCACGCCGGTGCCAGTGATTCCGATGGCGCTCACCGGCCTGTGGGGCAGCTTCTTCTCGCGCGCCGGCGAGGGCGGCAAGGCGATGCGCCGGGTGCGCGGGATCTTCTCGCCGATCGCGCTCGTCGTCGGCACGCCGATCGCGCCCGCCGAAGCCACGCCCGAGCGGTTGCGCGCCGAGGTGCTGGCGTTGCGCGGCAACAGGCCGAAATGACGGGCACGCGAACGGAGGCGATGCGATGAGCGCGAAGATCGACCTCGTCATGCGGTGGAACGCGGGCGGCGCGGTGGCGAACGGCGACGTGCCCCGCGCGCTGCGCGTCGCCGGTGCCGTTCCCGATGGCGCGCGCTGGCTGCGCTTCGTCGAGTGGCTGACGCTCGGTGCCGGCGGCGTGCTCGTCGCCGTGGCGATCGTGTTCTTCATCGCCTACAACTGGCACGCGATGCCCGCAATCGCCCGCTTCGCGCTGGTCGAGGCGGCGATCGT
This sequence comes from Casimicrobiaceae bacterium, assembly GCA_036553845.1. Lineage (GTDB taxonomy): Bacteria > Pseudomonadota > Gammaproteobacteria > Burkholderiales > Casimicrobiaceae > VBCG01. The sequence continues at coordinate 6,507 of DATBOK010000256.1, forward strand.
CGGCGCCATCGGCGCCTGCCTCTGGCGCGGGCCCGATTCGCCGGCGGGCGTCGCGGCGCTGTGCATCGCGGCGATCGCCACCGGCGGATTGCTGGCGCTCGTCGGCCAGACCTACCAGACCGGCGCCGACACCTACGAGCTCTTCGCCGCCTGGGCGCTGGCGATCCTGCCATGGACGCTCATCGGGCGGCAGGCGCCGATGTGGCTCATCCTGCTCGCGATCGTCAATCTCGCGTCGCAGGCGTGGTTCGCGCGCTGGGGGATGGCGGGCACCTCGGGTGGCCAAGGCGCGCTGTGGACGCTCTTCCTCGTCAACGCCGCGGCGCTTGCGCTTTTCGAGTTCGGCCGCGCGCTCGGCGTACGCGAGTGCGGGGCCGACTGGGCGTTGCGGGCGATCGCCGTGGCGAGCGGCGTGGCGGCGACGATCGCCGGCATCGATGCCATCGTCGATTCGCGTGCCGTGGCGCCCGCGCTCGGCGTCGCGTGGGCGCTGTGGCTCGCCGGCGTGTGGTACGGGTTCCGGATGCGCCGCGTCGATGTCTTCGTGCTCGCGGTGGGGCTCGCCTCGACCGTGGTGATCGCGGCGCTGTTCCTCGGCAAGCACCTGTTCAACGAGCGGTTCTTAGTGTCGCCGCTCCTCGTGGGCGCCGCGGTCATCGGCATCGCGGCCGCCGGCATCGTGCAGCTGAAGGGGATCGCGCAGGAGGCGGACTAGATGAACGATGCCGAGGCAGTCTGGGACCGGCTCGCGGCCGCGGACATCGTCCGCGGCGCGCGCCCCGATGCCGGCGAGCCGCCGCTGCCGTGGTACCTGCGCGCGCTCGCCGCCGCCGCCGCCTGGATCGCCGCGGTGTGCGTGCTGTCGTCCACCAGCCTCTTGTTCCTGCACCTGTTCGAGAGCACCGCGGGCACGCTCATCGTCGGCGCGGCGCTCACGGCAGCCGGTGCCGCCGTGCTGATGCGCGCCCGGGAGCGAGTGTTCATCGCGCAGTTCGGCCTCGCGATCGCTTTTGCGGGGGAAGCTGCGCTTGCCTACGGCATTCACCATGGCGCCGAGCCGCACACGGCGCTGGCGTGGATGCTCGTGGCCGTAGTCGGGCTCGTGCTGCTCGTCGCGATCGCCGATCGCACGCACCGTAGCCTTGCGGCGCTCGCGATCGCGCTGTGCGCGTTTCTCGCGCTGGAGCGGATCGGACCGTGGTCGCTGATGCCGCCGCTGACAACGATCGCGTTCGTCACCTCGGCGTTCGCCGCCGAGCGCGGCGCGCGCGCCGACGCGCTGTGGCGGCCGGCGTCGGCCGGCTTCGGCGTCGCGCTGCTGGCTTTCGCACCGCTCGCGACGATCGTGGGGGCCACCGCACGCTGGCGCGATGCGCCACCCGACATGACGCACGGCGCGACGGCGATCCTGATGGCGATCGCGTTCGTCGCCGTGGTCGCCATCCTCTGCCGCCGCCTCGCGCTCGCCGACCGGCGCCTGACGATCGTGGCGCTGCTCGGCGCGGTGGCCATCGCCGCGCTCGCGTACCCGGTGTCCGGACTCCTCGCGGCGCTCGTCGTGATGCTGGTCGCTTTCGCCACCGGCCGCGCGGCGCTCACAAGCCTCGGCGTCGTCTGCGGGATCGCGATGCTCGGCTACTACTACGCCTCGCTGGAGGCGACGCTGCTCGCCAAGTCGGCATCGCTGCTCGCCATCGGCATCGTGCTGCTGGTCGTGGGGACGACGCTGCGGCGACTCGCGCGCGACGGCGGAGCGACCGGCGGCGGAGCGACCGGCGATGCGTAAGGCGCTGATCGCGCTCTTCACGGTTGCGCTGCTCGCGATCGTCGATATCGGCATCGCCCGGCGCGAGGCGCAGATCGCGTCGGGAACGCCGGTGCTCCTCGAGCTTCAGCCGGTGGATCCGCGCGCGCTGATGCAAGGCGACTACATGCGGCTGTCGTACCGTCTCGTGCGCGACGCGTTTGCCGACCGCGTCGCGATTCCCGCCTACGGCGACGGCCGGATCGTGGTCGCGCCCGACGCGCGCGGGGTCGGGCATTTCAGGCGCTTCGACGACGAGACGCCGCTGGCGCCGGGAGAGGTTCGGCTGCGCTACCGGGTGCGTGCCGGCGACGTCAAGTTCGCGACCAACGCGTGGTTCTTCGAGGAGGGCCACGGCGCCGATTTCGCCAAGGCCCACTATGGCGAATTCCGCGTCGCCGACAGCGGCGAGATGCTGCTCGTGCGCCTGCGCGACAAGGACTTCGGAGAGTTGACGCAGGCGGCGCGCTGACGCGCGATGCTACACTCGGCCGCGTCCTCCGGCTCCCCGCGCATCGCATGTCCGGCAACACGATCGGCACGCTGTTTTGCGTCACCTCGTTCGGCGAATCGCACGGACCGGCGATCGGCTGCGTGATCGACGGCTGCCCGCCGGGGATGGCGCTCACTGCCGCCGACATCCAGCACGATCTCGACCGGCGCAAGCCGGGTACGTCGCGCCACGTCACGCAGCGGCGCGAATCGGACACCGTGGAGATCCTGTCGGGCGTGTTCGACGGCGTCACCACCGGCACGCCGATCGCGCTGCTGATCCGCAACGAGGACGCGCGCAGCAAGGACTATTCGGCGATCGCCGGGACGTTCCGCCCCGGCCATGCCGACTACACGTATTGGCAGAAATACGGCGTGCGCGATTACCGCGGCGGCGGTCGCCAGTCGGCGCGCGAGACCGCGGTGCGCGTCGCCGCCGGCGCGGTGGCGAGGAAGTGGCTGCGCGAGCGCTACGGCGTCGTCGTGCGCGGCCATCTGACGCAGATCGGCAGCGTGCCGATCGCGTTCGAGGGCTGGGCGCACGTCGACGCCAATCCGTTCTTCGCCGCGAACGCGACGATCGTGCCCGAGCTCGAGGCGTTCATGGACCGCCTGCGCAAGAGCGGCGATTCGTGCGGCGCGCGCGTCGACGTCGTCGCCGACGGCGTGCCGGTCGGCTGGGGCGAGCCCGTGTACGGCAAGCTCGACGCCGACATCGCGCAGGCGATGATGAGCATCAATGCGGTGAAAGGGGTGGAGATCGGCGCGGGTTTCGCGTCGATCGCGCAGCCGGGCACCGTGCATGCCGACGAGATGACGCCGCAGGGCTTCGCGTCCAACCACGCGGGTGGCATCCTCGGCGGCATTTCCACCGGCCAGGCGATCCGCGTGTCGATCGCGATCAAGCCGACGTCGTCGATCCGCCTCGACCGGCATTCGATCGACAAGGCCGGCAACGCGGTCGTCGTCAACACGCACGGCCGCCACGATCCCTGCGTGGGCATCCGCGCGACGCCGATCGCGGAGGCGATGCTGGCGCTGGTGCTCATCGACCACGCGCTGCGGCATCGCGCGCAGAACGCCGACGTCGTGGTGCCGACGCCGCGGATCGCGGCGCAGGCACCCGCCGAGGTGGTGCGTGCGCTGGGCCGCGGCGCGGCGGTGGACGATCCCGAGCCGGACGAAGCCTAGTCGCGCTCGACACCGGTGACGCGGGCGCCGGCGCGTCCGCGCGCGAACGTGATCTCGATGTCCTCACCCGGCGCGAGCGCGCGCGCGTCCTGCACGACGTCGCCCGCGATGCCCCCGTTCTTGCGCGCCACGATCGCGTAGCCGCGCGCAAGGACATGGCGCGGCGACAGGTGCGCGAGATTCTGCGCCAGCGTGTCGACCCGCGTGCCGGCGCGCGCCATGTCGAGCGCGGCGGCGCGTCGCCAGCGCTCGGCCAGCCGCGCGACCTGCGACGCCTCTGGCAGAGGCGTGCGCATCTCGCGCCGCAGGCGCAGCGCCGTGGCCGCGACGGCCGCGTCGCGCGCCGCCGCCTCGCGGCGCCACGCCAGCGCGGCGCGCCCCGCCAGCAAACGCAGGGAATCGGCCTGCGCGGCCAGCCGCGCGCGCGGATGCACGAGGCCGCGCGCGGCGATATCGGCGCGCTGCACGCGCGTGGCGAGTACGTGGCGCACGCCGCGCACGATGCGCGCCATCCATTGCGCGACGCGGTGGCGCTCGGCGGCGCGGTCCGGCGCGACCAGCGCCGCGGCGCCCGTGGGCGTCGGTGCGCGCACGTCGGCGACGAAGTCGGCGATCGTGAAATCGGTCTCGTGGCCGACGCCCGACACCACCGGCAGGCGCGACTCGACGATCGCCCGCGCGACGGCTTCCTCGTTGAAAGCCCACAAGTCCTCGATCGAGCCGCCGCCGCGGCAGACGATCAGCACCTCGACCTCGGCGCGCGCATTCGCCGCCGCGATCGCGGCGGCGATTTCCGCCGCGGCGCCGGCGCCCTGCACCGCGCACGGATAGACGACGACGCGCATCGCCGGCCAGCGCCGGCGCAGCGTGATGACGACGTCGCGCAGCGCGGCGGCGCGCGTGGACGTGACGATGCCGACGGCACGCGCATAGGCGGGCAGCGGGCGCTTGCGCGCCGCGTCGAACCAGCCGGCGGCCTCGAGCTTCGCCTTGAGCCGGGCGAAGCGCTCGAACAGCGCGCCGCTGCCTGCGGCACGGATGCTGTCGACTGCGAGCTGGAACTCGCCGCGCGGCTCGTAGATCGATGCGACCGCGCGTACCTCGACCGCGAGGCCGTCGGCGAGCGTGAAATCGACGACGCGCGCGCGGGTGCGCCACATGACGCAGCGCACCTGCGCTGCCGCGTCCTTGAGCGAGAAATAGCAGTGGCCGGACGCCGCGCGCGTGAAGCCCGAGATTTCGCCGGCCACCTGCACCACGCCGAGGTCGCGCTCAAGCGCGAGCCGCGCTGCGGCGACCAGCGCCGAGACCGAGAGCGGCGCGCGGGGATCCAGGGGAGCGTCGTTCATGACGATTGTCGACAGGGCCGTTGCAGGGATCCGCCGCAGGGATGATTGCGCATGCGGCGATCATGACACGCGGATTGCAGCGACGTTACCGCAGGCGCGAATTTACAACCCGTTGAAAGCACGCGCTGTTTTGCCGGTGCAAATTCGGGCATGACAGACAAAGCGTTGACGCCGGCAGCACTTAGCATGTGAATTTACAAGATATGCACACAACTATCCACAGGAATTGTGGACAACGCGATCCGTCGCACGACGTCACCCGCGCCACATGCGCAGGCCGCGCATGCGGCGCGCGCAGGCGCTCGGGGGGGGGGCGCCGGCTGCGGCAGGGTTAAAATGCTGCGCATGCGTCATACCGCGCCCGGCCGATCAGGGGCGTCGCGATGAGCGCGCCGCCCGCGCGCGCCAGCGGCGCCGATCCCGGCGTCGCCGCTGCGGACGGCCCGCACGCGAGTACCGACGCCGATGCCCGGCCGGCGCCGGCATCGCACGCCGCGCGCGCCGGCGCGTCCGCCGAGGCGGGCACGTCCGGCGCCAACTTCCTGCGCGCGATCGTCGCCGACGACACGCGGGCGGGCAAATACGACGGTCGCGTCGTGACGCGCTTTCCGCCGGAACCCAACGGCTACCTGCACTTCGGCCACAGCAAGTCGATCGCCCTCAATTTCGGGCTGGCGGCGGAATTCGGCGGCGTCTGCCACCTGCGCTTCGACGACACCAATCCGCTCAAGGAAGACGTCGAGTTCGAGGACTCGATCGCCGGCGCCGTGCGCTGGCTCGGCTACGACTGGGACGCGCGCTTCCACGCCTCCGACTATTACGAGCGCCTCTACGAGTTCGCCGAATGGTTCGTCGGCGAAGGGCTGGCCTACGTCGACAGCCAGAGCGCGCAGGAGATGCGCGCGACGCGCGGCACGCTGACGGAGCCCGGCATCGCGAGCCCGTATCGCGAGCGCAACGTTGCCGAGAACCTCGAGCTATTCCGGCGCATGCGCGCCGGCGAGTTCGCCGACGGCGCGCACGTGCTGCGGCTCAAGATCGACATGGCGAGTCCCAACGTCAACATGCGCGATCCGACGATCTACCGGATCCGCCATGCCTGGCACCACCGCACCGGCGACGCATGGTGCATCTACCCGCTGTACGACTACACGCACTGCATCTCGGACGCGCTCGAGCGCATCACGCATTCGATCTGCACGCTGGAGTTCCAGGATCACCGTCCGCTGTACGACTGGATCATCGGCAAGCTCGCCGATGGCGGCAGGCTCGCGCGCCCGCTGCCGCACCAGCACGAGTTCGCGCGGCTCAACCTGACGTACGTGGTGCTGTCGAAGCGCCGGCTGATCGAGCTCGTGGAGAAGGGCCACGTCGACGGCTGGGACGACCCGCGCATGCCGACGATCGTCGGCGCCCGCCGCCGCGGCTTCACGCCGGAGGGCTTCCGCCTGTTCAACGACCGCGTCGGCGTGTCGCGCGTCGATTCGTGGATCGACATCGCGCTGCTCGAGGCCGCCATGCGCGACGACCTCAACGCCCGCGCCGAGCGGCGCGTGGCGGTGCTCGACCCGGTGAAGCTCGTCATCGACAACTATCCGGCGGGCACCACGGAAACCGCGCATGCGCCCAACCATCCCCAACAGCCGGAGCTCGGCCGGCGCGAGCTCGCATTCGGGCGCGAGCTGTGGATCGAGCGCGACGATTTCAGCGAGAACCCGCCCAAGGGCTATTTCCGCCTCGCCCCGGGCGCGGAAGTGCGCCTGCGCTATGCCTATGTCGTCAAGTGCGTCGGCGTCGACAAGGATGCCGCGGGCAACGTCGTCGCCGTGCACTGCACCTACGATCCGTCGACCAAGAGCGGCACGCCGGGAGCCGACGCGCGCAAGGTCAAGGGCAACATCCACTGGCTGGCGGTGCACGAGGCACAGCCGGCGGAAGTGCGCCTCTACGACCGCCTGTTCCACGTGCCGTTTCCCGGTGCACGCAATCCGTTCGGCCACGCCGCCGGCAAGAGCGCCGCCGAATCCCAGGCGGCCGGCGCGCCGCGCACGGTGGTCGCCGGCGACGACGACGATGCCGGCGACGACGCCGAGCGCGACTACCTCGACGACCTCAATCCCGCGTCCAAGCGGGTGATCCGCGCCTTCGTCGAGCCCGCGCTCGCGGCCGCCACGCGCGAGACGCGCGTGCAGTTCGAGCGGCACGGCTACTTCGTCGCCGACCTCGCCGACCATGCGCCCGGCAAGCCGGTGTGGAACCGCGCGGTGACGCTCAAGGATTCCTGGAGCAAGACCGCGGGCTAGGCGCCGGCCGTCCCGCCCCTTGATGGCGGGCGGCGTCGCACCCATCTTTGCAGTCCCGGCTGCGATACCATCCGCCCGGCACACCTGTCCGGAGGCTCCGCATGAAACGCATCGTCCTCTTCATCGTCACGAACCTCGCCGTGATGCTCGTGCTGTCGGTGGTGCTGAAGCTCTTCGGCCTCGACCGCGCCATGTACTCGCAGGCCGGCATGTCGTACGGCGGCCTGCTCGTGTTCTCGATGGTCGTGGGCTTCACCGGCGCGATCATCTCGCTCCTGCTGTCGAAGACGATCGCCAAGTGGAGCACCGGCGCGCACGTGATCGCCACGCCCGCCAACGACGCCGAGGCGTGGCTCATGGAAACCGTGCGCCGCCTCGCCACGGCGGCCAACATCGGCATGCCGGAGGTGGCGATCTATGAGGGCGCCCCCAACGCCTTCGCCACGGGGGCGTTCAAGAACTCGGCGCTGGTGGCCGTGTCCACCGGCCTTCTGCAGTCGATGAACCGCCAGGAAGTCGAGGCGGTGCTCGGCCACGAGCTGTCGCACGTCGCCAACGGCGACATGGTGACGCTGACGCTGATCCAGGGCGTGGTCAACACGTTCGTCGTGTTCCTCGCGCGCGTGATCGGCACGATCGTCGACAAGACAGTCTTCCGCACCGAGCGCGGCACCGGACCGGGCTACTGGATCACCGTGATGGTGCTGCAGCTCGTGCTCGGCATCCTGGCGTCGATGATCGTCGCGTGGTTCTCGCGCTACCGCGAATTCCGCGCCGATGCCGGTAGCGCCAAGCTGCTCGGCACGCCGCAGCCGATGATCGCCGCGCTGCGCCGTCTCGGCGGCGTCGAGGCCGGGGAGATGCCGAAGGCGCTGCAGGGCTTCGGCATCACCGACAAGGGCGGCGTGATGTCGCTGTTCGCCTCGCACCCGCCGCTCGAGGCGCGCATCGCCGCGCTCGAGTCGCCGCGCACCTGATCGACGGGGCGGCACGCGCGGAGCTGACAAATTCCCGACGCGGTCTGCAACGCCGCGATGGCATGCCGGGCTCACGGATGTGGTGCGGCTACATCGGCGGCACGAGGCCGTCCTTGCCGACGAATACGCGCCCGGCGGTGATTCGCCCATCCCGTTGGCGGGTGGCGTCGATGAACACATGCGCGCCGGGTGGGTACGCGTGGAACCCGCCGGCATCGTCGACGGCGACGACCGCGGTAGCTTCGTCGAGGGTGAACAGCGAATCGTGCCCGCCGTGGCGCAACGTCAGCGCCAGCGCGCCGTCGCGCGATGTCGCGTCGATGATGCTGCCGTTGACGCGCGCGCTACCGGGCGGCGCATCCCACGGACGTTCGCCCTCGTCGTTGCCGGCCAGGAATGGCGGGTAGAGGATGACCGCATGCGCGTGCCGCGGGCTGTCAGGCGCTCCGGTGGCGATCACGCCGACGTAGCGACCCGCGACCAGCTCGCTGCGGTCGGCGTGGCGCACGTCGGCGCCACGCGGGTTG
>DATBOK010000257.1:0-21042 GCA_036553845.1 Casimicrobiaceae bacterium
AGTGACCGAGCGCACCGCGCTCGACGTCACGGCGGCCGCCGCCGCGGCCGGCGAGCGGGCGGCGGGCGCAGGCTCTCCCGGCGCGGTCGGCAGCGCATTCGCCGCAGCCGGAGTCGGCACGCGGCCGGCCGCCTCGTCGTAGCAGGCGAGGCGCGCCTTGTCATCGGCGAGCGATGCGCATTGCGCGAGAGCGCGCGCGGCGTGCGCGGGCGCCGCCGCAAGGAGGGCCGCCAGGGCCGCGGCGCGCAACCGCGCGCGTGAAGCGTCGATCGATGTCATGGGTCTGCGAATCGCAATGAAAGCGCGTGCAGGTGCGAGACGGGCACCCTAGCACCGGGACCGTATTCGTCATTGCATCGTGGGACACCCGCTTCAATTCGCACGCCGGGCGGTGCATCGTCGTGCCCCGGCGGCGCGCGGCCCGCGGATAAACGGGCCGCGACGAAGCCGCTAGCGCGCGGACCGCCCGAGCGCGCGCTCGAGCACCTGGACGACGTGCAGCGCGCCGCGCGTCACGCCCGGCATGGCAGGTTCATCGCGCAGGCCGTCGGCGATCTGGTGACGGCAACTGGTGCCGTCGGCGACGACGAGCGTATCGGCGCCGGCTGCGCGCACCGCGGGCAGCAGCGACAGCTCGGCCATGCGCATCGACACGTCGAAATGCGCGGCTTCGAAGCCGAAATTGCCCGCCATGCCGCAGCAGCTCGACTCCACCACGTCGACCGCGAGGCCGGGGACCAGCGCCAGGACTTCGCGCACGGCGTCCATCGCCCCGAACGCCTTCTGGTGGCAGTGCCCGTGCACCAGCGCGCGCCTGGCTGGCAGCGGCGCGAGGGCGAGCGCGAGCCTGCCGGCGCGATGCTCGGCGACGAGGAACTCCTCGATCATGAACGCGCGCGCGCCGATCTCGCGCGCGTCATCGCCGAGCCCCATCACCTGGAATTCGTCGCGCAGCGTGAGGAGGCACGACGGCTCGAGCCCGACGATGGCCGCGCCGCGCGCCACGTGCGGGGCAAGCGCTGCCACCATCCGCCGCGCTTCGCCCCGGGCGTCGTCGACGAGGCCCGCGCTGAGATACGTGCGCCCGCAGCACAATGGCCGCGTGCCATCGGCGTCCACCGCGTTCGCCACCTGCACGGCATAACCGGCGGCGTCGAGCACGGCGAGGGCCGCATGCGCATTCCCGGGCTCGAAATAATTGGTGAACGTGTCCACGAACAGCAGGACATCGGGCGCCGCCGCGGACGCGGCCGCGCGCACCGCTGAAGCACCGCGGCGCACGTCGCGCGCGTGATCGCGCAGGAACGTGTCTCGCCGCCAGCGGGGAAGCGAGCGGCGCGCCGAGAATCCCAGCACGCGCTCGGCCAGCCACGCGGCGCCGGGCAGCGCGTCGCGCGCGTTGGCGAGCCATGGCAAGCGCGACGCCCAAGGCGCCCAGCGCGGCAGGCTCGCGACCATGCGCTCGCCGATGGCGAGCCCGTGGCGCAGCTGCCACTGGTGGCGGAACTCGATCTTCATCCGCGCCATGTCGACACCGGTCGGGCATTCGCGACGGCATCCCTTGCAGCTGACGCACAGGTCGAGCGCCTCGCGCACATCCTGCGACGCGAAGTCGGCGCCGAGCGTGCCTGCCAGCGCGAGACGCAGCGTATTGGCGCGCCCGCGCGTCGAATGCGTCTCGTCGCGCGTGACGCGATAGCTCGGGCACATGGTGCCGGCGTCGAACTTGCGGCAGTGGCCGTTGTTGTTGCACATCTCGACCGCCTTGGCGAAGCCATGCGCCGGATCGCCGCCGCTTCCCGGGCGCGTCAGCGCGCCGGTGAGCGCATCGGCGTCGACGTCCCACGCCGACCAGTCGAGCGCGGTCGCCAGCGGTTGCGTGCGATAGCCGGGAGGAAAGCGGAACAGCGACGCATCGTCCATCCGCGTCGCGCGCACGATCTTGCCGGGGTTCATCAGCCTCGCCGGGTCGAAGGCGTCCTTGATCGCCTCGAACGCGCGCGTAAGACGCGGCCCGAACTGCCACGCCACCCATTCGCTGCGCACGAGGCCGTCGCCATGCTCGCCGGAGAAGGCGCCCTTGTACGCGCGCACCATCGCGCTCGCCTCCTCGGCGATCGCGCGCATCTTCGCCGCGCCGTCGCGCCGCATGTCGAGGATCGGCCGCACGTGCAGCGTGCCGACCGAGGCGTGCGCGTACCACGTGCCGCGCGTGCCGTGGCGGCGAAACACGGCGGACAGCCGGTCGACGTAGTCGGCGAGGTGCTCGAGCGGAACCGCGCAATCCTCGATGAACGAGACCGGCTTGCCGTCGCCCTTCATGCTCATCATGATGTTGAGACCGGCCTTGCGCACGTCCCACAGCGCCTTCTGCGCGCCAGCCTCGGCAATAGGCACGACGCTGCCGGGGAGCCCGGCGTCGCCCATCAGCGCGGCGAGCCGGTCGAGCTCGCGCACGGCGTCGGCGCGCGCGCCGCGCGTGAACTCGACCAGCAGGATGGCTTCGGGCTCGCCGGTGAGCGCTGCATCGATCACCGGGCGAAACGCCGGATTGCCGCGCGCGAGGTCGATCATCGTGCGGTCGACGAGCTCGACCGCCGACGGCTGCAGCGGCACCAGCAGCGCCGCGCATTCCATCGCGCGGCGCAGCGTCGGGAAATTGACCACGCCGAGCGCGCGATGCACCGGCAATGGCGCGAGCTTGAGCGTGAGCGCGCGCGTGAACGCCAGCGTGCCCTCGCTGCCGACCAGCAGGTGCGCGAGGTTGACGCTGCCGTCGCGGGTGTACGGCCGCTCGCTCTGCGGATTGAAGACGTCGATGTTGTAGCCGCCGACGCGGCGCATGGCGTGCGGCACGTGGCGCGCGATCTCGTCACGCTCGCGGGTGCCGATCGCCGCGAGCGTGTCCATCAGCGCGCGGATGCGCGGTGACGCGCCCGCCATGTCGGCGGCCGTGCCGAAGCGCGCCTCGCTGCCGTCGGCGAGCGTGACGTCGAGCGCCAGCACGTTGTGCACCATGTTGCCGTATTCGATCGAGCGCGAGCCGCAGGAGTTGTTGCCGGCCATGCCGCCCAGGGTCGCCTGCGCCGACGTGCTGACGTCGACCGGGAACCACAGGCCATGCGGCCGCAGCCAGGCGTTGAGCGCGTCGAGGACGATGCCGGGCTCGACGCTCACCGTGAGCGCATCGGCGTCGAATGCCAGCACGGCGTCGAGGTGCCTGCTGTCGTCGATGACGAGCGCGGCGCCGACGGTCTGCCCGCATTGCGAGCTGCCCGCGCCGCGCGGCAGCACAGGGACCCCGAGCTCGCGGCAGATCTCGAGCGCGGCGCGCACATCGTCGATGCTGCGCGGCACCAGCACACCCACGGGATCGACCTGGTAGATCGATGCATCGGTGGCATAGCGCCCGCGGGACGCGGCGTCGAAGAGGACGTCGCCGCCGGTCGCCGCGCGCAGCCGGCGCGCGAGCTCGCCGCCGGCCGCTCGGCCGTGGAATACCAGGGGATGCGCCGGTGCGCGCTGCGATGCGCCGGAGGGTGCGCTCATCTCCGGCAACTCGAGGATTCGCGCGCCAGCATGCACTTCGCGCCGACACGGCGTGCGCCGGTTTCAGCACGCCATCGCATGGCCGACCGCATCGATGCGCTTTCCTGACGAACGAGCCGCATCGATTATACGCACGCGTGTCTTCGCCGTCCGCGCTTGCGCCGTCCGCGGCGAAGTCGGTAGGATGCGTTTTTGCCACCCTGTGATGCGCGCCCGGCGCTGCCGCCGAGGTCGCCTCCGTTCCCCATGATGCCGTTCGATCGCCGCCCGTCCGGCCGTCATTTCCTGCAGATCCCGGGGCCCACCAACGTCCCCGATCGCGTGCTGCGCGCGATCGACCGCCCGACGATCGACCATCGCGGTCCCGAATTCGCCGTGCTCGGCAAGGCGGTAATCGCGGGGATGAAGCGCGTGTTCCGCACGGAGGCGGACGTCGTGATCTACGGCGCATCGGGCACCGGTGCGTGGGAAGCGGCGTTGGTCAACACGCTGTCCCCGGGGGATCGCGTGCTGATGTCGGAAACCGGCCAGTTCGCGGCGCTATGGAAGCGCCTCGCCGAGCGTCTCCAGCTCGCCGTCGAGTTCATCCCCGGCGACTGGCGGCACGGCGCGAGCGCCGCGGAGATCGAAACGCGCCTCGCCGCCGATTCGGCGCATGCGATCAAGGCGGTGTGCGTCGTGCACAACGAAACGTCGACAGGCGTCACCACCCGCATTCCGCCGATCCGCGAGGCGATGGACCGCGCCGGCCATCCCGCGCTCCTGATGGTCGACACGATCTCGTCGCTGGGGTCGATCGATTATCGGCACGATGCGTGGCGCGTCGACGTCACGGTCGGCGGCTCGCAGAAGGGACTGATGCTGCCACCGGGACTGTCGTTCAACGCGATCAGCGCGAAGGCGCTCGCCGCGTCGAAGTCGGCGCGCCTGCCGCGCGCGTACTGGGACTGGGCCGACATGCTGGCGAGCAACGCCGGTGGCTATTTCCCCTACACGCCGTCGACCAACCTGCTCTACGGCCTCAACGAGGCGCTCGAGATGCTCGCCGAGGAGGGCCTCGAGCACGTGTTCGCGCGACACCTGAGGCTGGCCGAAGCGACGCGCCGCGCGGTCAGGGCGTGGGGCCTCGAGATCCTGTGTGCCGACTCCGCGGAATACAGCGCGACGCTGACGGCCATCGTGATGCCCGACGGCCATGACGCGGACGCCTTGCGCAAGGTGGTGCTGGAGCGATTCGACATGTCGCTCGGCCAGGGGCTGGGAAAGCTTGCCGGCAGGGTATTCCGCATCGGCCATCTCGGCTGGTTCAACGACCTGATGCTGTGCGGCACGCTATGCGGCGTGGAGATGGGACTCGCGGCGGCAGGCGTGCCCCATCGCAAGGGCGGCGTGCAGGCCGCCCTCGATTTCCTGGAGGCCACGCCGCCTGCCGCGCTCGCGCGCGCTGCCTGACGACGCCGACTTTCGACGATGGCCGCGTGCTCGTCCGGGTGCGCGCGCCGCGGAACACGAACGGACAACTTTCCGGAGGAGTTCGACCATGACCATCGATGACCCGAGCGTCACATTGAGCCGCCGCGACGTGCTTCGCGGCGTCGCCGCCGGCATTGCGCTGGCCGCCGGCGGCGGCTACGTGCCGCTCGCCGCCGCGCAGGAAACGACGATCAAGCTCGGCCACGTCGGCGAGCCGGGCTCGCTGTTCCAGAAGAGTGCCGACGAATTCGCGAAGCGCGCCAACGCGAAGCTCGGCGGCAAGGCGAAGGTCGTCACCTATGGGTCGAGCCAGCTCGGCGGCGACAAGGAGATGATCCAGAAGCTCAAGCTCGGCACGCTCGACATGGCGCTGCCGTCGACGGTGATGAGCTCCGAGGTCGATCTGTTCGGCATGTTCGAGATGCCCTACATCGTCAAGGACCGCGCGCACATGGCGCGCATCGAGAAGGAGATCTTCTGGCCGAGCCTCGAGCCTGCCGCGCAGAAGAAGAATCTGCAGGTGCTGGCGGTGTGGGAGAACGGCTATCGCCATCTCACCAACAACAAGCGCCCGATCAAGGTGCCCGACGACCTGAAGGGAATCAAGCTGCGCGTGCCCGAAGGCAAATGGCGGGTGAAGATGTTCGAGGCCTACGGCGCCAATCCGAGCCCGATGAAGTTCTCCGAGCTCTTCACCGCGCTACAGACCGGCGTGATGGACGGCGAGGAGAACCCGCTGACGCAGATCTACTCGGCCAAGCTTCAGGAAGTGCAGAAGTACCTGTCGCTGTCGGGGCACGTCTACACGCCCGCGTACCTGACCGTCGGCACGCAGCATTGGGCCACGCTACCCGCCGACGTGCGCAAGACGCTCGAGGACGCCGCGAAGGAAACGCAGGCGTACGTCTACGCGACCGCGGTCAAGGACGAAGGCGACCTGCTCGAGAAGCTCAAGAGCGCCGGCATGCAGGTGAACGAGGTCGACAAGACGGCGTTCATCAATGCCAGCAAGACGATCTACGACGAGTTCGGCAAGGAGGTCGCCGGCGCCAAGGCGCTGATCGATCGCGCGGTCGACCTTGGCAAATGACCCCGGCGCGGGCATCGCGGCGCGCGCCGCGATGCTGCGCTTCCGCGCCGCCTACGGTCTCGCGCTGGAGTGGCTGGTCGGCGCGCTGATGGTCATCCTGTTCGTCGAGGTGACCGTCGGCGTGCTGTTCCGCATGACCGGGCATTCGCTGATCTGGTACGACGAGCTCGCCTCGGTGCTGCTCGCGTGGCTCACGTTCTACGGCTCGGCGCTGGCGTCGGTCAAGCGCGCGCACATCGGATGCCCCGAGCTGGTCGAGCGCGCGCCGTGGGCCTGGCGCCGCGCAATCAGCATCGGCGCGCAGGTGCTCGTCATCGCGTTCTTCGCGGTGCTCGGCGTCATGGGCGTGTGGATCATGCCCATCCTCGCGGGGGACACGCTGGTGAGCGTGCCCATCTCGATGAACCTCGTGCAGTCGGTCATCCCCATTTCGGCGCTGCTCATCATCGTCGCCGAGTTGACCTACCTCGTCGATCTCGTCTCCAACACGCGCCCGCCGCCGGTCAATGCCGACGGCATCGCGCTGGCGGACGGACTGCACTGAGGCGGCGCCATGGGCATCATGCTGGGTCTCTTCGCCGCGGTGCTGGTGCTGATCGTGGCCAACATCCCGATCGCCGTGGCGCTCGGCATCGTCGCGCTGGTGGCGATGGTCGCCACCCATGGCGTCGGCATCCTGCCGAACCTCGTCATCGTCACCTACAACGGCGCCACCAGCTTCCCGCTGCTCGCGATCCCGCTGTTCATCCTCGCCGGCGCGATCATGAACGCATCGGGCATCTCGCGCCGGCTGATCGCGTTCGCGTCGTCGCTGTTCGGCTGGATCCGCGGCGGGCTAGCGCACGTGTCGATCGGCGCCTCGCTGTTCTTCGCCGAGATCTCGGGGTCGGCGGTCGCCGACGTGGCCGCGCTCGGCTCGATCCTGATTCCGGGCATGAAGAGCAAGGGCTATCCGCCGGCCTTCGCCGCGGCGGCGATGTCGTCGGCTGCGACGCTCGCCGTCATCATCCCGCCGTCGATCCCGATGATCCTCTACGCGGTGATGGCCGAGACCTCGGTGGTGCAGCTCTTCGTCGCCGGCATCGTGCCGGGCATCCTGGGGGGCGCCGGCCTGATGGGCATGGCGACGATGCTCGCGCGCCGCTACGACCTGCCGCGCGACTCGACGTTCTCGTGGGCGCGGGTGCGGCAGACGGCACGCGAGGCGCTGTGGGCGTTCCTGCTGCCGATCATCATCCTCGGCGGCATCTTCGGCGGCGTGGTCACCGCCACCGAGGGCGCCGCGCTCGCCGTGGTCGCCGCACTGATCGTCGGCCTCGTCATCTACCGCGAGCTCGATCTCAAGGATTTGCGCAAGGCGATCCTCGACGGCGGCGTGCAGACTGCCGTGGTGATGCTGCTGGTCGCCACCAGCGCGCTGCTCGGCACGTATCTCACCGAAGTGCAGGCGCCGCAGGCACTGGCGCAAGCGGTGTCCGAATTCACGCAGAACAAGTGGGTCGTGCTTGCGCTCCTCAACCTGCTGTTCCTGCTGCTCGGAATGTTCCTGCACTCGGCGGCGGCGATCATCCTCGTCGTGCCGGTGGTGATGCCGCTGGTGCGCGCAATGCACATCGATCCGGTGCATTTCGGATTGATCGTCACGATCAACCTCGGCATCGGCCAGCAGACGCCACCGGTGGCGAGCGTGCTGATGGTGGCGAGCGCCATCGCCAGGGAGTCGATCTGGGCGGTCACGCGCGTCAATGTCTGGTTCATCGCGGTGCTGGTCGCCGTGCTGCTGCTCGTGACCTACGTGCCGGTTACCGGCCTCGGTCTGGTCGAGCTGTTCTACCGCTGAGCGCGGCACCGCCGCTCGAACCCGTTCGGAACCCGATGCGATGAGCGATACGATTCAAATGCAGCGAGAGGGCCCGATCGCCACCGTCGTGCTCAACCGCCCGGAAAAGCTCAACGCGCTGACGCGCGACATGTGGCTTGGCCTCGGTGTCGCGATCAATCGCCTGTCGTCCGACGACGGGCTGCGCTGCATCATCCTGCGCGGCGCCGGCGAGCGGGCGTTCTCGCCGGGCAACGATATCGGCGAATTCGCCACGGCGCGCGCGAACAAGGCCCAGGCGATCGAATATGGCCGCGTCATGCACGACGCCGCGCATGCGCTGGCCACGTGCCCGATACCCCTCGTCGCGCAGATCCATGGCATCTGCGTCGGCGGCGGCCTCGAGATCGCCGCGCTGTGCGACCTGCGCATCTGCGGCGAGTCGAGCCGGTTCGGCGCGCCGATCAAGAACCTCGGCCTCGTCATGGCTTATCCCGAAATGGCACCGCTGGTGCGCATTGCCGGCGTCGCCGTCGCGCTGGAAATCCTGCTCGAGGGACGCGTATTCGACGCCGCCGAGGCGAAGGCCAAGGGGCTCGTCACGCGCGTCGTGCCGGATGCGGAGCTCGCCGGCGAAGCGCGCGCAACCGCCGGGCGCATCGCCGACGGCGCGCCGCTCGCCGCGCGCTGGCACAAGCAGTTCGCGCGCCGCCTGGCCGAGGGCTCGCCGCTGACGACAGCGGAACATGACGAATGCTTCGACTGCTTCGACACCGCGGACTTCCGCGAAGGCTACGCGGCGTTCCTCGCCAAGCGCAAGCCCGAGTTTCGCGGGCGCTGACGATGGCGGATCCCGCACCCGCGTCGCCGCCCGCCGGTGCGGCCTCGTCCAATGCGGGTGCCGCGACGCGCGGCGGTGCGCTCGCCGGCATGCGCGTGCTCGAGCTCGCGCAGATCATGGCCGGGCCGACGTGCGGGATGATGCTCGCCGACATGGGCGCCGACGTGATCAAGGTGGAAAAGCTTCCCGGCGGCGACGATGCGCGCGACTACCGCGAACCGCGCGTCAACGGCGTTTCGGCGCCGTTCATGATCTTGAACCGCAACAAGCGCGGCATCGCGCTCAACCTCAAGCATGCGCGCGGCCGCGACGTGCTCATGCGGATGGTGCGCCGCGCCGACGTGCTGACCGAGAACTATCGCCGCGGCACGCTCGAAAAGCTCGGGCTCGGCTACGACGTGCTGGCGCGCGAGAATCCGGGCCTCATCTACTGCGCAGTATCGGGCTACGGCCGCGACGGGCCGCTCGGCGACAAGGGCGGCTTCGACCTCATCGCGCAGGGATTCGCGGGCCTGATGTCGATCACCGGCGAACCCGGCGGTCCGCCCGTCAAGGATGGTCATTCGGTCGCCGACATCAACGCCGGCATCCTCGCGGTCGTCGGCATCCTCGCCGCGTATGCGCACAAGCTCAAGACCGGCGAGGGGCAGAGCGTCGACACGTCGCTGTTCGAGGCCGCGCTGCAGCAGACCTACTGGCACGCGGCGATCTACTTCGCCACCGGCGCGTCGCCCGGCCCCACCGGCTCCTCGCACCTGCTCACCGCGCCCTATCAGGCGTTTCGCGCCAGCGATGGCTGGATCAACATCGGCGGCGCGAACCAGGCGAACTGGGAGCGCATCGCCGACGTGCTCGGACATCCCGAATGGCGCGCCGATCCGCGCTTCGCCACGAACTCGGCGCGCATGCAAAACCTGGGCGCGCTGGTGGAGGCGATGAACGCCGTGCTCGCCACGCGCACGACGGCGCAGTGGATCGCCACGTTCGACGCCGCCGGGGTGCCGGTGGGGCCGGTGCATTCGATCGGCGAAGCGCTCGAGCACCCGCAGACGCGGGCGCGCGGCATGATCGTCGACCTCACCCATCCCGTCGCCGGCAACACGCGTGCACTGGGCTGTCCCGTGCATTTCTCGCGCACGCCGGCGCGCGTCGCGCGACCCGCGCCTTTGCTCGGCGAGCACACGCGCGAAATGCTGCGCGAGCACGGATACGACGAGGCCGAGATCGACGCGCTGATCGCCGAAGGCACGGTGGAAGAGTGCGCGAGGGAGCCTCTCGCCCGCGACTGATGCGCGTGCCTGCCGCGCGCGTATGACGATGGGCGATCGCACCGCGCGTGACAGACGTCTTCAAGTTTCCCGACACATGGACAGCGACCCGGTGCGAAAGCGTGAGTTCAGTGCCCGCGGCCCATCAAGTGGTCGGGAAGCCAGGTCGCGATCTCCGGAAAGACGCACAGCAGGATGATCGCCAGGAACATGCAGCCTACATAGGGCAGCGTGCCCCACATGATGCGGGTCACCGGGACGTCCGGCGCGATGGCGCTGACGATGTAGATGTTGAGCCCCACCGGCGGGTGGATGAGGCCGATCTCCATGTTGATCGTCAGGATCACGCCAAACCAGACCGGGTCGAAGCCCGCGGCGGTGATGATCGGGAACAGGATCGGGCTGGTCATCAGGATGATCGCCGCGGGCGGGATGAAGAATCCGCAGACGAGCAGGAACAGGTTGATCATCGCCATCAGCACCCAGCGGTTGAAGTGGGCGTCGGCGATGGATTGCGCCAGGGTCTGCGTCAGATACAGCGATGTCAGCATGTAGCCGAAGAGGACGGCGGCAGCGATGATCATCAGGATCATCACGGACTCGCGCATCGTGTCGCGCAGGATCTGCCACCACTCGCGCGGGCGCCACATCCGGTAGATGCTCACCGCCAGCACCACGCACAGCGCCGCTCCCACACCGGCCGCTTCGGACGGCGTCGCGATGCCGCCGTACAGCGCGTACATCACGGCAAAGATGATCGCCAGGAACGGCGCGATTTTCGGAATGGCCGCGAATTTCTGCACCCAGGTGAAGCGAAAATCCGGCGCGTACGAGCGCACGCCACGCCGCCAGATGATGAACAGCGTCCACAGCATGAACAGGCCGGTGAGCATGATCCCCGGCAGCACGCCGGCGAGGAACAGCCGGCCGATCGAGGTTTCCGTGGCGATGCCGTAGAGGATGAACGTGATGGACGGCGGTATGAGGATGCCGAGCGTGCCCCCCGCGCAGATCGAGCCGGTGGCGATCTCGTCCGGATAGCCCCTGCGGCGCATCTCCGGAATGCCCATCTTGCCGATCGCAGCGCAGCAGGCCGGCGACGAGCCGGTCAGCGCCGCGAACAGCGCGCACGCGCCGAGGTTGGAGATGACGAGGCCGCCGGGCAGCCGGTACAGCCAGCGGTCCAGCGCTTCGTAGAGGTCCTTGCCGGCCGGCGACGATCCGATCGCGGCGCCCATCATCACGAACATCGGAATCGCCACCAGCGTGAAATCGTCGAGGCCGCCATAGAACGTCTCGGCGACGACGTGCAGCGCGTCGAAGCCCTGGAAGATCAGCAGGAAGACGATCGAGATCGCGCCGAGGCCGAAGGCGACGGGAATGCCGGAGAACAGCACGAGGAGCGTCGCCGCGATGACGATCGCGCCCTCCGAGGTCGGGGTCATTCCAGTAGCCTCTTGGGTTCCAGTCCGTAGGGCTGCGTGCGGCCCGTGACGAGCCGGATCATCTCGGCCAGGTATTCGAGCACCAGCAGCACGAGCCCGATCGGCATGGCGCTGTAGGGAATCCACAACCGCGCACGCCACACGGTGTTGGAGCGCCAGTTGGCTGCCCACGCCTCGTGCCAGTAGATGATCGCCAGCACGCAGAGCACGATGCAGAAGACCATGGCCACCGTCGTAGTGAGGAGCGCGAGGCGAAACCGTGCGCGCGGCGCCAGATGCAGCGGCAGCACGTCGACGTTGACGTGGCCTCGCGTCATGAGGACGTATGCGCTGCCGATGAAGGCGGCGGCGACGATGCTGTAGGTGACGACGTCGATCTGCCAGATCGTGGTGCGGCCCAGCACGTAGCGCTCGACGACCATCTCGCAGATGACGACGACGCCGAGCGCGATCAGCCCGGCGGCGACCGCCCCCGAAATGCGCGACAGCACACGCACGATGCGCAGGTACGCGCTGGCGAGCGAGCGAGCGTCCGCGGGCATCATCGGGAAGTGGCGAATGGCGGAGCGCGTGGACGGCGGACGGCGGACGCTGCGCGCCCGCCGGCCTTGAACGTCGCGCGCTCCCGCGCTATTTGACGGCGAGCGCCTCGTCGATCAGTTTCTGGCCGTTCGGGACATCCTTGGCGAACTTCGCGTAGGACGTCTTCTTCGCAAGATCGATCCACGCGTCGTACTGGGCGTCGGTCAGCGTCGTGACCTTCACCTTGTGGTCCTCGAAGGCCTTGATCGCCTCCGCGTTCACCTCGTTCGCCTTGCCTTCGTAGTACGCCTGCGCCTTCTTGCCGGCGCTGACCAGCGCCTGCTGCTGCGCCTTGTCCAGGCGCTCGAACACCTTCTTCGACATCAGCACGGGCTCGTACATGAACCACAGCGCGTTGTTGCCGGGTGCCGTCAGGCATCCGGAGACCTCATAAAGGCGCATCGACGCGAAGGTGCCGAGGCTCGTGTCGGTGCCCGTCACCACGCCGGTCTGGAACGCGTTGTAGATCTCGTTCGACGGTGGCGTCACAATGCTCGCGCCGGCCGCTTCCCACATGCCGGCGAAAGTCGGCCCGGCCGCACGGAATTTCATGCCCTTGAGATCGGACGGATTCTCGATGCACTTGTCCTTCGACGCCATGCCGCCCGCGAACCACGCGTCCGACAGGACGATGGCGCCGTTCTTCTCGATTTCCGCGCGCACGTCCTTCATGAACTGCGAATCGTTGATCCGCTTGGCACGATCCTGGTTGCGAATCAGGCCCGGCATCAGCGTGGCGCTGAACGCCGGCACCTTGCCGCTCGCGTAGTCGAGCGGAAACAAGGTGATGTCAAGCTGTCCCGAGACGATCGCGTTCCATTGCTGGTCGGGCTTGAACAGCGACGCGCCCGGATATACCTGCATGTCGAGGCCGACGTTGGCCGCCTTCGCGTCGCGCGCGATCATCTGCACCATGTCGTCGCGCACGTCACCCTTGCCGCCGGGGAACTGGTGCGAGGCGCGCAGCACCACGGGCGCCGCGATCGATACGCTGGCAATCGCGGCCAGCGACAGCGCCGCAAGCGCACGAAACGGATGTGATTCTTTCATGGGTGTCTCCTCCAGGTGTAGCCGAATTGGGCGATCACTTGCGCAATTGCAATCAATGCGCGCATCGCTCGCGGCCGCCTCGGTCCGGTCGATATGACCGCCGGGCGGCTTCAGCGTCGGATTCTAGCGTGA
The DNA here is from genome assembly GCA_036553845.1 of Casimicrobiaceae bacterium. Lineage (GTDB taxonomy): Bacteria > Pseudomonadota > Gammaproteobacteria > Burkholderiales > Casimicrobiaceae > VBCG01. The sequence goes on from DATBOK010000257.1 coordinate 13,250, forward strand.
GACGGGACGTTGGTGGCGACCGCTGCATCGCGCGGGCCTTTGCACGGCTTGCCGATGGCGGCGATTTGGCGTAGCGTCGGGTCAACGCTAGGGGTCCTGTGCGGCGTTCCTGCCGCGCGGGTGAGATGAAACCCTTGGAACCTGATCCGGGTAATGCCGGCGCGAGGGAAGCGTGGATGGCCCAGGCCATCGGCTCCCCGCGGCAACCGCCGTACGAGAGGAGCTCCGAATGAACGCCAACGATCGCTTTTTCGCGCGCGACGCGCATGTCGACGCCGCGGCCGTGCTGCCGCTGCCGGCCTCGCGCAGGATCTACGTGGAAGGCTCGCGCGCCGACGTGCGCGTGCCCATGCGCGAGATCGTGCAGGCACCGACCCCGGCATCGTTCGGGGCGGAGGAAGCCAATCCCGCGATCACCGTCTACGACACCTCCGGGCCCTACACCGACCCCGCGGCGACGATCGACATCCGCCGCGGCCTGCCGGCGTTGCGCGCAGCCTGGATCGGCGAGCGCGGCGACACCCAGGAGCTCGACGGCCCGACGTCGGCCTTCGGCCGCGCGCGTGCCGCCGATGCCGAGCTCGCCGGCCTGCGCTTCGACCTCCATCGCCTGCCCCGGCGCGCGAAATCCGGCGCCAACGTCTCGCAGATGCACTACGCGCGGCGCGGCATCGTCACCCCGGAAATGGAATTCGTCGCGATCCGCGAGAACCAGCGGCGCGAGGCGATGCTGGCGGCGATGCCCGAGGCGGTGCGGCGACAGCACCCGGGGCAGAGCTTCGGCGCGTCGATACCGGCGACGATCACGCCCGGGTTCGTGCGCGACGAGATCGCGCGCGGCCGCGCGATCCTGCCGAACAACATCAACCATCCCGAGTCGGAGCCGATGATCATCGGCCGCAACTTCCTCGTGAAGATCAACGCCAACATCGGCAACTCCGCGGTGTCGTCGTCGATCGGCGAGGAGGTCGAGAAGATGACGTGGGCGATCCGCTGGGGCGCCGACACGGTGATGGACCTGTCCACCGGCCGTAACATCCACGAGACCCGCGAGTGGATCGTGCGCAATTCGCCGGTGCCGATCGGCACGGTGCCGATCTACCAGGCGCTGGAGAAGGTCGACGGCAAGGCAGCCGAGCTCACCTGGGAGGTCTACCGCGACACGCTGATCGAGCAGGCGGAACAGGGTGTCGACTATTTCACGATCCATGCCGGCGTGCTGCTGCGCTACGTGCCGATGACCGCGCGGCGCATGACGGGCATCGTGTCGCGCGGCGGCTCGATCATGGCGGGCTGGTGCCTCGCGCATCACGAGGAGAGCTTCCTCTACACGCACTTCGGGGAGATCTGCGAGATCATGAAGGCGTACGACGTCGCGTTCTCGCTCGGCGACGGCCTGCGCCCGGGCTCGATCCACGACGCCAACGACGAGGCGCAGATGGCCGAGCTCGCCACGCTGGGGGAACTCACCCAGGTCGCGTGGAAGCACGACGTGCAGGTGATGATCGAAGGCCCGGGCCACGTGCCGATGCACCTGATCAAGCACAACATGGACGAGCAGCTTCGCCTGTGCGGCGAGGCGCCGTTCTACACGCTCGGGCCGCTCACCACCGACATCGCGCCCGGCTACGACCACATCACCAGCGCGATCGGCGCGGCGATGATCGGCTGGTACGGCACCGCGATGCTCTGCTACGTGACGCCGAAGGAGCACCTCGGCCTGCCCAACAAGGCCGACGTCAAGGACGGCATCATGGCTTACAAGCTCGCCGCGCACGCCGCCGACTTGGCCAAGGGCCATCCGGGTGCGCAGATGCGGGACAACGCGCTCTCCAAGGCGCGCTTCGAGTTCCGCTGGGAAGACCAGTTCAACCTCGGCCTCGATCCCGACAAAGCGCGCGAGTTCCACGACGAGACGCTGCCGCAGCATGGCGCCAAGCTCGCCCATTTCTGTTCGATGTGCGGCCCGCACTTCTGCTCGATGAAGATCACGCAGGACGTGCGCGAGTACGCGCGCAAGGAAGGGCTCGCCGAAGCCGACGCGCTGGCGCAGGGCATGCAGGCGAAGGCGGTGGAATTCGTGAAGCAGGGCGCGCAGCTGTATACGAAAGCCTAGCGCGTGCGGAGGCGCGCACGGCGGATCGAGGCGGCCTGCGCCGCGCGCCGCTAGCGACCGAGTGCGGTCGCGACCGCGCGGCTCATCGCGTCGACGGCCTCGCGCGCGGCCGCCGCATACGGGACCGCGCGCACGAAACCGTGCGCGAGCGCAGGCGCCTCGACCAGCGTCACCGCGACGCCGGCCGATGCGAGCCGCGACGCGAAGCTCGCGCCCTCGTCGTGCAACGGATCGTGCCCGGCCACCACGATGTGCGCCGGCGGCAGCCCCGCCAGCGCCGCCTGCCCCGGCAGCGCGCGCGCATCGCCCGTCCCCGGCGCTGGCAGGTAGTGACGCCAGAATTCGACCATGTCGTCGCGCGTCAGCGTCGCCGTCACCGCGTGCCGCGTGTAGCTCGCGGTCGTGAACACGGGCTCGATCACCGGGTAGATCAGCAATTGCATCGCAAGCCGCGGCCCGTCGCGATCGCGCGCTTCCAGCGCGACGCCGATCGCCAGATGCGCGCCTGCGCTGTCACCGCCGACGCCGATGCGGCGCGCATCGACGTCGAGCGCATCCGCGTTCGCCGCCAGCCACGCGAGGGCCGCGTAGGCGTCGTCATTGGGCGCGGGCCACGGGTTCTCCGGCACCCGCCGGTAGTGCACGCTGGCGACGATGACGCCGGCATCGCGTGCCAGCGTGGCGCAGATGCCGTCGTGAGTGTCGATGCCTCCGGACACCCACCCACCGCCGTGCAGGTAGACGAGCGCGGGCAGGCGCCCCGCGCGCGGCCGGTACAGGCGTACCGCCACTTCGCGCCCCGGCAATGTGAGCCAGTGATCGGAACGCCCGACGGCGTCCGCCGGAAACGCGAAACGGCGCGCGATGACTTCGGCGCGCGCACGCCGTGCCTGCGGCGTCGCGTCGGCGGCGCGCGGCACGGCTGCCGCGACCGCGGCGTTGTACGCCTCGAGTTCGGGATCGAGCGGAATCGTGCTCACGCGGGGAATGTTGCGGCCATCGGCGACGTTGGCGCACTATAACCGCTCGCGCCGGCGGACGTCAGCCGCCCTGACGGCATGTCGTGCGCGCAACCGATGGAGGACCGATGAAACGCATTCAGATCGCGCTGGCCGTGTTCGCGGTGCTGGCGCTGGTACCCGCGCTGGCGGGCGCGTTCACGCTCGAGAGCGCGGAAGTCAAGCCGGGCAGCACGATCGCCGAAGCGCAGGTCTACAAGGGATTCGGCTGCAGCGGCGGCAACGTCTCGCCGTCGCTCGCATGGAAGAACGCGCCGAAGGGAACGAAGAGTTTCGCCGTCACCGTCTACGATCCCGACGCGCCGACCGGCAGCGGCTGGTGGCATTGGGTGGTGTTCAATCTGCCGCCGGGCACGACCATGCTGGCCGCCGGTGCGGGCGATCCGGCAGCCAACAAGATGCCGGCCGGCGCCGTGCAATCGCGCACCGAATTCGGCGCGCCCGGCTACGGCGGCCCGTGTCCCCCGCAAGGCGACAAGCCGCACCGCTATGTGTTCACCGTCTACGCATTGAAGACGGACAAGCTGGATGCCGACGTCAATGCGCCTGCGGCGATGGTCGGTTTCATGATCCACGGCGACCTGCTCGGCAAGGCATCGTTCACCGCGAAATACGGGCGGAAGTAGCGGCGCCGCGCATCGTATCGGCCAGGCGCCGACGCGCTGGCGAGGCGGCGTCCGACGTCGCCACGGACGCGACGGCGCGACAATCCGCGATCATGTCCGCGCGCGGCATCGTTCGCATCGGAGTCTCCGGCTGGCGCTACCCGCCCTGGCGCGGCACGTTCTATCCGCCCGGCCTCGCGCAGAAGGACGAGCTCGCGTTCGCCGCGCGCGCCTTGCCGACGATCGAGCTCAACGGCTCGTTCTATTCGCTGCAGCGCCCGTCGAGCTGGCAGGCGTGGCACGACGCGACGCCGGCGCGCTTCGTGTTCTCCGTCAAGGGTCCGCGTTACATCACGCACCTTCTGCGCCTGCGCGACGCCGCGGCGCCGCTGGCCAATTTCTTCGCCTCCGGCCTCGCCAACCTCGGCACCAAACTGGGCCCGATCCTGTGGCAGCTGCCGCCGACGTTTGCGTTCGAACCCGCGCTGGTCGGCGCATTCCTCGCGCTCTTGCCGCGCGACACCGTCGCCGCCGCCGAGCTCGCGCACCGCCACGACGGCAAGGTGAAAGGCCGTGTCGCGCTCGACTGGGGGCCGCAGAAGCGCGCGCTGCGCCATGCGCTGGAGGCGCGCCATCCCAGCTTCGCCGATCCCTCGCTGATCGCGCTGCTGCGCCGTCACAAGGTCGCGTGGGTGGTGGCCGACACCGGCGGACGCTGGCCGGAATTCGACGACGTCACCGCGTCGTTCGTCTACGTGCGGCTGCACGGCGCCACGGATCTCTACCGCAGCCGATATGCGGACCACGCGCTGCGGCAATGGGCGGCGCGCATCGAGCGCTGGCGCGACGGAGGCGAGCCTGCGCGTGCGCGTCGCATCGGCGGCGCGGCGCCGCCGCGCACGTCGCGCGACGTGTTTTGCTATTTCGACAATACCGACAAGGTGCACGCGCCCAGCAATGCGGGACGGCTGCTCGAGATGCTCGGCCTTGGCGGTGCCGGCGCCGCAGCGCCGCGGGCGCGCAAGCGCGCGCAGCCGGCCTAGTCGCCGGCGAGCCTGACGAGATAGCCGCCGGACTTGTCGTCGCGGGCAAGGGTCAGCAGCCCCGCGCGGCCGGCATCCTCGAGCAAATCGTTGAACGAGCGGTAGCCGTAGTACGACTCGGTGAACCCCGGCTTGCGGCGGCGCAGCGCCTGCTTGACCATCGAGCCCCAGATCTTGTCGTCCTCGCCGCGCTCCGCGACCAGCGCCTCGACCGTCTCGACGACGAGATCGACGGCCTCCTGATGCCGCTCCTCGTCGCGGCTCGTGCCGTTGCCGTCCACGGTGTCACTGTCCGCGCGCGGCTCGTCGCCCGCCTTCGCCGCCGCCGCCTTGGCCGGTGCCTTCGCCGCGGCCGTGCGCGGCTTCTTCGGCGCCGCGCGCTTGCGCTCGCGCACGAGGTCGTCGTAGTAGATGAATTCGTCGCAGCAGGCGATCAGCAGGTCGGACGTTGAGTTCTTGACGCCGACGCCGATCACGCGCTTGGCGTTCTCGCGCAGCTTCGACACCAGCGGCGAGAAATCGGAGTCGCCGCTGATGATGACGAACGTGTCGACGTGCGACTTGGTGTAGCAGAGGTCGAGCGCGTCCACCACCATGCGGATGTCCGCCGAGTTCTTGCCGGACTGGCGCACGTGCGGGATCTCGATCAGCTCGAAGTTGGCCTCGTGCATCGGCGCCTTGAAGCTCTTGTAGCGCTCCCAGTCGCAGTAGGCCTTCTTGACCACGATGCTGCCCTTGAGCAGCAGGCGCTCGAGGATCTTGCCGATGTCGAACTTCTCGTACTTGGCGTCGCGCACGCCGAGGGCGATGTTCTCGAAATCGCAGAACAGCGCGAGGCTGGCGTCGTCGGTCTGTTGGGCTTGCATGGCGGCGACCGGCAATGGGATGCGGCACAATAGCAGAGCGGCCTCGCATCCGTTCGCTGCGCTACACTGTCCGCCTCGGCCCCGTGGAGACCCGCATGCCCATACGCCCGCGTCACCCGCTTGCCGGCCTCCTCGCGGCCGCGGCCTGCGCGTTCGCGATCGCGACGACCGCCGTGGCGGCGGATGCCGCACCCGCCAACCGGATCGTCGTGCAGGTGAGCGACAACGATCCCGGCAAGTGGAACCTCGCGCTCAACAACGCGAAGAACATCCAGACCGACCTCGGCGCCGGCAATGTCGCGATCGAGATCGTCGCCTACGGGCCCGGCATCAACATGCTGAAGATGGATTCGCCGGTCGCCGGCCGCGTCGACGAGGCGCTCGGCGCCGGCGTCAAGGTGGTCGCCTGCGAGAACACGATGCGCAACGCCAAGCTGACGAAGGTCGACATGATGAATAACGTCGGCTACGTGCCGGCGGGGGTGGTCGAGATCATGCAGAAGCAGCAGCAGGGGTGGGCGTACCTACGACCGTAGCCCCTTTGACGATCAACGCGAGGAGCGCCCTATGGGATTGCTCGACGGCTTGCTGAACAACGTACTCGGCCAGGTGATGGGTGGCGGCACTCAGGGCAGCCTGCCGGCAAGCGGCGCGCCACAGGCGGCCAATCCGATGCTGCAGATGGTGCTGCAGGTCATCCAGCAGAACGGCGGCATCGGCGGGCTGCTGCAGCAGTTCGAGCAGGCGGGGCATGGCCAGGCGGCGCAGTCGTGGGTGCGCGCCGGCACTCCCAACGTGCCGATCAATGCCGACATCCTGCAGCAGGTGCTGGGCAGCGGCGCGCTGTCGCAGATCGCGCAGCAGTTCGGCCTGTCGCCGCAGGCGGCCGCGAGCAGCGTCGCGCAAGCGTTGCCTGGCGTCGTCGATCACATGACACCGGACGGCACCATTCCCGGCGACCACCAGGACCAGGTGTCGCAGGTGCTGGCGCAGCTGCAGGCGATGAAGGCCAGCCGCGCCGGATAACCCTGTCGCGACACGTTACCGCCGCCGACGCGGCGGGTAGTGACGTGCGCAACCATTCCCCGCATTCTTGGACTCGCCCTCGCTGATCGTCGCGCTCGTCCTCGGCATCGTCGAGGGACTCACCGAGTTCCTGCCGGTGTCGAGCACCGGCCACCTGATCGTCGCCGGTTCGCTGCTCGGCTACACCGGCGAGCAGGCGAAGATGTTCGAGATCGTGATCCAGGCTGGCGCCATCCTCGCCGTGTGCTGGGAGTTTCGCGCGCGCCTGCTCGATGTCGCGCGCAACGTGGGCCGCGAGCCGCGTGCGCGGCGCTTCGTGCTGAACCTGGCGATCGCCTTCATGCCGGCCGCGGTGCTCGGCCTCCTCCTCGAGCGCGCGATCAAGGCGCGGCTGTTCGCGCCGGTGCCGGTCGCCTGCGCATTCGTCGTCGGCGCCCTTTTCATCCTGTGGGCCGAACGCCGCGAGGCCGCGCGCGGTGCACCCGCGCGCATCGATGACGTCGACGCGATGCGCTGGCACGATGCGCTCAAGGTCGGCTGCGCGCAGGCGTTCGCGCTCATCCCCGGCACGTCGCGTTCGGGGGCCACGATCATCGGCGGCATGCTGTTCGGCATGTCGCGCCGCGCCGCCACCGAGTTCTCGTTCTTTCTCGCGATTCCGACGCTGTTCGCCGCCACGCTGTATTCGCTGTGGAAGGACCGCGCGCTGCTCGACGCGGCGTCGCTGCCGATGCTCGGCGCCGGATTCGCCGCGGCGTTCGTGTCGGCTTTCGCCTGCGTGCGCTGGCTGATCCGCTACGTCAGCCGCCATGATTTCCGGCCGTTCGCGTGGTATCGGATCGCCTTCGGCATCATCATTCTCGCCACGGCCTGGAGCGGACTCGTGCAGTGGCCGTGACACGCGGGGCGCGCTGGGCCGGCGCGCTGTGCGCGGTAGTCGGCGTGCTGGGCTTCTCGTTCAAGGCGATCCTCGTCAAGCTCGCCTACGCCTCCGACCCATCGCTCGACGCCGTGACGCTGCTGGCGCTGCGGATGATCTATGCAACGCCGTTCTTCGCGGTGATGGCGTGGTGGGCCGGCCGCGGGCAGGCGCCCATCGCCGCCTGGGACTGGCGGAT
>DATBOK010000011.1:0-26152 GCA_036553845.1 Casimicrobiaceae bacterium
GCCGTTGGCATCGAGCGAAGCCGACGGCAGCATGCCGATCGAGCCCGCCAGCATCGACGCCTCGTCCGACAGGATGTCGCCGAACAGATTGCCGGTGACGATCACGTCGAACTGCTTCGGGTTGCGCACGAGCTGCATCGCCGCGTTGTCGACATACATGTGCGAGAGCGCGACGTCGGGGTATTCGGCGCCGAGCGCCGTCACCGTCTCGCGCCACAGGATCGACGTGTCGAGCACGTTGGCCTTGTCGACGGACGTCAGCCGGCGCGCGCGCCGGCGCGCGATCTCGAAGCCCACGCGCGCGATGCGCACGATCTCGCCTTCGGCATAGCGCATCGTGTCGAAGCCTTCCGGTTCGCCCGCCGCGGTGACGCGCCGGCCGCGCGGCTCGCCGAAGTAGATGTCGCCGGTCAGCTCGCGCACGATCATCAGATCGAGCCCGGCGACCACCTCCGCCTTGAGCGTCGACGACTGCGCGAGCTCGGGGTAGTTCAGGGCCGGGCGCAGGTTGGCGAAGAGGCCGAGCGCCTTGCGGATGCCGAGGATGCCCTGCTCCGGCCGCATCGCGCGCGGCAGCGCGTCGTACTGCGGGCCGCCGACCGCGCCCATCAGCACCGCGTCGGCGCGCTGCGCCAGTGCCAGTGTCTCCGGCGGCAGCGGATGGCCCGCGGCGTCGTAGCCGGCACCTCCGATCGTGCCCTGCTCGAGGCTCACGTCGACGCCGTCGCGCGCCAGCGCGTCGAGCACCTTGACCGCCTCGCGGCAGATTTCCGGGCCGATGCCGTCGCCCGGCAGGAGCGCGATCCGCATCGCCGCGCTTACGCGAGCCAGGGGTGGCGCGCCAGGCGCTCGGTTTCGAACGCGCGGATCGCGTCGGCGTGCGCGAGGGTGAGCGCGATGTCGTCGAGGCCGTTGACGAGCCGATGCTTGCGGTCGGGCTCGATGTCGAAGCCGTGCACGAAGGCGCCGTCCGGCGTGGCGACCGTCTGCGCGTCGAGGTCGATCGCGAGCCGGTAGCCGGGAAACGCGGCGACGTCGTCGAAGATGCGCGCGACGACGTTTTCCGGCAACACGATGGGCAAGAGGCCCGTCTTGTAGCAGTTGTTGTGGAAGATGTCGGCGAACGACGGCGCGATCAGCGCGCGAAAGCCGAAGTCGGCGAGCGCCCACGGCGCGTGCTCGCGCGAGCTGCCGCAGCCGAAGTTGCGGCGCGCGACGAGGATCGATGCGCCGGCGAAGCGCGGCTCGTTCAGCACGAACGCCGGATTGCGCGGCCGCGCGGCGTTGTCCATGCCGGGCTCGCCGTGGTCGAGATAGCGCCACGCGTCGAACAGGTTGGGACCGAAGCCGGTGCGCTTGATCGATTTCAGGAACTGCTTGGGGATGATCGCATCGGTGTCGACGTTGGCGCGATCGAGCGGGGCGACGAGTCCCAGGTGCTGGCGGAAGGCTTGCATGCGCGTGCGGAACGGTGTCAGCGATACAGGCGGCGGATGTCGACGAAATGCCCGGCGATCGCCGCCGCCGCCGCCATCGCCGGGCTGACCAGGTGCGTGCGGCCGCCGTCGCCCTGGCGCCCCTCGAAGTTGCGGTTGGACGTCGACGCGCAACGTTCGCCCGGCTCGAGGCGGTCGTCGTTCATCGCGAGACACATCGAGCAGCCCGGCTCGCGCCATTCGAATCCCGCATCGCGGAACACGCGGTCGAGCCCTTCGGCCTCCGCCTGCGCCTTGACGAGCCCGGAGCCCGGAACGACCATCGCCAGCTTCACGCTGTCGGCAATCCGGCGCCCGCGGGCCACCGACGCCGCGGCGCGCAGGTCCTCGATGCGCGAGTTCGTGCACGAGCCGATGAAAACCTTGTCGATGCGGATGTCGGTAATCGGCGTGTTCGGGGCGAGCCCCATGTACGCGAGCGCGCGCTCGATGCCCTCGCGACGCGCGGCATCGCGCTCGCGATCCGGATCGGGCACGCGGCCCTCCACCGACACCACCATCTCCGGCGACGTGCCCCACGTCACTTGCGGCCGCACATCGGCGGCGTCGAGCACGATCGTGGCGTCGAACGACGCGCCGTCGTCCGAATGCAGCGTGCGCCAGTAGGCGACCGCGCGGTCCCAGGCCTCCCCCGCCGGCGCGAACGGCCGCCCGCGCAGGTAGTCGAACGTGATGTCGTCGGCGGCGATCATGCCGGCACGGGCGCCGGCCTCGATGGCCATGTTGCAGATCGTCATCCGCGCTTCCATCGACAGCGCGCGGATCGCTTCGCCGCCGAACTCGATCGCGTGCCCCGTGCCGCCGGCGGTGCCGATGCGGCCGATCAGCGCCAGCGCCAGGTCCTTCGACGTCACGCCACGCGACAGGCGGTTGTCGACGCGCACCAGCATCGACCTCGACTTGCGGGTGACGAGGCATTGCGTGGCCAGCACGTGCTCGACCTCGGAAGTGCCGATGCCGAAGGCGAGCGCCGCGAACGCGCCGTGCGTGCTGGTATGCGAGTCGCCGCAGACGACGGTCATGCCGGGCAGCGTGGCGCCGCTTTCCGGTCCGATCACGTGGACGATGCCCTGGCGCCGGTCGCGGAACGGGAAGTACGCCTTGGCGCCGGTGGCGCGGATGTTGGCATCGAGCGTTTCGACCTGCGTGCGCGACACCGGGTCGCGAATGCCTTCGGCCCAGTGCGTGGTCGGCGTGTTGTGGTCGGCGGTGGCGACGATCGACTGCGTGCGCCACGGCTTGCGCCCGGCCAGCCGCAGGCCTTCGTAGGCCTGCGGGCTCGTCACCTCGTGCACGAGATGGCGGTCGATATACAGGAGCACCGTGCCGTCGCCGTCGGTGCGGACGACGTGGCTGTCGAAGAGCTTGTCGTACAGGGTGAAGCGTTGCATGGTCGAGTCGAAAGCCGCACCCGCACGCGGGATGCGCCATTTCGCGCGTGCGCCGGGACGCTCATTATTGCACAATGCGTCGCGTCGCCCGCCGTTGCCGCGCGGGCGCCCAGGGGCCGTGCGCACATCCGCATCGACGATGAAATCCAGCTCGTTTCCGCTCGAGATCAAGCTGCTGGTGGCGTTCGTCTCCGGCGCGCTCGGACTCGTCATCGCGCTCGCCTTCGCGGTGCGCGAAGGCAATGCCTTCCTCGATGTCGGCCGCAAGGGCAACAACCTGCGCGAAATCGACTTCGCGGTGACCTCGGTCTATCTCGCGCTGCGCACGGCGGAATCAGGCCAGCGCGGCTACCTTGTCAGCGGCGGCGACACCTACCTCGTGCCGTACCGGATCGCCATCGGCGACGTCGGCACGCGCATCGCCGAGGCGAAGGCGCTGGCCGCCGCCGACCCCGCGACGATGCGCGCGCTCACCGCGCTCGAGCCCCACATCGGCGCGCTGCTGTCGGCGCTGGCGGCCAATGTCGAGCTGCGCCGGCAGCAGGGCTTCGCGGCCGCGCAGGCGATGGCGCTCTCCGACCGCGGCATTGCGGCGATGCGCACGATCCGCCTCGGCTGGGAGTCGATGCACGCCGACTTGAGCGCGCGCGCCGGCGCCGCGCGCGCGCTGCTGCGGCGCCACTACGACGACACGTTGCGCCTGCTCGCCATCGGCGTCGGTCTCGGCGTCGCCCTGCTGGTCATCCTGTACGCGGCGATCGCCCGCGAGCTGGGCGAGCGGCGCCACCTCGTCGACCGCATTCGGCGCGAGGCCGATCACGACGACCTGACGCAGCTTCCCAACCGCCGCTTCTTCACGCAGTGGCTGGGCTATGCGCTCGCACAGGCACGCCGCGAGGGCAGCACGCTCGGCCTCCTGTGCATCGACCTCGACGGCTTCAAGGCGGTGAACGACACCGCCGGGCACGAGGCCGGCGATGCGCTGCTTGCCGAAATCGCGCGACGCTTCAGGGCCGAAAAGCGCGACTCCGACGTGCTGGCGCGCATAGGAGGCGATGAATTCGTCATCGGCGCCGCGGGCGCACGCGACGGGCGCGACCTTGCGGTGCTTGCACATCGAATTCTCGACACGCTGGCGACGCCGCCGATCACGACGTTACCAATCGGCGCGAGCATTGGCGTCGCCTTCTTTCCCGACGACGCCAGCGATCCGCCGGGACTTCTCGCCAGCGCCGACGCGGCGATGTACGCCGCCAAGCGCGCCGGCCGCAATCGCGTGGTGTTCAGTGCGCGCCGCGACGACGCCTGACCAGCGCTGTAAACAGCACGAGCAGAGCCCCGAGCGTCGCCAATGCCCAAGGCGCGTTGGCCGGTACCGGCGCCGGCGGCAGGGCGCTACGGACCGATGCGACGTTGTTGAGCTCGAACGGGGTTTCCGCCACGCCGTTGACGCTGACGCCGATCTCGTAGTTGCCGGCCTGTCCGTTCGCCATCGCCGTGGCCCTCGCGACACCGTCGCGGCCGGTGAGCACAGTTGTTGTCGAAAGCGAGGCGCCGGGACCCGACGCCGGTGCAGTGAACGTAACCGGGGCGCAAGGCAGCGGCGAACCGTCGCTGTCGAGCACCGTCACGGCGAGCGGTTGGCCGAATGCTGCGCCGATCGCGGCGCTCTGGTTGCTGCCCGCGTCGACGGACGACGTCGACAGCTGGCCCGCGCCGACGCCACTCCAGTTCGCCGTCCAGTTCGCGCCACCGAAGTTGTACGCCTCGACCATCACGCGCGAGTAGAGCGTGGGTGGCCCAAACGAGTTGTCGCCCTGCGTGAGGTCGGTCATCGTATAGCCAAGCACGCCGTTGACGTACACCTTTACGTCGACGCCGTTGAATACCGTGCAGACGTCGTTCCAGTTGTCGTAGTTGACTGCGGCTGCGAGGTCGTTCCAGCCGTCGACGCTCGCCGAGTTGCCGTCGAAAACGCGAAAACGCCCGTTGGCACCGGCGTTGAGCGGATCGGCGCCATCGGCGTTGGAAAAGCTGATGATCGGAAAGAGATTGCAATTGGATGCCGTGCAGGTGTCGCCCCCGGTTGCCGGCGACAGCACCGTCCAGAGGTCGGTGCGGCGGTTGCTGGCGGGTCCCGCAGACGTTTGCCACGCCGAAGGGATGTAGACGCTGCCATAGCTCACTGCATAGGCACCGTAGGCAGTCGCGAAACCGCGTCCCTGGGTGTTGTAGAACGTGTATTGAAACGCCGGTGGTCGATTGGCGAGGCTGTCGGAATCGGCGATCCCCAATCCAAGGACTTCGTCACGCCCCGCGATAGTGCCGACATCGGTGAAGGCACTGGGCGCGTAGCGGTCGGTCTGCCAGGTACCGGCAGTCGTACCGAGGGGGTAGGTCGGAAAAGGTGCGGCGGAAACGAAGGTGGCGTTGGCAGCGAGTGTGGAGGCGAGGAAAATCGTGGCGAGTCGAGCAGGGGAATGTCGCATTCTTGGTGTCGTGACGTGCCGATGAAGGGTCGCGCACAATCAAGCAGCAAGCGTGCCAATTCCGGCGGTATCGCGCGTCACGCGCGTGACAATTCCACCAAAGAGGCGATTTTTCCCACGGCTGCCTGCGGCGATGTAGCGTACGGATCGATCACCAACGCTTGCGTGCGACGCAGCCAGGTAAACTGGCGCTTGGCGAGCTGGCGCGTTGCCGCGATCCCTCGACTGCGCATCGCCGCGGCATCGCAATCGCCGTCGAGATAGGCCCAGGCATGGCGATAGCCGACCGCGCGCATCGACGGCAAATCGGCGTCGAGCCGGAAGCGACGGCGCAGTCCCGCGACTTCGTCGATCAGGCCAGCGGCGAGCATCGCATCGAATCGAATCGCGATCGCTGCATGCAATCGCGGGCGGTCAGCAGGCAGCAGTGCCACGCTGATCACTGTCCCGAGATCCGCGCCCTCGCCGCCGGAATCGCGCGCGCCCTGCATGCGTGACATAGGCACGCCGGCGAGCGTCCACACTTCGAGCGCACGCTGGATGCGCTGCCCGTCTTGCGGCGCGATGCGCGCAGCCGTCACCGGATCCACCTGCGCAAGTTCGGCGTGCAGCGCGGGCCAGCCTTCGGCCGCGGCACGCGCATCGATCGCGGCCCGCGTGGCCGCGTCGGCGGCCGGAAGCGCCGAGAGTCCTTCGCGCAGCGCCTTGAAGTAAAGCATCGTTCCGCCGGCGAGGATCGGCGTAGCGCCACGCGCACGGACCACGGCGATCGCCGCCCGCGCGTCGACGGCAAATTGCGCCGCCGAATATCGCGCGTCGGGATCGACGATGTCGACGAGATGGTGCACGACGCGCGCGCGGTCGGCCGCGCCCGGCTTGGCGGTGCCGATGTCCATGCCGCGGTACACCTGCGCCGAGTCGACGCTGACGATCTCGCCGCCGACGCGCTCGGCGAGCGCCAGCGCCACCGCGCTCTTGCCCACGGCGGTCGGGCCCATCAGCAGCACGACCGGCGGCGCGCGCATCAGCGGCCGCGCATGAACAGCCGGTCGAGGTCGGCGAGCGACAGGCGATACCAGGTCGGCCGGCCGTGATTGCATTGGCCGGCGCGCTCGGTGGCTTCCATCTCGCGCAGCAGCGCGTTCATTTCCGGCAGCGTCAGCAGGCGGTTGGCGCGCACCGCCGCATGGCAGGCCATGGTGGAGAACAGGTCATCGCGATGCTGCGCGAGCACGGCGCTCGCCCCGAACTCGCGCACGTCGTGCAGCACGGCGCGCGCCAGCGCGACCGCGTCGGCGTCCTTGAGCAGCGCCGGGATCGCGCGCACGGCGAGCGTCGCCGGGCCGAGCGCGCCGACGTCGAAGCCCAGTGCGTCGAGCATCTCGCGATTCTCGGCGGCGGTGGCCATGTCCAGCGCATCGGCGACGAACGTCGTCGGCACGAGCAGCGGCTGGGTCGCCATCGCCGCCGCAGGCGACGCCTTGAGCCCTTCATAGACAATGCGCTCGTGTGCGGCGTGCATGTCGACCAGCACGAGTCCGTTGCGATTCTGCGCGAGGATGTAGATGCCGTGCAGCTGCGCGAGCGCGAATCCGAGCGGAAACTCCTCGTCCGGCGCCAGCGGCGCGCCGCCGTCGCGCGCGTGCGCGTGGTCGAGCATCCGCGTGCCGTCGAAACGGCCCGCGCCGGACGGCGCGCCGCCGCCGTCGCCCTGCGATCCCGCGATGGGCTGGCCGGCGTCGCCGGCCATGGTGCGCGCGCCGAACAGGCGCGCGTAGAACGGCGCCGGCTCGGCGGCCGCGGCGGCAAGCACGAGCGCCGGCTGCGACGGTGCGGCACCCCATGGCGGCACGCGCGCCGCGGCGATGCCGAGCTTGTCGGCCGCCGAGACCGCCGGCTGTTCCGACGCCGTGCCGGCGAGCGCGCGCTCGACCGCATGGCGCACGAACTGGTGCACGCCGCCGCTGTCGCGGAAGCGCACCTCGATCTTCTGCGGATGCACGTTGACGTCGACGTGCCGCGGGTCGAGCGTCAGCCACAGCACGTAGCTCGGCACGCGCTCGTGGTGCAGCACGTCGCGATAGGCCTCGCGCAGCGCATGCGCCAGCACGCGGTCGCGCACGAAGCGCCCGTTGACGAACACGTACTGGCCGCCACCGTTGGCGGCGTATGCCGGGCGCACCGCGTAACCCGTGATCCGTATCGCGCCGGCGTCGGCGTCGACGTCCGCGGCGTTGTCGGCGAAGGCGCGCCCGCACAATGCCTCGATGCGCGCGCGCCGCCCCGCCGCCTGCAACCGGTGCTGGACGCGGCCGTTGTGCGCGAGCGTGAAGCCGATGTCGGGCCGCGCCAGCGCCACGCGGGCGAACGCCTCCGCGCTGTGCGCCCATTCGGTGGCTTCCGAGCGGAGGAACTTGCGTCGCGCCGGGGTGTTGAAATAAAGCTCCTCGACGCTGACTGTGGTGCCGGCGGCGAGCGCGGCCGGCGAGGTCGCGCCCATCTGCCCGCCCTCGACTTCGATGCGCCATGCGTGCGGCTTGCCGCGGCGCTTCGACGCCAGCGCGAAGCGCGACACGGCGGCGATCGATGCCAGCGCCTCGCCGCGAAAGCCCAGCGTGGCGATCGCCTCGAGGTCGGCGGGCAGCGCGATCTTCGACGTCGCGTGGCGCGCGACCGCCAGCGGCAGCTCGTCGCGCTCGATGCCGTCGCCGTCGTCGGCGACGCGGATCCGGCGGATGCCGCCACCCGCGAGGTCGACGTCGACTTGCGTGGCACCGGCGTCCAGCGCATTTTCGACCAGCTCCTTCAGTGCCGCCGCCGGCCGCTCGACCACCTCGCCGGCGGCGATCTGGTTGATCAGGAGATCGGGCAGCGCGCGGATCACGGGCATCGCGGTCAGTGACGCAAGTTCGACGCCCAGCGCGTGTAGACGGCCGAGGCCGCGTCGTGCAGGGCGCCTATCCTCGCGCCGAGGCGGTCGCGGATGTCGGCCTCACTCATCAGCGCGGGCGTGGACACCGCCGGCAATTCGTCGGGCGCGGCGCGGCACCACGTGTCGACCAGATCCTCGGTCATCTCGACGTGGCATTGCATGCCGATGTGACGATCGTCGATCGTGTACGCCTGGTTGGGGTTGAACGCGTTCGACAGCACGCGCGTCGCGTCGGCGGGCAGCGCGAACGCGTCGTAGTGCCACTGGAACGCGGTGAATCGCGTGCGCGCGCCGAACCACGCGGCGGCGTCTGCAGCAGGCGCCACGTCGACGTCGATCCACCCGATCTCGGTTTGCGCAGCCCGCGTGACGTCCGCGCCGAGCGCGCGCGCCAGCAGCTGGCCGCCGAGGCAATGCCCGATCACCGGCACCCGCGCGTCGACGGCATCGCGCAGCAGCCTGCAGGCCGGATCGATCCACGGCAGCGCGTCGTTGACGCTCATCGGGCCGCCCATCATGCCGATGCCGGCGAAGGCGCGCGGATCGGCCGGCACGACCGCGCCGGCATCGAGGGCGACGAGCTGCCACGGCAGCTTGCGCGCGTCGAGCCACTGTGCGAAATACGCGGGGCCCTCGGTGCGCGAGAAGCGGAGGATGGCGATCGGCGGCATGCGCTGCGCGCGCGGCGGCGACGCGCGGTCGAACATTGCAATGCATGCATCTTATCAGCCGCACGCGCACGTTCGACGCCTCGATTGCGCGACTTGCGCTTCGTCGCCCATCGCGTCAGGTACGCGCCACGCCCGATTCGCCCGGCGTGGCGAGCGCCGCGCGCAGCAGCAGCACGATGGCCAGCATGCCGGGGTCGTCGTGGCCGATCGAGCGCTCGCCGTACATGCGCGCCCGGCCGAGCTTCGACGCACGGTCGCGATAGTCGCGCAGCGCGCGCTCCGCGGCCGCGAGCGCGACCGCGAGAAGACCCTCCTTCGCGGTGGCGCCCGCCAGTGCGTGACGGATCGCGACGAGCGAATCGAGCACCGTCTTGTCTCCGGGCTGCGCACCCGAGCGCTCGCCGATCGCGCGCAGCGCCGCGTCGAGTGCCGCGACTAGGCCCGCGCGATCCAGCGTGGCGCGCCCGGCGGCATCGCGCCCCGCGGCACGCAGGCCGGTCGCGATCACCGAGCCGAGGCTCGACCCGGTCGCCGACGCCGCGGCGCGGCCGAGCGCCATGATCGCCGCACCGACGTCGGCAGCGTCGCGCAGCGATGCGGCCTGCCACGCGCCGACGATACCGGCGATCGTCATGCCGGTGTCGCCGTCGCCGAGGCTGCGGTCGGCGGCATTGAGCGCGTCGCGCATGGCGTCGACGCGCGTGGCGATGCTTGCGAGCGCTTCGGCGAGGACATCGTTGTCGAGCATCGCGCTCACCGCCAGAACGCGCATCGCGCGGGCGCCGCGAGCAGCGCCTCGAGCTCCAGATCGAGGTCGAGCAGCGAGATCGAGCAGCCGGCCATCTCCATCGATGTCGCATGGTGGCCGACGTAGCGGCGCACCGCCGTCACGTGGCGCGCGGCAAGCCGCCGCGCGACGTGGCGGTAGATGATCAGCAGTTCCTCGAGCGGCGTCGCGCCGAGGCTGTTGACCAGCACGGCGACACGCCCGCCATCGCCAGCGGCGCCATCCGCCAGCAGCCGATCGAGCATCGCATCGGCGACGGCGTCGGCGGACGCGAGCGGCATCGCCTCGATGCCCGGCTCGCCGTGGATCCCCATGCCGATCTCGATCCTGCCGGCGGCCACGCTGAAACCCGGCGCATCCGCCCCGGGAATGGTGCATGGCGCCAGCGCGACGCCGATGGAGCGCGTGCGCCCGGCCGCGCGCCGCGCGAACCCGGCGACGACGTCGAGGGCATCGCCGCGTGCGGCGCTGGCGCCGGCGACTTTGAACGCGAACACCATTCCCGCCACGCCGCGGCGCTTGCCTGCTTCGGCGCGCGGCGCACTGGCGACGTCGTCGGCGACGATCACCGTCGCGGTCGTGCCGCCGGCATCGGCGAAATCATCGCAGGCCTCGCCGAAGCTCATCCGGTCGCCACCGTAGTTGCCGAGCACGCACACCACGCCGCAGCCGCCATCCGCCGCGCGCAGCGCGTCGGCGCAGACGCCGACCGGCGGACCCGCGAACACGTTGCCCACCGCGCAAGCGTCGAGCATGCCGTCGCCGACGTAGCCCGCGAACAGGGGGAGGTGACCAAAGCCGCCGCCGGTCGCCACGCCGACGCGGCCGCGCATCATCGCGTCGGCGCGCGCGATTACCCGGCCGCCGCGCCCCGTGCGCCGGTAGCCGTCGAATGCCGCGCACAGCCCGTCCAGCGATTCATCGACGTAATCGTCGGGCCCGTTCATCAATTTTGTCATGGCCGTTCCTCGTTTGCGTCATGGCGGTCACAGCGCGCACCGCGTCGCGATGGTAGCAACGTAAGCCCCGCGCGACGACGTATCATCGGCATTCGCGTCGCTTCCCCGTTTCTTCACATCCACTTCACGCCAAAGCCATGTCCCGAGCCCATGGATTCGCCGCGCTGTCGGCACGCACGCCGGTGGTGCCCTACACGTTCGATCGCCGCGCGCCGCGCGAGCACGATGTCGCCGTCGCGATCAGGTTTTGCGGCATCTGCCACTCCGACATCCACCAGGCGCGCGACGAATGGGGCGGCTCGATCTTTCCCATGGTGCCGGGCCACGAGATCGTCGGCGTGGTGACCCACACCGGATCGCGCGTCACCAGGTTCAAGCCCGGCGACACCGTGGGCGTCGGCGTGCTCGTCGACTGCTGTCACCACTGCCCGCAGTGCGCGCGCGGGCTCGAGCAGTATTGCACCGAAGGCCAAGTGCCGACGTACAACGGCCGCGATCACGACGGCACGCCGACGATGGGCGGCTACTCGGATCACATCGTCGTGCACGAGGACTTCGTGCTGCGCATGCCCGCCAACCTGCCGCCGGCGGCCGCCGCTCCGCTGCTGTGCGCGGGCGTGACGCTGTACTCGCCGCTGATGCATTGGCATGCAGGTCCCGGCAAGGAAGTCGCGATCGTGGGGCTCGGCGGCCTCGGCCACGTCGGCGTCAAGCTCGCGCACGCCATGGGCGCGACCGTCACCGTGCTGAGTCACTCGCACGCCAAGGCTGACGATGCGAAGCGCATGGGCGCGGATCGATTCTTCGCCACCTCGGATGCGCGCACGTTCACCGAGCTCGAGGGCCGCTTCGACCTCCTCATCAACACCGTCTCGGCGGACATCGACTGGTCGAGCTACCTCAAGCTGCTCAAGGTCGACGGCGCGATGGTGCTCGTCGGCATCCCGGAGAGGACGGTCCCGGTGTCGGCATTGCCGCTCGTGTTCCGCCGCCGCAGCCTGGCCGGCTCGATGATCGGCAGCCTCGCCGAAACCCAGGAGATGCTCGACTTCTGCGGTCGCCACGGCATCGCCTGCGACATCGAGCTGACACCGATCCAGAAAGTCAACGAATGCTGGGAGCGCATGCTCAAGAGCGACGTGCGCTATCGCTTCGTCATCGACATGGCGTCGCTGCCGGCCGCGTAGCCTCGCTACATCTGCTTGAAGCGGTGGATGAACTGCCGCGAGATCGCGAGGCGGTCGGGCCGATTCTTGAGCAGCACGAACTGGCGCTCGGCATCCTCGCGCAGCACCCCGGCAACAGCGTCGAGGTTGACCACGGTGCCGCGATGCACCTGCCAGAACTGGTCCGGGTCGAGCTCGGCGAGGAGATCCTTCAGCGGCGTGCGGATCAGCGCCTCCGACTGCGGCAGCACCACGCGCGTGTACTTCGTGTCCGACTGGAAGAACACGACGTCGGCGACGGCGATGAGCTTCACCTGCTTGCCCACCGCCGCCTTGATCCACTTGAGGCGCGGCGCCGGTGCAAGCCCCGCGTTGCGCTTCAATTCAGCGACGAGCTCGGACAGGTCGGCCGGCGGGCTCGCCAGCTTCTTCTTCACCCGCTCGATCGTCTGCGCCAGGCGATCGGAGTCGACCGGCTTCAGCAGGTAATCGGCGGCGCCCGCGGCAAACGCATTGACCGCGTACTGGTCGTACGCCGTGATGAACACCACGTGGCAATCCCCGCCGATCAGCGCCGCCACGTCGAGTCCGCTCCTGCCTGGCATGCGCACGTCGAGGAACGCGACCTCAGGCGCATGCGCGTCGAACAGCGCCAGCGCCTCGTCGCCGTCGGCGGCCTCGCCGACGATCCGGCATTCCGGCCACAGGTCGGCGAGCTTTTCCCTCAAGCGATCGCGCATCAGCGGCTCGTCCTCGGCAATCAATGCGGTGGCGCTCGTCATTGCGGCGTGCCCTCGTGGGTGGTCATGCCGGCGACCCGCATCGCCGGCGCGCCGCCGGCCGCGCACGGCAGTCGGATCTCGGCGACGAAGCCTCGCGGCGCGTTCGCGTGGAGCTCGAGGCGCGCCGCGGTGCCGTGCAGCAGCGCGAGCCGCTCGCGGATGTTGGCGAGGCCGATGCCCTGGCCGGGCGCACCGCCGCCGGCGAGTCCCTGTCCGGTGTCGGCGACGCGCACCACCAGCGTGCCGGCGTCAAGGCGCGCGCTGACGTCAATGCGGCCGCCGCCCGGCGACGGCTCGATGCCGTGTTTGATCGCGTTCTCCACGAGCGTGATCAGCATCCCCGGCGGCAGCGCGACGTCGGCGAGCGCAGGCGGCACGTCGATCGTGTAATCGAGCCGGCGCGTGAGCCGCGTGCGCATGATCGACAGGTAGGCCTCCGCCAGTGCCGCGTCTTCGCCGACCGTCGTCGTCTCGTCGCGCAGCGCGGGGGTCGCCGCGCGCAGGAAGCGGATGAGATCGGCGATCAGCGCCGCTGCCTTCGGCGCGCCCTTTTCCGCGAGCTGTTGCGCGCTGCCGAGCGTGTTGAACAGGAAGTGCGGCTCGATCTGCAGCTGCAGGAGCTTCAGCCGCGATTCGGCGAGCTGGCGCGACAGGTCGCTCTGCCGTGCCTCGGCCTCGAGATGCGCGGTGAGCGCCGCGTACTCGCGATTGCGCAATTGCGAGATCAGCGCTACCAGCAGCGCATAGAGGAAGCTGAACACCAGGCCGGCGGTGAGGCCATGGCGCAGCCGCGTGTAGTCGTTGAGGACGCCGAGCGGATTTTCGCCGTTGACGACGCCGACGATCGCCGCACCGACCAGCGTGCCGACGACCAGGAACACGACGGGATCGACGACCACGCGGCGGAAGATCCGCCCCTTGAGGCGGCGGAAGCCGAACCAGGCGGACACGCCCGACCACACCAGCAACAGCACGACCACGTTGAACAGCACGGCCGCCTCGAGGAACGACATGTTCCAGGGAAGCTGCGCGCCGAGCCACGCGATCGCGGTGGTTGCCGCGATGAGTCCGGCGAGCCAACGCCAGCCTTCGCGCACGAACCAGCGGTCGAACGAGCGCACGTCGCGGCGCTCCACCTCGGAGAGCGACGCCAGCAAGCGGTCGGCCGTGGCCTCCCAGCGGGTTTTGAGCGCGGTCATCGACATGACGACGCCATTCTAGGCAGAGCGCGTGCCATGCGCAGCGGGCGCATTGACGAGCCGCGCCAGCCGGCGACGGGCAACGCCCGGCGCGGACGAACGCCGCGCCGGCGCGAATATTCGACAGGGCCGCGCCGTCAGATTCCGCGCGCGATGCGGGCGAACGCCGAATGGTTGTGGATCGACTCGAAGTTCTCGGCCTCGACCGCGAACGCGCCGATGCGCGTGTCGGCCGCCAGCCGCGCCGCGACGTTGCGCACGAGGTCCTCGACGAAGCGCGGGTTGTTGTACGCCGCTTCGGTCACGTACTTCTCGTCCGCGCGCTTGAGGATGCCGTAGAGCTCGGCCGAGGCTTCCTCTTCACCGATGCGCAGGAGGTCGGTGACGAACAGGGGCGCCCGCGGCCGCGCGACGATGCGGATCGCCGAGCGCTGGCTGTGCGCGCCATAGTCGGAGATTTCCTTCGAGCACGGGCACAGCGACGTGACCGGCGCGACGACGTCGAGCGTCTGCGTGTAGATGCCGGCAGCGAGCTCGCCGGCGATCCGCACCTCGTAGTCGAGCAGGCTCGCGACGCCCGAGACCGGCGCCGTCTTGCGCACGAAGAACGGGAACGCGAACTCGATGCGCCCCGATGCAGCGTCGAGGCGCGCCAGAAGGTCGTCGAGCAAGTGGCGGAAATTCGCGACCGACAGCGGCACCGATGCCGAGGCCTGGTCCTCGAGCAGCTCGACCAGCCGCGACATGTGCGTGCCCTTCTGCTCGGCGGACAGCGCCACGTAGACGTTGCAGGTGGCCACCGTGCCGCGCGCGACGCCATCTGCGTCGACGAACTGGAGCGGATAGCGCAGGCCGCGGATGCCGACCTGGTCGATCGCGATGTCGCGGTCGTCGTGCCGGGCCTGCACGTCGGCGATCGGCGCCAGCATGTCGTCCGGGTGTTGGGGCTTGTTCATCGTCCCGCTTTCGTTATCGCCAGCCTAGCATGGGCAAGGCCGTGCACGGCCGCGCCCCACGGCATCCATCTGGGTGCGGCGCCCGCGCGGCGCAAGCCCCCGGCGCGCGCATCGCGATGGACGATGCAGCTGATCCACGGCGCTCAGTTCCGCCGCAGCGCGACCCAGTCGGCGATCTCGGCGAGACGCCGGGCACGCGCGCCGAGCGGCGCAAGCGCGGCATGCGCCTGCGCACGCAGCACCGCCGCGTGCTCGCGCGCCGCCTCCACGCCGAGCGTGGTGACATACGTCGGCTTGCCGCACGCCGCGTCCTTGCCCGCGGTCTTGCCCAGCGTCGACGTCGAGCCCTCGACGTCGAGGATGTCGTCGACGACCTGGAATGCGAGGCCGATCGCCGCGGCATAGCCATCGAGCGCGGCCAGCGTGGATTCGTCGGCGCGTCCGGCGCGCGCGCCCAGCGCCGTCGCGGCGCGGATCAGCGCGCCGGTCTTGAGCCGGTGCATGGACTCCAGTGCGGCGAGCGACAGCGTGCCGCCGGTAGCGGCGAGGTCGGCGGCCTGCCCGGCGGCCATGCCGTGAATGCCGGAGGCCTCGGCGAGAATCGCCACCGCTGTCGCCGGCGCGACCGGCGCGCGCGCGAGTTGCGCGAATGCGAGCGCCTGCAACGCGTCGCCGGCGAGGAGCGCGGTCGCCTCGCCGAACGCCACGTGGCACGACGGCTTACCGCGGCGCACGGCGTCGTCGTCCATCGCCGGCAGATCGTCGTGCACGAGCGAGTAGGCGTGGATCAGCTCGACGGCCGCGGCGGCAGGATCGACGTCCATCGGATTCGCGCCCGCCAATTCGGCCGCGGCATAGGCGAGGATGGCGCGCACGCGCTTGCCGCCGCCGAGCGTCGCGTACCGCATCGCCGCCGCGAGCGTGTCGGTCTGCCCGGCGCCGGCGTCGAGCGCGGACTCGAGCACCGACTCGATGCGCTGCTGGCGATCGGAGGCCCAGACCGCGAATTCGACGTCAGGCTTCATCTCCGCCCTCGGCCTCGAATGCCTTCAGCACGCCCTTCTCCAGCACGAGCACCTCCTGCTGCGCGTCCTTGAGCGCGGCCTGGCAGAATTGCAGGAGCTCGGCACCGCGCTTGTACGCGGCGAGCGCATCCTTGAGCGGCAGCTCGCCGCCCTCCATGCGTTCGACGATCGATTCGAGCTCCGATAGTGCGGATTCGAACGTGGGTGCGGGCGATACGGGCATGGGCGGATTCGCGCAGGAGGGGTTGGGCCGACGACCGGGCTTGGCATCCGGGAGCAGAGTCCCCATATCGCCGTAAGGTCTTGACCCAATTGCATTAAACGTCGTATACTAGCACGGTTGACGATGCAGCCGAAGTCGAAGTTCTCGCTTTCGCACGGCTGACTTGGCATGGCGGTCCGGCGGTCCCCCGAGGGGCGGGCATCCGGGTTGTTGGGTTGGGTTGGTTTGCAAGTCCGGGGATGCCCGGGTCGAAAGGATTTCGGCTGATGTCCAATCTTGCGACGGTGGCGCGCCTCGCCGAGGCGGCGTCCCAATTTCCCCCTTCGTGGTACTGCGATCCGCGCGTGTACGCGGCCGAGATGCGCACGCTGTTCGCGCGCGCCCCGGGCTATGTCGGCCACGCGCTGATGGTGCCGGACGTCGGCGACTATTACGCGCTCAGCGCGCGCGACAATGCGCAGGCGCTGGTTCGCAGCGCCGGCGGCGTCGAGCTCCTGTCGAACATCTGCCGGCATCGGCAGGCGATCATGCTGACCGGCAAGGGCAACGTGCCCAACATCGTCTGCCCCATCCATCGCTGGACCTACGATCTGGGCGGCGAGCTCCTCGGCGCGCCGCATTTTGCCCAGAAGCCCTGCGCGAGCCTCGCGCGCACGCCGATGCGCGAGTGGAACGGCATGCTGTTCGACGGCCCGCGCGATCCGGCGCGCGACCTCGCGGGCTTCGACGTCGGCAAGCTCGACTTCTCGGGGTACGTGTTCGATCACGCCCACGTGCACGAGTGCAACTACAACTGGAAGACGTTCATCGAGGTCTACCTTGAGGACTACCACGTCGGCCCGTTCCATCCGGGACTCGGCCAGTTCGTCACCTGCGACGATCTCGCGTGGCAGTTCGGCGAGTGGGCGAACCTGCAGGTGGTCGGCGTCAACAACGGCCTCGGCAAGCCCGGCTCGCGCACCTATCAGCGCTGGCACAAGGCGGTGCTCGACTTCTATCGCGGCGAGATGCCCCCGCATGGCGCGATCTGGCTCACCTACTATCCGAACGTGATGGTCGAGTGGTATCCGGAAGTGCTCATCGTCAGCACGCTGCTTCCGAAGGCGGTCGACCGCACGACCAACATCGTCGAGTTCTACTATCCGGAGGAGATCGCGCTGTTCGAGCGCGAATACGTCGACGCCGAGCGCGCGGCGTATGCCGAGACCTCGCGCGAGGACGACGAGATCGCCGAGCGCATGGACGCCGGGAGGCGCGCGCTGTACGCCGCCGGCCGCAGCGAGGTCGGGCCCTACCAGTCGCCGATGGAAGACGGCATGCAGCATTTCCATGAGTTCTACCGCCGGCAGATGGGTGCGGCGCTCGCCGGCCTTTGAGGCGACGCGAATGTCGGCGCAGCGGATGATCCGCGCGCTCGCGTAAGATCGTGGCGATGTTCAGGACACTGATCGGCACGGCCGACCTCGCGGCGATCCTGGGCGACCCGGCGCTGGTCGTCGTCGACGTGCGCCACGACCTCGCACAGCCCGCCGACTGGGGCGACGCGCAGTACGCCGCCGGGCACTTGCCGGGCGCACGCTTCGCGCACCTCGATCGCGACCTCTCGGGATTCAAGACCGGGCGCAACGGCCGGCATCCGCTGCCGGCGCCGCAGCAGGCCGCCGCGTTCTTCGGGCGCCTCGGCATCGACACCGCCACGCAAGTGGTCGCCTACGACCAGGCCAGCGGCATGTTCGCGTCGCGCCTGTGGTGGATGCTGCGCTGGCTCGGCCACGAGCGCGTCGCCGTGCTCGACGGCGGCTTCGACAAGTGGCGCCGCGAGGCGCGCGCAGTGACCACCGAGGTGCCCACGCCGGTGCCGCGCACCTTCACCATCGGCACGACGCTGCCGACGGCGAGCGTGGAGGAGATGCTCGAAAGCCTTCCGACGCATGCGCGCTTCATCGTCGATGCGCGGTCGGCGGAGCGCTATCGCGGCGAGGTCGAGCCGATGGATCCCGTCGCCGGCCACATTCCCGGCGCCCACAACTGGCCGCACGGGCGCAACCTCAATCCCGACAACACGTGGAAGTCGCCGGCGGCGCTCGCCGCCGGGTTCGCCGAATTCCTGGGGCCGACGCCGCCGTCACGCGTCGTCCACCACTGCGGCAGCGGCGTCACCGCCTGCCACAACATCCTGGCGATGCTGCACGCGGGCTATCCCGACACGATGCTGTTCCCGGGGTCGTGGAGCGAATGGGTCGCCGATCGCACGCGGCCCGTGGCCACGGGCGAGCGCTGACGCGATCTGCCGGCGCTGCGGCGTCTCGCCCGTCCCTCCGCCATCGACGCCGGCGGTCGAATCCTCCGTATCCGCGGCGCCGATTCCTCACGTCCGTCGGCGCCTCGCCTGTTTCATCCCGATGGCGGTCGCTTTCGTCGCATCGCGATTGAAGCGCCATGCCGGCCTTGCGTAACGTGCATGCAACGACGGGTTGCCACACTGTCGCATCCCGTGAATGCAAGGCCGAAGGAGCCATCATGGACATGCTGCACGCACGCACTCTCCCCACCGTCGCCGCCGCCGGCACCGGCGTGGCGCTTGGCGCCGCGTATCTGGCGCTGTACGGTCTCGACGCCGATCTCGCGGCATCGTCCGGCGCATTGGCCATGGTGATCGCAGTATTTGTCGGCCCCGGCATCGCCGGCGCAATCGCCATGGCGTGGCAAGCCGGTCGCCGCACGCGCCGATTCGTCTCTGCGCGCGTCGTCGCCGCGGCGGTGCAACCGGCCGTCGCGCCATTCGCTGCCGCCGAAGCCGTGGCCGACATCCGCTCGCTCACCGACGAGCGCGTGGCGCGCCACGCGCGAAGCGCGAGGGGCGGCGCCCGGCGGAAGCTCGCGGCGAACGTCGTCTAGTCGCCGAGGGGCCAGCGCGCGAACTCGCGATAGCGCGCGCCGCCGGCCGCGGGGGTCGACTGCCACAGCGCGAATTCGCGTACCGGCCAGTCGACGCGCGTCGTACACGCCGAGGTGGCGAGCGGCACATCACGGCAATGCCGTGCCAGCGTCACATGGGCGGTGAATGGCCGCGAATCAACCGCGAAGTCCTGCGCCGATAGCGCCGCGGCGATCGCGTGCTGCAGGTCGAGCAACGCGCGCGGCACCGCGCAAGGCGCGATCCACGCCACGCGCGCGCGGTGGAAACCGCCCAACCGGTCGAGCGCCAGCTCGAAGCGGCCGCCGCGCATGCGCGAGCCGATCGTCAACAGTGCCGGCTCGCGATCGCGTGGCACGTCGCCAACGAACGCCAGCGTCAGGTGGATCGAATCCTCGGCGCTGGCGCGTCCCCCAGTCGACGCGGCGACTTCGCGCGCGATCTGCGCGAGCGGCGCGCGCACATCGGCCGCGGGCGGCAACGCGAAGAACACGCGCGACGTCGTCATCGATGGCACCGGGTAGTTGCGGACGCGCCGAGTGTAACGTCGCCACCGTGGCAAAAAAAACGCCGCGGGCGCCCGGGCGGGCGGCCGCGGTGCATCGACCCACTTCCGCTAGTCGGCGGCGGCCGCGGCCCTCGCCGCGTCCGGAGTCACGCCCTTCGCCACGTGCGCGGCATCGAAGAATTGCGCATCCTCGGTCGAGTGCCGGAGCGCCGTCGTCGATGCCTCGCTGCCCTGGATGGTCGTCGTCACCGCGTCGAAGTATCCGGTGCCGACTTCGCGCTGGTGCTTGACCGCGGAGAAGCCGCGCGGCACCGCCGCGAATTCCGCCTCCTGCAAGCGCACGAACGCGCTCATGCCCTCGCGCGCATAGCCTTCGGCCAGGTTGAACATCGAGTAGTTGAGGCTGTGGAATCCCGCCAGCGTGATGAACTGGAATTTGTAGCCCATCGCGCCAAGCTCGCGCTGGAAGCGCGCGATCGTCGCGTCGTCCAGATTCTTCTTCCAGTTGAACGAAGGCGAACAGTTGTAGGCGAGGAGCTTGCCGTGGAACTGCGCATGGATCGCGTCGGCGAATGCGCGCGCGAACGCGAGGTCGGGCCTGCCGGTCTCGCACCAGATGAGGTCGGCATACGGCGCATAGGCGAGACCGCGCGCGACCGCCTGGTCGAGTCCGGCCCGCGTGCGGTGGAAGCCCTCGATCGTGCGCTCGCCGGTGAGGAACGGGCGATCGTTGGCATCGACATCGGACGTCACGAGGTCGGCCGCCTCGGCGTCGGTGCGCGCGAGCACGATCGTCGGCACGCCCATGACGTCGGCGGCGAGGCGCGCCGCAGTGAGCTTGTCCACGGCTTCGCGCGTCGCCACGAGAACCTTGCCGCCCATGTGGCCGCATTTCTTCACGGCGGCGAGCTGATCCTCGAAATGCACGCCGGCGGCGCCCGCCTCGATCATCGCCTTCATCAGCTCGAATGCGTTCAGCACGCCGCCGAATCCGGCTTCGGCGTCGGCGACGATCGGCGCGAAGTAATCGACGTCTCCGCTGCGTTCCATGTGCTGGATCTGGTCGGCGCGCACGAAGGTGTTGTTGATGCGCCGCACGACCGAGGGCACCGAGTCGACCGGATACAGCGACTGATCGGGGTACATCTCGCCGGCGTTGTTGGCGTCGGCGGCCACCTGCCAGCCGGACAGGTAGATCGCCTTCAATCCGGCCTTCACCTGCTGCAGCGCCTGGTTGCCGGTGAGCGCACCCAGCGTGCTGACGAAGGGCTCGTCGTTGACCAGCTTCCAGAGCTTCTCCGCGCCGCGCCGCGCGAGCGTGTGCTCGATCTGCAGCGAACCGCGCAGGCGCACGACGTCCTCGGCGGTGTAGCCGCGGCGAATGCCACGCCAGCGCGGGTTCTCGGACCAGTCCTTGCGAATGCGGGCGCATTCAAGGTCGTAGTTCATCGATGCTCCTCATCTCGTTACGGTGATTGCCGTCCAGTGCGGCCGGCAGCGATTGCGGTCGCCCTTGCGCGCGACCGCGCGTTGCATCGCCGGCGGGGATTGCCCGCCTTGCGAGTGCTGCCCACCGGGCGCCGGATCACCGCCCTCGCGTAGCCGTCGGCATCGCGCGCGATGATGGCCGCGCACGTCGTCAACGCATCCAAGTTAACGGAGCAGCGTCGAGCGGTCAATGCCTTTTATTGCAAAGCAGTATACAAATCTGTATGTCATTTCAATAAGTTAAAAACGATTTCCATATTACGGAACGTTTTGACACACGATATGGCTAGATTCCTGTTGCGATGCAGTATCGACGGAGGTGAACATGTCAACCCGATCGGCGCGCCGTCACGGGCGTCATGGGAGATGGCCCGCTCGCGGAGTGTCGTTCCTGGACGGTGAGCCATGCCCAGCGGCCCTTCCGCACAGCGGAATCGCATTCCGGCGGTCCAGGGCCTCGTCACCGCAACCCACGCAGGACCACTGCAATCCGGCGCCGTGCACGCTCCGCGGCTGCGACGAGCAAGGCGCGCGGTCGACGGCTTCGGCGGATGCATTAAGCTCGCGCCATGTCATGGCGCCTTGCAACTGCGCAGGTGTGGCTCATCACGCTCGCGCTCGCGCCGATCGGCGCCCACGCCGCAGCGCCCGCGGCGACTCACCATGCACGCGCGCTCGCCGCCACATGCACCACGTGTCACGTCCGCGGCGGCGCGCGAGCGCCGGCCATCGTGCCGCTCGAAGGGCGGACCGCGGCCTCCATCGTCGACGCGATGCGTGCATTCAAGGCGGCCTCGCGGGAAGGCACCGTGATGCCGCAGATCGCACGCGGCTACACGGATGACGACATCGACGCGCTCGCCGCATGGTTCGCCGCGCAGCGATGACGGGCCGCAGGCATTTCCTCGCCGCCGCGGCGGCGACGCTGGCTTGCACGCTGGCGCCGCGCGCGCGTGCGCAACGCAACGCTGGACGCGTGGTCGTCGTCGGCGGCGGCTACGGCGGCGCCACGCTCGCCCGCTATTTGCGCGAATGGAGCAGCGGCTCGCTCGACGTGACGCTGGTCGAGCGCGACCTCGCGTTCGTGAGCTGCCCGATGTCGAACCTCGTGCTCGGCGGCAGCCGAACGCTCGCCGACCTGACCTTTGACTACGCCGCGCTCGTTGCGCGCGGCGTGAAGGTGGTGCGCGCGATCGCGCAGAACGTCGACCCGGCGGCGCAGAAGCTGATCCTCGGCGACGGGCGCACGCTCGCCTACGACCGCCTCGTGCTGTCGCCCGGCATCGACTTCATGTTCGACGCCATTCCCGCGTTTGCCGACCCCGCCGTGCGCGCGCGCTTTCCGCATGCATGGCGCGCCGGGCCGCAGACGCTGGCGCTGCGGCGCAGCCTCGAGGCGATGCGCGAGGGCGGCGTGTTCGCGATCGCCATACCGCTCGCGCCGCTGCGCTGCCCCCCTGCTCCGTACGAGCGCGCGTGCCAGGTGGCGACTTACCTCAAGCGCGCGAATCCGCGCGCCAAGGTGCTGATCCTCGATGCCAACGACGACGTGCTGTCGAAGAAGGAGCTGTTCAAGTCGGCGTGGTCGACGCTGTATCCGGGAATGATCGAATATCGGCCGAACCTCGCGCTCACCGACGTCGATCCCGCGACGCGCACGCTCAAGTTCGATTTCGGCGACGACGTGGCGGCCGACGTGATCAACGTGATCCCGCCGCAGAAGGCCGGCGCGATCGCCGACGCTGCCGGCGTCGTCACCGCCAATGGCCGCTGGTGCGAGGTCGATTTCCTCACGTTCGAGTCGGTCAAGGTGCGCAACGTGCACGTGCTGGGCGACGCCATCCAGACCGCGCCGCTGATGCCGAAGTCGGCGCACATGGCGAACCAGCAGGCGAAGGTGTGCGCGGCAGCGATCGTCGCACTGCAGGCCGGCCAGGCGGTGGATCCTGCGCCGATGCTGGCCAATACCTGTTACAGCTTCATGAGCGACACGCTCGCCGCGCACGTGACATCCGTGCATCGCTACGACACCTCGCAGCGCACCTTTCTACCGGTCGAGGGTGCCGGCGGCGTATCGGCGGCGAGCAATGCGCTCGAAGCCGCCTACGGCGAGGCCTGGGCGAAGAACATCCGCGCGGATTCATTCGGATAAACGCCGATCGACGCCCGGCGAGCGGGTGCGCGCCGACCCGCGACCGGCATGCGCCGCGCCAAAACCCGATGTAATTGCACACCCTCCCCCCGTGCGAGGGGAGGGCGGCGCGAGCATTACGCCGGCTCGGCTTCCGCCGGCGCCTCGTCGAAGGTGAGCTTGGCGCGGTTGTCGTCGTCGAGGTCGATCGTGACGCGGCCGCCGGACACCAGCCGGCCGAACAGGAGCTCGTCGGCGAGCGCCTTGCGGATGAGGTCCTGGATCAGTCGCGACATCGGCCGCGCGCCCATCTGCGGGTCGAAGCCCTTCTTGGCGAGGTACTCCTTGAGCTTCGGCGTGAACGACGGCTCGACCTTCTTCTCGTGCAGCTGGTTCTCGAGCTCGAGCAGGAACTTGTCGACGACCTTGAGGATGACTTCGTGGTCGAGCGCCGCGAACGAAATGGTCGCGTCGAGGCGGTTGCGGAATTCGGGCGTGAAGATGCGCTTGATCTCGTTCATCTCGTCGCCGGCTTCACGCGAGTTGGCGAAGCCGATCGACCCCTTCGCCAGCTCGGACGCGCCGGCATTGGTGGTCATGATGATCGTGACGTTGCGGAAATCGGCCTTGCGGCCGTTGTTGTCGGTCAGCGTGCCGTGGTCCATCACCTGCAGCAGCACGTTGAAGATGTCCGGATGCGCCTTCTCGATCTCGTCGAGCAGCACCACGCTGTACGGATGCTTGGTGACCGCCTCCGTGAGCTGTCCGCCCTGGTCGAAGCCGACGTAGCCCGGCGGCGCGCCGATCAGCCGCGACACCGCGTGGCGCTCCATGTATTCGGACATGTCGAAGCGGATCAGCTCGACGCCGAGGCAATAGGCAAGCTGCTTCGCGACCTCGGTCTTGCCGACGCCCGTGGGCCCGCTGAACAGGAAGTTGCCGATCGGCTTCACCGGGTTGCCGAGACCCGAGCGCGCCATGCGGATCGCCGCGACCAGCGCGTCGATCGCCGCGTCCTGGCCGAACACCACGTTCTTCAGGTCGCGGCCGAGCGTGCGCAACGCGTTGCGGTCGTCGGAGCTCACGTTCTTGGCGGGGATGCGCGCGATCTTGGCGACGATCTCCTCGACCTCGTTCTTGCCGATCACCTTCTTCTGCTTCGACTTGGGCAGGATCTTCTGCGCGGCGCCGGCCTCGTCGATGACGTCGATCGCCTTGTCGGGCAGGTGGCGGTCATTGATGAAGCGCGCGGCGAGCTCGGCTGCCGAGGTGAGCGCCGCCGGCGCGTACTTGACGCCGTGATGCTCCTCGAAGCGCGTCTTCAGGCCGCGCAGGATCTCGATCGTCTCGGCGATCGACGGTTCCGGCACGTCGACCTTCTGGAATCGCCGCGAAAGCGCGTGGTCCTTCTCGAAGATCTGGCGGTATTCGCCGTACGTGGTCGCGCCGACGCACTTCAGCGCGCCGGTGGACAGCGCGGGCTTGAGCAGGTTGGACGCGTCGAGCGTGCCGCCCGACGCCGCGCCGGCGCCGATGATCGTGTGGATCTCGTCGATGAACAGGATCGACTTCGGATTCTCGCCGAGCTGCTTCAGCACCGCCTTGAGGCGCTGCTCGAAATCGCCGCGGTACTTGGTGCCGGCGAGCAGCGCGCCCATGTCGAGCGAATACACCTGGTATTCGGCGAGCAGCTCCGGCACGGTGCCTTCGTTGATCCGGCGCGCGAGCCCCTCGGCGATCGCGGTCTTGCCTACGCCGGCCTCGCCGACCAGCAGCGGGTTGTTCTTGCGCCGGCGGCAGAGCACCTGCACCACGCGCTCGAGCTCGTGCGCGCGGCCGATCAGCGGATCGATCTTGCCCTGGCGCGCGAGCTGGTTGAGGTTGATCGTGTACGCGTCGAGCGCGCCCTGCGATTCGCTGGCCTCGCCATCGTCGCTGCGGCCTTCGGACTTGTCGTCCTTCTTCTGCGGCGCCTTGGTGATGCCGTGGGCGATGTAGTTGACGACGTCGAGGCGGGTCACGCCACGCTGGTTGAGGAAGTAGACGGCGTGCGATTCCTTCTCGCCGAACACCGCCACCAGCACGTTGGCGCCCGTGACTTCCTTCTTGCCGGACGATTGCACGTGCAGGATGGCGCGCTGGATCACGCGCTGGAAGCCCTGCGTGGGCTGCGTGTCGGCGTCCGAGTGCGCGGCGAGCCGCGGCGTGTGCTCGGAGATGAAATCGGTCAGCACGCCGCGCAGCTCGTCGAGGTCGACACCGCACGCCTTCAGCACTTCCTGCGCCGAAGGATTGTCCAGCATCGCCAGCAGGAGATGCTCGACGGTGATGAACTCGTGCTGCTTCTGCCTCGCCTCGACGAAGGCCATGTGCAGCGAGACTTCCAGTTCCTGCGCGATCATTGCATGACTCCGACTTCCGAACCGACGGCGGGAAACCCCGCCGTACCCGCACTAACGTCTACGTCTCCTCCATCGTGCACTGCAACGGATGCTGGTGCTCGCGCGCAATGCCGATGACCTGCTCGACCTTGGCCGTCGCCACCTCCTTGGTGTAGGTGCCGCACACGCCCATGCCCTCGCGGTGCACCTGCAACATCACTTGCGTCGCCCGCTCACGCGTCATCGCGAATACAGTCTGCAACACGACGACGACAAAGTCCATCGGCGTGTAATCGTCGTTCAGGAGAAGCACCTTGAACAGCGGCGGAGGCTTGGTGCGGACCTTTTCCGCTTCCAGTACGCCGCCATTTTGCTCCCGGGCTTTCATTCAAACCTCAAGCGCCACGTGGCAAGTGGGGGTAATGTTTGACGAATGCAACAGTTTTATCAAGAGTGGCCACGAGCGGCCAGACGGCGCTTGACGAGAGCGGGGCGTTGCGCGTAAAAAGCCGACGTTTGGCTCCAGTTGCCGCTGTACCGGTGTGCCGCCGTACCCCGCTGAAACCGCGCCGCGTTTCTGGCTCGCCACGGTCGTCCTCCTGCCCAAACACCCGTTCTTATACTTATGAGGTAGACGCCTTATGGCAACCG
>DATBOK010000017.1:0-7063 GCA_036553845.1 Casimicrobiaceae bacterium
CACCCTGCCGACGCTCGTCGCCGCGACGAGCGCGGCCGTGGCCGTGTTCGCGCTCGCCGGACTGCCGATGAAGCTCAACCTCATCGCCGCCGGCCTCGTCGGCATCGTTGCCGGCACGCTCGTCGACCTCGCGAGGGAACGGTGGTCGGCGCGGTGACGCTGTGGGGGGTGATCATCGTCGTCGGCGTGCTCAACTACCTGTCGCGGCTGTCGTTCATCGCGTTCTTCGCGCGGCGGCGGATGCCGCCGCTGCTGGCGCGCGCGCTGCGCTACGTGCCGGCGGCGATGCTCACGGCGCTGGTGCTGCCGATGATCGTCACGGGCACGCCGTCCGCCGCGACGCTCGCCTCGCCGCGCGTGGTCGCGGCACTGGTCGCCGGTGGCATCGGCTTCGCCACGCGCAACGTGCTGGCGACGACGCTCGGCGGCATGCTCGTGCTGTGGACGCTGCAGGCCATCGGCTGATTTCGGATACCATCGAACCATGCGTTTCGAAGGCACCGATACCTACATCGCCACCGACGACCTGAAGCTCGCGGTCAACGCCGCGCTCGCGCTCGAGCGCCCGCTGCTGGTCAAGGGCGAGCCCGGCACCGGCAAGACGATGCTGGCCGAGGAGGTGGCGCGAAGCCTCGGTCGTCCGCTCCTGCAGTGGCACGTCAAGTCGACCACCAAGGCGCAGCAGGGACTGTACGAATACGACGCGGTGTCGCGGCTGCGCGACTCGCAGCTCGGCGACGCGCACGTCGGCGACATCGCGCACTACATCAAGCGCGGCGTGCTGTGGGAGGCGTTCGCCGGCGACGACCCGGCGGTGGTGCTGATCGACGAGATCGACAAGGCCGACATCGAGTTTCCCAACGACCTCCTGCGCGAGCTCGACCGCATGGAGTTCCACGTCTACGAGACGCAGGCGACGGTGCGCGCGAAGCACCGGCCGCTGGTGGTGATCACCTCGAACAACGAAAAGGAGCTGCCGGACGCTTTCCTGCGGCGCTGCTTCTTCCACTACATCCGCTTTCCCGACCGCGAGACGATGACGCGCATCGTCGACGTGCACTATCCGGGCCTCAAGAAGGCGCTCCTCGCCGAGGCGCTCGAGGTGTTCTTCAACCTGCGCGAAGTGCCGGGATTGAAGAAGCGGCCGTCCACCTCCGAGCTGCTCGACTGGCTGAAGCTGCTGCTGGCCGAGGACATCCCTCCCGAAGCGCTGCGCTCGGCCGACCGCAAGGCGTTCCTGCCGCCATTGCACGGGGCGCTGCTCAAGAACGAGCAGGACGTGCACCTCTTCGAGCGGGTGGCGTTCATGGCGCGGGCGGGGCGATGAGCGTCGCGTCGACCGTTGTGACCAACGCGCGTGCGCCAGCCGGATTTGCGTGCAGATTCTCCAGCCTGACGCCACGCCCATCATGACCCGCTTCATCGAACCGGTCACGCTCAAAGGCGTGCACGCGACGCTCGAGCCGATGAGCGAGGCGCATGTCGACGGTCTCGCGCACGCGGCCACCGACGGCGACATCCATGCGCTGTGGTACACGAGCGTCGCCGAGCCGGCGAAGATGCGCGAGTACGTGAAGGCGGCGCTGGCGATGCGCGACGAGCAGGGGGCGATGCCGTTCGTCGCGCGGCTTGCCGACGGCGGCGACGTCGTCGGCGCGACGCGCTACTTCAACGTCGATGCGAAGAACCGCCGCCTCGAGATCGGCCACACCTGGTACGCGAAGCGCGTGCAGCGCACGGCATTCAACACCGAGTGCAAGCTGCTGCTGCTGACGCACGCGTTCGAGGCATTGCGGTGCATCGCCGTGGAATTCCGCACGCACTGGTTCAATTTCGCCAGCCGTGCGGCCATCGCGCGACTCGGCGCGAAGCAGGATGGCATCCTGCGCAACCACCAGGTGCTGGCCGACGGCAGCAAGCGCGACACCGTCGTGTTCAGCATCATCGACAACGAGTGGCCGGCGGTGAAGCGGCACCTGCGCTTCCAGCTCGACAAGCCGCGCTGAACCGCGCCCCGCGGCCGTGCTGATCGGCTTCTTCCTGCACCTGCGCGTGTGCAAGCTGCCCGTCAGCACGCGCGAGTTCCTGACGCTGCTCGAGGCGCTGGCGCGGCGCGTCGTGTCGGGCTCGCTCGACGACTTCTACGCGCTGGCGCGCATGACCCTCATCAAGGACGAGCAGCATTTCGACCGTTTCGACCTCGCGTTCGCCAGCTATTTCAGGGGCATCGACGCGCTGATCGACGTGCGCGGCGACGTCCCGGAGGAATGGATGCGGCGCGAGTTCGCGCGCCAGCTGTCGGACGAGGATCGCCGCCGCATCGAGGCGCTGGGCGGCTTCGACAAGCTGATGGCGACGCTGCGCGAGCGGCTCGCCGAGCAGCGCCGCCGGCACGCGGGCGGCGCCAAGTGGATCGGCACCGGCGGCACCAGCCCGTTCGGCGCCTACGGCTACAACCCGCAAGGCGTGCGCATCGGCGCCGAGGGCGGCGCGCGCAGCGCGGTCAAGGTGTGGGACGAGCGCCAGTTCCGCAACCTCGACGGCGATGTCGAGCTCAACACGCGCAACCTCAAGGTGGCGCTGCGCCGGCTGCGGCGCTTCGCGCGCGAAGGCGTGCCCGACGAGCTCGACCTCGACGGGACCATCCGCGGCACGGCGCGCAATGCCGGCTGGCTCGACCTGCAGATGCGCCCGGAGCGGCGCAATCGCGCCAAGGTGCTGCTGTTCTTCGACAGCGGCGGATCGATGGATCCGCATGTCGCCGCATGCGAGGAGCTCTTCTCCGCGGCGAAGAGCGAGTTCCGCCACATGGAGTCGTTCTACTTCCACAACTGCATCTACGACCACGTGTGGCGCGACAACGCGCGGCGGCGCGAGCGGCGCACGCCGACGCTCGAGATTCTGCGCACCTATGGCCCCGACTGGCGGCTCATCGTCGTCGGTGACGCGGCGATGAGCCCCTACGAGCTCACCGAGCGCGGCGGCAGCATCGAATACGCGAACGACGAAGCAGGCCTCGCGTGGCTGGCGCGCCTCTTCGAGCATTTCCGCCACCGCATCTGGTGGAATCCGGAACCCGAGCGCACGTGGGAATACACGCGCTCGACGCAGTTGATCGCGGCGGCGCTGGGGCCGCGCATGTTCCCGCTGACGCTCGACGGTGTCACGCGCGGCATCGACGCGCTGCGCCGATAGGCCGCGCGGCCGTGCGCCGCGATGCGGCCGTCAGGTCTGCGGTTGCTGCACCCAGCCCTTCGGGCAGGTGCGCACGTCGGGGTAGTAGGCGCTGCTGTCCGGGCAGTAGTAGCGGAATTGCACCGGTGGCCTCGTGGCCGGCGGCGCTTCGTGCGCCTCGTTTGCGGGCGGGCTCCAGCTGCCGCTGGGTGCGCCCGAAACCGGCGGCGCCGGATCGTCGTAGGTGACCGTCGAGCCGCCGTAATACGGGTATGCGGGATATCCGTAGGGATAGCCGTAATACGAGTAGCCGTAGTACGGATACCCGTAGGGATAGCCGTAGTACGGGTAGCCCCAGTACCACGGGCCGCCGAAATAGATGCCGACTGAGCCACCGTAGCCATGATAGTGACCGTCATGCGACGAGCCGCCGCCGTGCCAGTCGCCGCCGCTGCTGCCGCCATGCCAGCCGCCGCCGCCACCCCAGCCGCCACCGCCTTGCATGCCGCCGCCACCGTGCATGCCGCCGCCGCCACCGCCGTGTCCCTGCGCAAACGCGCCTTGCGCCGCCAACGCCAGCGACGCTGCAACGGCCGCGGCGATCAGGATGGATTTGCGTTTCATGGTTTCGACCTCAATCTACCCGCTTCGAGGCCAAGAACGCCGCTGCCGAGGGCGACGTTGACCTGATGGTTTGGGCATCGGCGCCACGGCAATCGTTCCCGCCGTTGTCAGTAGAATACGCCCAACGAACTCAACCAGGAAATCGCCATGGCCAATGAACCGCGCGTGGGCGACGCCAAGATGGACGTCGCCGCGCTCTACCGCGAGGAAATCTTCACCGACCGCAAGGTCGGCACGCTGCGCGTGCTGCAGCCGGTGACGCCGGCCGGCGCCGCCGACTCGTCGCGCGCGACGATCTACCAGGGCGAGGCGCAGCTCATGACGTCGATGGGACCGCTGCCCATCAGCTTCGACATCGAGGCCGACAACCTGGCCGACGCCGTCGAAGGCTACGGCGAGGCCGCCAAGGTCGGCGTGGAACGCGCGATGCGGGACCTGCAACAGATGCGCCGCGAGGCGCAGTCGTCGATCGTCATTCCCGAGACCGGGGCGATGCCGCCGCCGGGCAAGATCCAGCTTCGCTAGATCTCCACCCTGCAGTAGGCGCTCACACTGGCGCGCCCACCGGCGCCCGCGAAGCCCGGCATCCCTGCGCCGCGCGATCTCGCGGATTCCACGTCTGCGGCAGCGCGGGGCTTGTGGGTTCCCTTTTGCCGCGCTTCTCCGCAACCGTGCCGGCGACCGGCGCCGACGTCGGTTTACGTCGGGACCGGCGCGAACCTCGCCGCCAGGAAATCCACGAACGCGCGGACTTTCGCCGAAAGGTGGCGGCGGCTGGCATAGACCGCGTAGATACCGGCAGCCGCCGGCCGGTATTCCGCCAGCAGCGGAACCAGCGCGCCGGACGCAAGCTCCGGGGCGACGATGAAATCGGGCTCCATCGTGATGCCCATGCCGGCCGCCGCGAGCACCGCGAGCATCTGGCCATTGTTGGCGTGCACGCCGCCCTCCACGCGCACCACGTGCTCGCGGCCGTCGGCGTCGCGAAAATGCCACGCGTTGCCCGTGGCCGAATAGGCATAGGTGAGACAGGCATGGCGCGCGAGCTCCGCCGGCGTGCGCGGCGTGCCGCGCGCAGCGAGGTAGGCGGGCGCCGCGCAGCACACGAGCTGCATCGCGCCGATGCGCCGTCCGATCAGCGACTGTGGCCCGATGTCGCCGATGCGGATCGCGAGGTCGATGCCTTCGTCGACGATGTCCACCGCGCGATCCGACAGCTCGATCTCGAAGCGCACCTCGGGGTGGCGATGCGCGAACGTGGCGATGGCCGATGCAAGCAGGCGGATGCCCCAGGTGATGGAGCATGTGAGCTTGAGCGTGCCCCGCGGCGTGGCCGCGCCGGAAGCCACCGCGTCTTCGGCTTCGTCGAGGTCGGCGAGGATCTGCACCGAGCGCTCGTAGAACGCCTGCCCGGCCTCGGTGAGCGACAGCCGCCGCGTCGTGCGGTTGAGCAGGCGCACGCCGAGGTGCGCCTCGAGATCCGCGAGGTGCCGCGACACCGCGGACGTCGACAGGTCGAGGCGCTCGGCGGCGCGCGACAGGTGGCCCTGTTCGACGACTTGGGCGAAGACCGTGATCGCGAGGAAGCGGTCCATGATTATCCCGATTATCGCAACAATCTGTGGACAGTAGGCGGCTTTATCTCGCCCCTGTCAAGGCCCATCGTGCATGTGAGCCGGATGCAACGGCATCCCAAATCCGAAGGAGAGCACCTCGATGAAGCTGTACTACTCGCCCGGCGCCTGCTCGATGTCGCCGCACATCGTGCTGGCCGAATCCGGGGTCGCCGCCGACCTGGTCAAGGTCAGCCTGCAATCGCACAAGCTCGAAGACGGCACCGACTACTACACGGTCAATTCCAAGGGCGCGGTGCCGGCGCTGCGGCTCGACGACGGCTCGGTGCTGACCGAAGGCCCGGCAATCGTGCAGTACATCGCCGACAAGGCGGCGGCCTCGAAGCTCGCGCCCGCGAATGGCACGCTCGAGCGTTATCGGCTGCAGGAGTGGCTCAACTACATCACCGCGGAACTGCACAAGACGCTGTCGATCCTGTTCGACAAGTCGATCACCGACGAGTACCGCGCCGCGGTGCGCGCGAAGATCGCGAAGCGTTACGAATGGGTGGCGAAGCAGCTCGGCGACAAGCCGTACCTGATGGGCGACACGTTCACCGTCGCCGACGCGTATCTCTTCACGATGCTGACGTGGCGCGACTGGCTGCACATCGACATCGGGCCGCTGCAGGCGTACTTCGACCGCGTCAAGGCACGGCCGAAGGTCGCCGAAGTGCTGAAGGCCGAGGGCCGCTACAAATAATGAAACCCGCGACGCCACCGCTGCCGACGCTCTTCGTGTCGCACGGCTCGCCGATGCACGCGCTCGACGCTGGCCCCGCCGGCAAGTCGTGGACGGCGCTCGCGCGCGCGCTGCCGACGCCGCGCGCGGTGGTCGTCGCCTCCGCGCACTGGGACACGTCGGTGCCGATGCTGACCGGCGCGCAGCGGCTGTCGACGATCCACGATTTCCACGGCTTCCCGCCGCCGCTGTACCAGATCCGCTACGACGCCCCGGGCTCGCCCGAAGTCGCGCAGCGTGTCGTGGCACTGCTCAAGGGTGCGGGCATGGCGGCGGGCATCGACGGCAGCCGCGGCCTCGACCACGGCGCGTGGGTGCCGCTTCGGTTCATGTATCCGGACATCGACGTGCCGGTGGTGCAGCTCTCCGTGCAGACGGCGCGTGGCACCGAGCATCACTGGCAGATGGGCCGCGCGCTGGCGCCGCTCGCGGACGAGGGCGTGCTGGTCATCGGTTCCGGCCACGCCACGCACAACCTGCGCGACTGGCAGCCGTCGAGCCGCGCCGAGCTTGCGTACGCGACGCGCTTTGCCGACTGGATCGCGGCGCGCATCGCCGCCGGCGACCATCGCGCGGTGGCAGAGTATCGCGACACGCAGCCCGATGGCGCACGCGCGCATCCGACGGAGGAGCACTTCATGCCGCTGCTCTTCGCGTGGGGCGCGGCCGCGGACGATGCGCGTGCCGATCGTTTCTACCAGGGCATCGAAGGCGGGGCGCTGGCGATGGACGCGTATGCGTTCTGGCCGAACGGATCCTCGAAATGATGCGCGGCCGCCCTCGCGTCGGCGCGGGTTAGACTCGCAGCATGGATCGACCGGACGCCACGCCATGAGCGACGCTGCGAACATCGAGGTCGTGCACAATGCTGCGCAAAGCCGCTTCGAGGTTCATCTCGACGGCCTGCTTT
>DATBOK010000068.1:0-5880 GCA_036553845.1 Casimicrobiaceae bacterium
GTGGCGAAATCGCCATCACGTGCCGCCAGCACGGCGTCGCCCAGGTAGGCGGGCGCATACCCGGCGTCGGCCGCATGGGCTTCGGCGAACGCGGCCTTGGCGAGGTCGGGTTTGCCGATCCCAAGCTCGGCCTGCCCAACCGCCGTCTTGAGCTCTGCGGTCCCTGACGGCGTTGCAGCCTTGGCCTGTGCCATCTCGTCGACGACCTGCTGGTAGCGGCCAAGCCGCGCCCACGCGCTTGCAAGCGCCGGATCGACCTGGTCGGCAGGGTACTTGAGGTCACGGGCGCGGCGCAGCTCCTTCTCCGCTGCCGGCACGTCGCCGGTCGCGAGCAGCGAGCGGCCGAGCAGGTAGCGCGCCTCGCCGAGGTCGGGGTTCTTCTCCAGCGCGTTCTTGAGCTGGATCACCGCCGACTTGGTGTCCTTTTTCGCGAGATATTCCTTCGCCGAGGCCAGCATGGCCTCGGGATCGTTGCCGGAGCACGCGACGAGCGCGCTGCAGAGCGCGGCGATGGCGGTGAAGTGGACGATGGTTGCGCGTACGTTCATGGCGATTGTCTTTCCCGGCAATGGCAGGGCGCGACGGCGACGTGATGCCGCTTTCACGCAGGCGCCCGCGTGCATCGCGCGCGTGGCGTCGTTCATTTCAATCCGAATCGGTGCATGAGGTCGTAGAGCGTCGGCCGGCTCACGCCGAGGATGTCCGAAGCCTTGACGATGTTGCCGTTGACCCGGCCCAGCACCTTGACCACCGCGGCACGCTCGGCGTCGTCGCGCACCTGGCGCAGGTTGAGCGTCGCGAGTTCCACGTCTTCCGGTACCGGCAGGCCGAGGTCGCCCGCGCCGATCTGGTTGGCGTCGGCCATGATCACCGCGCGGCGGATGCAGTTCTCGAGCTCGCGCGCATTACCCGGCCACGGATGCGCCTCGATCGCCGCGACCGCGTCGGCACGCAGCGTCATCGATCCGCGCCGCTGCTCCGCCGCGTAGCGCTGCACGAACGCGTGGGCCAGGAGCGCCGCGTCGCCATGGCGCGCGCGGATCGGCGGGATCTCGACGACGATCTCGGCGAGGCGGTAGTAGAGGTCCTCGCGGAAGCGACCCTCGGCGATCAGCGCCTTGAGGTCCTGGTGCGTCGCGCAGACGATCCGCACGTCGACCGCGATCTCGGTTCGGCCACCGACCCGCTCGATCACGCGCTCCTGCAGGAAGCGCAGCAGCTTCGCCTGCAG
Source organism: Casimicrobiaceae bacterium (assembly GCA_036553845.1). GTDB lineage: Bacteria > Pseudomonadota > Gammaproteobacteria > Burkholderiales > Casimicrobiaceae > VBCG01. The sequence continues at coordinate 1,232 of DATBOK010000068.1, forward strand.
CGCCATCGGCAGATCGCCGATCTCGTCGAGCATCAGCGTGCCGTTGTGCGCCGTCTCGATGCGCCCGAGCGTCTGCTTGACGGCGCCGGTGAACGCGCCTTTCTCGTAGCCGAACAGCTCGCTTTCGAGCAGGTTCTCCGGTATCGCCGCGCAGTTGATCGCGACGAAGCGCGCATCCCGCCGCGGCGAAAGCTCGTGCAAGGCGCGCGCGAGGAGCTCCTTGCCGGTGCCGCTTTCGCCGAGCAGCAGCACGGTGGCGTTGCTTCCCGCCACCTTCTCGATGACGCGGCAGACGCGCAGCATCTCGGGATCGCGCGTGAGCACGCTGCCGAAGGCATCCGGCCGGCGCACGGTCTGCAGCCGGCGATTCTCCATCTGCAGGTCGTGCAGGCGAAACGCGCGGTCGATCGTCAGCCGCAGGAGGTCGGGCTCGAATGGCTTGGCGAAGAAATCGTACGCGCCGGCGCCGATCGCGCGCAGCGCGTTCTCGCGGTCGTGCTGCCCCGTGAGCACGATGACCTTGGTGTCCGCGGCAGTCGCCAGGAGCTCGTCGAGGAGCTTGAAGCCCTCCGAGACGGCATCGGGGTCCGGCGGCAGTCCCAGGTCCATCGTCACCACCGGCGGCGCCTGCCGGCGCACATGCGCCATCGCCCCGGCGCGGTCGGTCGCGAGCAGCGTCTCGTACTGGTCGAATGCCCAGCGCATCTGCTTTTGCAGCGCCGGATCGTCCTCGACGATGAGCAGCGGCCGGCTCTTGTCGGCGGTGCTCATGCCACATCCCGCTGCGGGTCGAAGGGGGCCGCGGGCAGCGTGCGGAACAGCGGCAGCAAGAGCCGCATCCGCGTGCCGGCTCCCGGCGTCGTATCGACCAGCACCCGGCCGCCGAGCTCGTGCACGTACTGGTAGCTTTCGTAGGCGCCGATGCCCATGCCGGTGCGCTTCGTCGTCTGGAACGGCTTGAACAGGCGCTCGCGCACGAAGTCGGACGTCATGCCGTGGCCGGTATCGCCGATCTCGACCAGCGCCTGGTCGGCCTGACGCGCGAGGCGGATCCAGACGCGTCCCCTGCCGCCGGTGGCGTCGATGGCGTTCTGCACCAGATGGCCGATCACGCGCTCCAATCGGTCGTCGTGTCCCTGCGCCGCAACCTCCTCGACGATCTCCACTTCCAGCGCCGGCTGCTGGCCGGCCTTGGCGTTCTCGATGCGGCGGATCGCGGCGGCGAGATCGACGCGGTGACTCGCCTCGATGGGAGCCGTGCCTTCGCGCAACTGCATCATCAGCTGCTTCATGCGCTCGACCGAGTGCTCGACGGTCATCAGCATGTCCTTCTGGAATTCCGGGTTGTCGCGATGGCGCTCGGCGTTGCGCACCATCAGCGACAGCTGCGCGACGATGTTCTTCAGGTCGTGCACGACGAACGCCGACATGCGGTTGAACGCGTCGAACTTGCGCGCCTCGAGCAGGGCTTCGGTGGCCTGCATCTGGCCGAGAAAGCTGGCCGCCTGGCGGCCCGCGGTCTTCAGCAGGTCGTTCACTTCCCAGTTGACGTCGATCGGCGTGCGCGCCGTCACCAGCAGCACGAAACCGATGAGGTCCGGGCCGTTGGCGAGCGGCACGACCAGCCACGCATTGGGGATGGCCGACAGCCACACCGGCAGCTGCAATTCGCCGTAGCGGTCGGGCGCGAAGCGGAATTCCTCGAGGTTGACCACCCAGCCGCTGTCCTGCAGGAAGCGTGCAAGGCCGCCGTCGATGTCCTCGGCGCCGTCGGAGGCCGGCATGTTCCAGCGCGCCGCCGCCTGGAACGTGCGCGCGCCGTGGTCGCGCAGCCACAATCCGCCGCCCGGACTTTCCACGAGGTTGGCGAGGCCGCGGATGACGTGCTCGCCCATCTGCGGCTCGGCGCCCTGCGCGGATAGCGCGCGCGTGAACTTGAGCCACTCCTCGCGATAGTCGTAGCGGTACTTGAAGAAATGCTTGCTGACGAGCACGCGCACCTTGGCGCGCATCGAGCCCGAGAACAGCAGCAGCAGCAGCAGCAGGGCGCCGGCCATCAGCAGGCCGGCCTGCAGCGCGCGGCCCCATTCGCCGCCGAAGTAGCGCACGTAGTAGCCGGCCGCCGCCATGAACAGCAGATAGATGCCGGCCGCGATCAGCGCCATCGAGCGGAACATCACCTGGCGGGAGACGACGACCTTGAGCGCGCTGCCGCCGTGGCGCGACACGGACAGCGCGATCAGCGGCACCGCTAGCGCATGCACGAAACCGCGCGCGCTCCAGATGTCGAGGTCGAGGCGGTTGAAGAGCAGCGCGTCGGCGTAGACGTAGACGTCGTACGCCGCGATGCCGACGAGGCCGAGGCACAGCGGCATGATCGCCCAGCGCGCCGCCTCCGTCGTGTTGCGGAAGATCTGCTCGACGAGGATCAGCGTGAATACCGCGGCCGCCAGCGTGCCGTACGCGGCGACCCGCGCAGGATGCCCGAACACGGTGGACTGCGTCGCGATCAGGCCCTGCGCGACGAATCCCCAACCGACGATCGCGGCAGCGATTCCGATCAGCGCGCGGTCGCGCATCCGGCCTTCGGTCGCGGCGGTGCCGGTGCGGTCGGTCAGCGCGATCAGGAACGCGAACCACGCGCCGCTGCACAGCACGTCGGCCACGCCAGCCACCTCGAGCGCCGGCGACGGGGCGTCGAGGATCGCGAACAGGAAGATCGCGAGGCCCCATGCTGCGGCCAATGCGGTGGCCGCAAGCAGCGACAAGTCGCGCACGTCGCGCCGCCGCCGCGCCCCGGCGAGCCACAGCGCGTACCCGCCATACAGGAGGGCGGCGATGCCGTAGCTCCAGGCGAGAATCGTGGCGAGGGATCGGGTCATGGGTGATTGGGGTCCGACGCTGATTTTCGCACGGCTGCCCCGACGGCCGCGGCGGCGGCGTGCGGCGGCGCGTGGCGGGAGGCTGCGGTCGAGACTTCGACTCCCAGGCCGCGAATCCGTGCGCTGGTCACCACGGTGCGCATGCACGATTCATGCGCTGCCGATGCCGTTCGGAGCAGCGCGTCAGGTCATCGCCGCGGGTGGGTTTTGCCCAGCGAGCGGCGTCGGTCGCGTCGGACAAATGTCTTACGTGGACGACAAAAGTCCGCCCTGCAGACCCTTCCACCGACTACTGCGCGCCCTTGCCGGTGAGCACCACGCCGACCGTCTCGACGAGGATCAGCATGTCGAGGAACAGCGTGTGGTTCTTGACGTAATAGAGGTCGTACTGGAGCTTCTGCACCGAATCGTCGACGGATGCGCCGTAGTGATAGCGCACCTGGGCCCAGCCGGTGACCCCCGGCTTGACGCTGTGACGCGCGGCGTAGAACGGCACTTCGCGCGTCAGGCGGTCGACGAAGAACGGCCTCTCGGGACGCGGACCGACGAGGCTCATGTCGCCGCGCAGCACGTTGAGGAGCTGCGGCAGCTCGTCGATGCGCAGCTTGCGGATCACCCGCCCGACGCTCGTCACGCGGTCGTCGTTGGACGACGCCCAGCGCGGCTTGCCGTCGTCCTCGGCGTTGCGCCGCATGCTGCGGAACTTGATGACGTCGAACACGCGCCCGGCCTGTCCGATGCGCGGCTGGCGGTAGAACACCGGGAAACCGTCCTCGATCGCGATCGCGACCACCGTCAACAGCATGATCGGCAGGGTCACCACGAACACCAGCGTCGACACGCCGATGTCGAACAGCCGCTTCACGGTGGTGCGCAGGAAGCCCTGGCGGAAACCCTCGCCGAAGATGAGCCAGCTCGCATGCAGCGCGTCGAGCCGCACCTGGCCGAGCGCGCGCTCGTAGTAGCTCGACAGGTCGAGCACGCGCACGCCCGACAGCTTGCATTGCAGGAGCTCGTTGAGCGGAAGCACGCCGCCGCGTCGCTCGCGCACCGCCACGATGAGGTCGTCGATGCCATGGCGGCGCACGGTCTCGGCCAGCGGCAGGTTCGACGCGAATACCTTGTCGCCGGCGCCGACGTCGTGGCGGATGCCCTCTTCGTGGTTGGAGGCCGGATAGAAGCCGACGACGCTCATGCTCGGTCCGAACTGATGCAGCGAGCGCCCCACGGCGGCGGCCTCGGCACCGGTGCCGAACACCAGCACGCGGCGCACGAACATCGGCGCATTGCCCCAGTGCGTGAGGTAGCCGCGCACCAGCGCCAGCACGCCCAGCGCCCCGATGGCGGCGATCGTGAGCGCCTCCTGGTGCGACTCGTTGCGCGGCAACACGTAGAACACCAGATACGCGAGCGGCAGCGACAGGAGCAGCGACAGCATCACCCGCGCCGCCGTCTGCACGCCCGTCCGGTAGGGATTGCGCTGGTACATGCCGATCATCGTGTTGAGCGCCGCCGTGGCCACGGCGAACAGGATGGCCGTGGGCAGCAGGACCTCGACGCCCGTCGGCTGGCCGCGGGTGAGCCACGCGGCCGCCAGCATGAACGTGACGAACAGCAATACCGAGTCGAAGGCGACGTGCAGCACCGCGTTCGACGGGAACCAATGATTGAACAGCCTTACCATTGCCGCCTTTGGGGTCTTGATTCCGGTCGCGCAATCACCGAGGCATACACGCCAATGCCAAACCGCCGATTATGCGGTCGCGC
>DATBOK010000084.1:0-6213 GCA_036553845.1 Casimicrobiaceae bacterium
CGATCTGGTTGATGGATGGCCTGCGCGCCCACGCGGCGGGCATCGTCATGTCGGCGCCATGGTCCCCGATCGCGACCGGCGATTTCAACGGCGACGGCAATGCCGACATCGTGTGGCGCAACACCACCACCGGCGCGACCATGCTCACGCTGATGGACGGTTTGGCCATCACCGACAGCATCACGCTCATGTCGGACGCCAACTGGGGCGTGGCCGCGATCGGCGACTTCAACGGTGATGGACGTTCCGACATCGTGTGGCGCAACGCGGCGAGCGGTGCCGAATGGATGTGGCTGATGAATGGCACCCAGACGATCGGCAGCGGCACGTTGCTCACCGATTCGAATTGGTCGATCGTGCGACTCGCGGACGTCGACGGCGACGGTCGCGCCGACATTCTCTGGCACAATTCCCAGTCCGGCGCTTCAATGGTTTGGCTGATGAATGGCTTGACGACAACCGCCGCGCGTACGTTGCAGGCGGATTCGGCTTGGACCCTCGTTTCGCCCGCGCATTGAACATCCCGCAACCGTGCGGCGGCACGAGCGGTCGCGCGTGCAGGCGCGAAGGCCGCCGTATCGACGATGCCGGCGCATAAGTTCTTCCAGCGCGGCGACGCGCCGCTCGTCGACAGCCCGAACGGGCGCATGTGGTGGCACAGCATGCCTCTGCCCGACGGCACGCGCATCAGCGGCTATCACGCCGACAAGGCGGTCCAGCTCAAGATGTGGGATGCGCTCGAGCTCGACGACCTCACCGGCAAGCGGGTGCTCGACATCGGCGCCGCCGACGGCTTCTTCTCGCTGGCAGCGTCATTCGTGGGGGCGGCATCCGTCACGTCCATCGGCACGACGCACTGGGCCACGTGGCCGCACAACATCACGCTCGCGGCGCAGCGCTGGAGCGCGAAGCTCGCGATCGAGACCGGCGACTTCCGCACGCACGCGTTGCCGGGTCCGTTCGACGTCATACTTTTCCTCGGCGTGCTCTATCACGTCGAAGACGTGTTCGGCTGCATGCGGCGCCTGCGCGAACTGCTGGCGCCGGGTGGCTTGATCGTCATGGAGACGCAGATGACTTCAATCGCCAGCGATTTGCCCATCTTCGAGTGCGCGAGCGATACCTATCCGACTACCGTGCACCAGGGCCGCCAATCGCTCGACGGCGTCGGCATCAGCAACTTCCTGTTGCCCAACGATGCGGCGGTGCGCAACCTTGCCGACTCGTTCGGGTTCGGATGCGAGCCGATGGACTCCGCGCGCAACGTGTATTCCCGCGAGCTGACCGGTCGCCGCATCTACCGCCTTGCGCGTCGCTGAATTTTGCCGTCCACAGGTGGCCCTGCGCGTTCAGCGCACCTCGAGCCGCACGAGGCCGATCCCCAGCCAGCGGGCGTCGTCATGGAGTCCCGCCTGGAGTGGAGAGGCGGGTGCCGGCGGCACGAACTCGATCGCGTACTCGCTGCCATCGGTGACGATGTCGACTTCCACGGTCGAATCGGTGGCCGAGAATCGACGTGAGTACCAGGCCTCGCCGATCCTGATTCGCGTCTCGTTGCCGCAATTGAGGCCGAACGCACGCGCCGTGATGCTGACTTTCGCGTTGCGCGGGAGCGCCTTCGCGAAATGGATCACGACCGACGGTGCAAGGCTCGCGTCCGACCAGCGGCCCCAGGATTCGGCGACCGAAAGGCCGGTTGCAGACGTCACCACCGGTGGCAAGCCCGGGCGAGAGAAGTCGATGACGCAGGCGAGCGGGTCCTCCGCCAGCACGTCGGAGGCGAGACCCGGCGACGACTGCCACGTCGCGCAATCGGCGTCGCCGGCCACTGCGTCCATCAGCAGCGCCGTCGATTCGGACCAGCTGTGGCAGCGGATCGCCGCGGAATCGGGAAGCTCGGCCGCCTTTGCACGTTCGAGCCAGACGCGGACGGCGGCGGCCAGGTCGGCCGGCGCGTCGCCGCGGAAGTAGAACGCCCCATCGCCCGCGACCTCGCGGAACACCGGCAGGTCGCGCGCGATGACCGCGACCTGATGCCGTGCGGCTTCGACGATCGGCAGCCCGAAGCCCTCCCCCTGCGACGGCGCGAGCAGCGCGGCCGCGTGCGCGTAAAGGGTGGCGAGGAACTCGTCGCTGGCATCGTCGATGCGCACGAGCCTCCGCCCGAACTCGGGATGCGCGGCCACCGCGACTTCCAGGTCCTCGGTCATCCAGCCACGCTTGCCGACGATCCACAGCGCCGTGTCATGACCATCCTGCCACAGCGTATCGAACGCGGCGATCGCCTGACGGTGGCCCTTGCGCGGTTCGACGGTCCCGACCATCAGGAACGTCTTCCGCGAACGCAGCGCCTCGACCAAGCCGGCGTTGCCATCGGGCAGCCCGCTGGTCGCGGCGCTGGCCTCGATGTCGCAGCCCAGCGGGAAGTGCGCGATCCTGAGCGGCGTCCGCCGCTGCGGACCGTATTCGCCGAGCCAGCGCGCCAGCTCGCCGGCGACGTCACGCGAGATGCAAATAAGGCGGTCCGCCGTCGCCGCGGCGCTGATCAGCCAGCCGAGATGCTGCTGTGGCAGGCCGAACGGAAACCATTCCGGATGCTGCTGCGGCAGCAGGTCGTAAACGACGATATTGATCCGCACGCCTCGAGCGGAGAACTCGCGCAGCGCCGCGTGGGCGAGCGGGATGGCATGCGGCGACCACGTGAGCCCGAGAAACCGGTCGCCGTCCCGCGGCTCGACTTCGAGGTCCTCCTCCGCCTCGGGCAGTCCCAACCATCCTGTCATGAAACGCCGCGCAAGCACGAACCGGTCGCCGGCGAATCGCACAGCCTCGACCCGCACGCCCTCCGGAGGCGCTTCGATGAGCCGACGCAGGACTGCGCGCGCGACGCGCTCGATGCCCGTGCGCAAGTCGTGGTTGACGAGCGGCGTGACGTCGACGAAGAGCTGGGACGGCCCCGGTCGACGCAGGTTCGCCGCCACGGCGCGTGCGATCGCCGTCGTATCCCCACCGGAGTCAGCGTCACCCGCATCCGGTGCCGCAAGCTTCGCCAGCACGCGCGAATAGCGCGTACGCGGTCCATCGGCCGCAAATCGCTCGATCGCAGCTGCATACCGTTCGGCCACATGGTGCGGTGCGTGGTGGGTGGCGACGTAGTCGCGCGCGTTGCGCGCCAGCCGTTCGCGCAAGGTGGCGTCGCCCTCGAGATTTTCCAACGCGGCGGCCAGCTCGGGAATCTCGAACGCAGAGGGAATGACGACCGCTGCATCGGGCGGAAACTCCGCCAGTGCGCCGCAGCCATTGGTAATCAGCGGCAAGCCGTATGCGAGACAGTCGAGCGCCGCGCCCGACGTCTCGCCGCGCGATTCGCTGCGCAACTGGACGGCAACATCGGTGGCGGCGAAGTAATCCGCCATGTCGGCGTCGTCGACATAGCCGGTGATGGCGATGCGCGATGCCGCACCCGATCCCGCGATCAGCTCCTGCAGCTCGAGGTGGTAGCGATCGCCATGGCCCTGGCCGACGATCAGCAGGCGCCCCTCGCGCTTCTGCGCCAGGCGGGAGCGCGACCATGCCTCGACCAGCTCGCGCAGGAGCTTGATGTGATTGACGAAGCCGAACGTCGACACGACGAACGCTTCGGCATCGATGCCGAGGCGCGCGCGCGCGGCCGCGCGATCCACTTCCGTCTCGACCGATCGGCATAGCGCGGCACGTGCGACCGGAATGCCCGGATAGCATGCGAAGCGCTGCGCCGCGAGCGCCGCGGCGTACGCGGAATGGACGATGACGCCATTCGCTTCGTCCAGCACTTGCGCGTTGCATGCGAATGCGCGTGCGATCGCGCCTTTCGGGTGGCCGCGCCGCAACAGGCTGGCGGCACCGAAGCCATGGCTGTCGAGCAGGCATCTCGACAGCAATCCTCGCGCCGGCGCCTGCGCGTCCCGCCAGATTTCGAAGTCGCCAAGGAAGACGTCGTGCATGGCAACCGTGCCGGGAAAATCCCGGACGAGTTGCGCGATGTCGACATGAAACGGCGAATTGCCCATGTGATAGAGCACCCGGTCGTATTCGTCGAAATGATCGACGAACCAGCCGGTCGAGCGGACGGGGATCGCCACGGACGCCGACGGCAGCTGCGGAGCGGGCTGGTCGGTCACGAGGTCGATGTCGTAGATCTCCGCCAGCGCGGGCAGGAGCCGCGCGTTGTACGTCGCCACGCCGGTGCGCGCAGGCGGCATCGGCGATACGAACGCAAGACGGCGGCGTGCCCCGGCCAAGCCTTGCCTCGCGCCGGCCGTGGCGCCCCGCGAATGTCGATTGTCATCGGCGATGACGCGCGCGGCGAGCGCGTCGGCCTCCTGCGCGAAGTCGAATCCCAGGTCGCGAATGCGATCGACGGTCGCGCCGCCACACGTCAGCCTCGAGGTCCACGCGACCGACTCGACGTAGATCGCGTGCGCCGCTGCAAGATAGTCCGTTCCCACCCGCGGCCAGTCGCCGGCGACCGCTGCATCCCCGTCTTCCGCCGGAATCCGGGACTCGGCCAGCCAGACGAACACCGTGGGGAACTCAACGGGCAGTTCACCGGCCGAGCACACGACGACGCCGCCCGGATCGGCGAATCCGGCCGGCACGACCACGAGGTCCGGCTCCAGGTCCTGAATCACGGACTCACGCACGACGCGCGCCGCGGCGGCGCCTGGCCGCGCGCCTTCTGCAACGGCACCCTTTCCCAGACCGCACACCACCGCGAAGCCGGCGGCCGTGTCGACATCGGGAAACGCGTGGCGTAATCGCGCAATCATCTGCGGCGCGCGATCCGTAAGCAGGAGATGCAGGTGATGCGGTCCGACGCGCGCCAGCAGGGCGTGCGCGAGTTGCAGCACCGCGCTGCGTACGCGGCGCGCGACCAGTGCGCTCTGGCACGCCTGCAGATCGACAACGATGCGCATTTCTAGCGCATGCCGCTTGGCGGCGATGCCGGGTGCCGGCGGCGCGCCCGCTCGAGGTCGCGCGTCACGCGCTCGACGCGCGGAGCGCGCACCGCGATGCGTGGCGTCGAATTCGCCTCTTCCGGGGGCGGAGCCGCCCGAGCACCGAACAAGGCCACTTCGGCGCGCTTGAGCGCCGCCTTCAGCCGCGGAAAGGCCCTCAGCAGCCTGCCCGCGCGTCGTCTCAGCGCTGGATGCACGCGATCCCCTCGTTGTCGGCGACGCCGCTCCGTCGACTTTCGCGCGCGCAAGCTGCGTCAAGGCGGCGGATCGAGCACCGGACGGCCTGCGATCCTCGCCGTTGCCGCGCGCGAAGCGGTCGGCCGGAGACTGAAAGACGGCCGCCGAAACGGCGGCGTCGCCCGGTCAATCGACTCGTCCCGTCATTGGGCCGGATTCTAGCAAACGGCCTCGCGATGCGCGCACGCGGCCGTTCCACACGCCTGCCCGGCGTTCGCCGACCACGCTCGCAATGCGCATCGGCGCTTGCCACGATTGCGACGCGGATCCCGGCGCTTGACGAAAACCATGCGGCCGACGTTTACTTCGCCTCGCGGTCGATGCGGAGGCTTATCCGGCCATGACCCTCGGGCGCGTCGCACCGCGGACGCGCCGTGGCCCGCGTTGCGAAAGGGCAAATGAAGGACCCGAACCTCCGGATTGCCGTGGTCATCCCGAGTTATCGCGTGCGCGATCGCATTGTCGATGTCATCGGCGGCATCGGCAGCGAGGTGTGCGCGGTGTATGTCGTCGACGACGCCTGTCCCGACGGCACGGGCGCTTACGTCGAGGAGCGCTGCGGCGATGGACGCGTGGTGGTCCTGCGCAATGAACGCAACCAGGGCGTGGGCGCCGCCGTGATGCGCGGCTATCAGGCAGCGCTGGCGGCCGGAATGGACATCATCGTCAAGGTCGACGGCGACGGGCAGATGGATCCGCGGCTCATTCCGGCGTTCGTCGCGCCGATAGCAGCCGGCGAAGCCGATTACGTCAAGGGCAACCGATTCTTCAGCCTCGAAAACCTGCACGGCATGCCGGTGACGAGGCTCCTCGGCAACGCCGCGCTGTCGTTCATGACCAAGCTCTCGTCGGGATATTGGGACCTGTTCGACCCGACCAACGGTTACACGGCCATCCACGCCGAAGTCGCAAAACGACTGCCGTTTGCCAAGATCAGCCAGCGCTATTTCTTCGAATCCGACATGCTCTTCCGCCTCAA
>DATBOK010000120.1:0-8814 GCA_036553845.1 Casimicrobiaceae bacterium
CAGGCGTCGAGCGTGCCGAGGCCCGCCAGCCGGTCGCCGGTGGTGGCGGCGATCGCGAGCGTTTCGTGCAGCAGCACGACCGGCTCGCGCTGCTCGCCACGGCTGATGGCGGTCATCGCGAGGTTGAGCAGGGTGACGGCAACGACCGCGAGATCGCCCGCTTCGCGCGCGAGCACCAGCGCCTGCCGGTAGTGCTCGTCGGCACGCGCCATGCGACCGTCGATGCGCTCGACCTGCGCGATCTGGTTGAGCGCGGCGGCGAGCTCCCGCGGGTCGCCGCCCTGGCGCGCCAGCGTCAGCGCTTCGTCGAGATAGGCGCGCGCGTCGGCGCGGCGGCCCAGCCCGAGCGCGGCGAGGCCGAGCGGCTGCAGCACGGTGGCCACGAGCCCCTCGTCGCCCACTTCGCGCGCGATCGCAAGTCCTTCCTCGAGGTAGCCATGAGCTTCGTCGAAGCGCCCCGCCCATGACTTGAACTGCCCGGCAGCGAGCAGGAGCCGCGCACGCAGCACGCCGCGCGCCCCGGCGTCGGGCCGCGCCAGCGCCTCGGTCGTCACGCGCAGCCCCAGCCCGAGCAGGCCGCGATTGAACCAGTAGAGCTTGATGGCGTCGGCAAGGCGCATGTCGGCGTCGCCGCCGCCCGCCGCCTCACCGCAGTACGCGTGCGCAACCAGCACGTTCTCGAGCTCGACGTCGAGGCGCGCGAGGCAGCGCGCCTGGTGGGGGCCCGTGATCTCGTCGCGCGCATGCCTGACGAGGTCCAGCACCCACGCGAGATGGCTCGCGCGGGCAGACGCTTCCTCCGCCGATTCTCGCAGCCGGTCGAGCGCGTATTCGCGCACGGTCTCGAGAAAGCCGTAGCGGTCCTTGTCGGCATCGAACACGACGAGCGACTTCTCCACGAGGCGCGTCACCAGGTCGAGCACGGCGTCAGCGTCGCCGCCGCCGATGCGTGTCACGGACTCGGCCGCCTCCAGCGTGAAGCCGCCCGCGAATACCGCGAGATGGCGAAACAGCGTGCGCTCCGCGGGCACCAGCAGGTCATAGCTCCAGTCGATCAGCGCGCGCAGCGTCTGCTGCCTCGGCAGCACGCCGCGATGGCCGGCGGCGAGCAGCCGGAAGCGGTCCGAAAGGCGGTCCTCGATGCGTGCCGCCGACATCGTGCGCGTGCACGCGGCGGCGAGCTCGATGGCGAGCGGAATGCCGTCGAGCTGGCGGCAGATGCCGGCGATTGCGACCGCGTTGTCCTCGCTGACGATGAAATCGCTGCGCGCGGCGACCGCGCGCTCGATGAAGAGCCGTGCGGCATCCGATTGCTTGAGCGCGTTCTCGATGAAGCGCCGCGCGGCGACCGACTGCGCGGCCGGCTCGCCGGCAGCTGGCGGCGACAGCGGCAACGACAGCGTCGGCACCGCGTAGATCTGCTCGCCGGCGATGTTGAGCGGCTCGCGGCTCGACGCCACGATGTGCAAGGCGGCGCTCGTGCGCAGCAGCGCGTGCGCAAGCGCGGCACACCCCTGTACGAGATGCTCGCAATTGTCGAAGATCAGGAGCAGGTGCCGCTCGCGCACGAACGTGGCGAGCGTATCGACGAGCGGCCGCCCGGCTTCCTCCTTGACGCCGAGCGCCGAGGCGACCGCCTGCGCCAGCAACTGCGGATCGCCGAGCGGCGCGAATTCGATGAAGAACACGCCGTCGGCGAACCCGTCCATCGCGTCGGCTGCCGCCTGCAGCGACAGGCGCGTCTTGCCGATGCCGCCGGGGCCGACCAGTGTCAGCAGCCGGCTGCGGGGTATTAGCGCCGCGACCTCGGCGAGCTGGCGCTCGCGGCCGATGAACGAGGTGAGCTGCTGCGGCAGGTTGTTGGGCGTGGCCTCCAGCGAACGCAGCGGCGGGAACTGCGCGCGCAGGCGAGGATGAACGAGCTGGTACAGGCGCTCGGCGCTCGCGAGGTCGCGCAGCCGTGCCTCGCCCAGCTCGAGCAGCCCGAGCGGGGACGGCAGGCGATCGGCGACCAGCGTCGCCACGGCCTGCGACAGCAAGACCTGTCCGCCGTGCGCGGCGGCCATGATGCGCGCCGCGCGGTTGATCGCCGGACCGAAGAAATCGTCGTCGCGGCGTTCCCCAACCCCCATGTGGATGCCGCAGCGCACCGCCAGCGCGAGATCCGACGGCTGCGCCGGCTCGGCGAGCGCGAGCTGCATGTCCAGCGCCGCCGCGACCGCGTCGAGCGGATCGTCGAACGCGGCGTGCACGCCGTCGCCCGTCATCTTGACGACGGTGCCGTGGTGCTTCTCCACGGCGTCGCGGACGATTGCGTCATGCCGCGCGAGCGCGGGTTCCATGCGTGCTGCTTCGGACTCCCAGAGGCGCGTGCTGCCCTCGATGTCCGTGAACAGAAACGTGACGATGCCGGTCGCTGCGGCCATGGTCTCTTTTTTTGGCCTGATGCATTGCCGACGGACGCCACGCCCCGGGGAGGACGCGTGCGACGCTGGCGTGCGCAGTATAGAGCGGGCTGGCGCGCAAGACCGCGCGCAACCCCGACGCCCGCTATCGCGACCCGGGGGGCTCGCCTGCCGCCGGTGACGACTCGCGCGCGCGGGCGAGGCGCCGCGAGAACACCGTCATCTCCTTCTCGGCCTGCTTGTCGCCACGCTCCGCCGCCACGGCGATGCCGCGCGCGTAGGCGACGAGCGCATCGTCGACGCGTCCCGCGTCGGCGAGCGCACGCGCATAGAGCTTCCAGGCCGCGGTGTAGCGGGGATCCAGCGCCACGGCCTTGGCGAGATGCACGGCCGCGGTCGCGGCGTCGCCCGACTTGAGGTGCTCGCTGCCAAGCGAATAGCGCAGCAGCGCACCGTCCTTGCCGGCCACGAGCATCTTCTCGAATGCGACGAGGGCGGGGCTCCTGGCGGCGTCCGTCATCTCATTGCGGCTTGCCGGTCGCGCAGTCGACGCGGCGGAACGGGTAGATCACCTGGCGATCGGCACCGTTGATCTTGCCGCGCACGTAAGCGAAGAGCTCCCCGGCGGGCGTGCGCGTGTACGCGATTTCCGTCGGGAAGTCGCGCGCCGGATTGCTGAACACGTAGCTCGTCGCGCCGTGGTCGTCGCGCGTGCCCTGGTAGATGAAGCCTTCCTCGGCCTTGTCGGTCGGCCTGGCGACGTAGGCGATGCTGCCGTCGGCGCGGGTCTCGATGCGCATGTACTCGTACGACACCGTCCTGCCGCCCATGACCGTGTGGCCGAGACCCAGCATCATCCCGGCCGCCGGACGCGTCCACTGCTCGGTGAAATCGCGCTGGTTGACCTCGCCGGCCCAGCAGCCGGCCAGCCAGTCGAGCGCGCCAATCGCATCGCCGGTGGCGCCCGCCGCGGGCGCGACCGGCGTCGCCGCAGACGCCGCAGCGGGTGCCTGCGGCTGGGCCTGCGATTGCGGCGATTGCGATTGCGGCGTGGGGGGCGGCGTCTGCGCCGGTGCGGAGAGGCTCGCTGCCAGCATCACGAGCGCGGCGAACAGGGAAGTAAGGCGCATCGACATCGTGTCTCGATCCAATCTATTGCGGCCACGCCAGCGGCAGGTTGAGGAGGAGATTCTGCGGTTTCAGCACCAGGCGATTGCCAGCATCCATCGCCATCGCCAGGTATACCGGCCGGCCGGCGATCGCGCCGCGCATCGCCGCGGGGTCGGCGAACGTAAGCTCGAAGAGGCACAAGAGGCGCGCCATCCGCCCGTCGTCGACGTCGGCGCCATTGTACAGATCGTTGAGCAGCGCACTCGCCTGCGCGTCGAGGCCCACATGCCACACCCAGCGCCGGTCGTCGATCTCGCCGCGCGGACGGATGGACACTTCGACGCCGAGAAAGTGCGCGATCCAGCGTACGAGGACCGCCGTCAGCGCGTCGAGCGCCGGCTGGCCGCGGTTGAGGCTCACCGCCAGGTCGTGGCGCTCGTCGCGTTCCCAGTACGTCGTGGCGCTGTCGCGATCGAGCACGTCGAGCTCGACGCTGCGCGTCGGCGTGCGGTTCTGCTGCAGCAGCTCCCCCAGGCTGCCGAAGCCGCCGGCGAGCGCGTAACGCTCGACGGTTGCAGCGTCGGCCGCCATCACGGCGCCATCGGCGGTGACGGTGATCCGCTGCGGCCGGAACAGCATTTCGCCTGCGCGCGCGGCGAGCGGATCGGCGCCGTCGCCGAGCACATGACGCACCAGCACCTGCGTGAGCTGGTGCACGAACGCCGGCGGCACGTCGACGCCTTCGCCACGGAACAGGCCGACGTAGGCGCTCTCGAGCGACGGCGCCGCGGTGAGGCGCGCGCGAAAGCGCAGGAACACGCGGTAGTTGTCGCGCGCATCGGCGTCGCGGATCGCGTCGAGCGCCGCGGCGTCGAGCGCCGCGCGCGGATTCGCCGCGAGCGCGTCGGCCACCGCGAGCTCGGCATCGCACGACTCGGCAACGGGCGCCAGCTCGGGGCGCGCGAGGAAGCTTCGCAGGAAGGCGTCGGTGACGGTGAGGCGGCCGTCGCTGCCTTGCGCGAGCAGCCGGTAGCCGCAGGACGCCCAGAATTCCGGCATCAGGCGCCGCCGCCTCCCAGCATGTCCTTCTGCAGACTTGCCTGCACCGGATGCGCGCCGAGCCAGATCCGCGTCAGCGCCTTGTTGAAGGCTTCGCCTGCAATCGTCGCGCGCTCCTTCGCGTCGAGCGTCACGTGTGTCGCGCCGTCGATGTAGTCGAGCGTGACGACGCTGCCTTGCTTGACGTCACCGAAGCCTTTCATCGCCACGACCAGCTGCCCGGTCTCGCTTTTCACCGCGGCAAGCTCGGCCTCGGACAGGTTGTCCTTGAGACCCTCGAGCAACGCATCCGCGAGCTGATCGGCGGAGAGGTCGCGCAGAAGATCCATGCGGATGCGCCGTGGCGACTGCGCCAGCACGCCCGTCAGGTCCGCCGCTTTTTGCGGCAGCCAGAGGCTGCCGACGTAGATCTTGAACACCACCTTGGTGCGCACGCCGGCACCATTCAGCACGACTTCCCGGCCGCCAAGCGTCGTCGTGGCAGGCAGCTTGACGCCCGCTACGTCGACCGCGGCGGCGTCGACGGCGACCGCGATGGCAGCGAGCATCACCAGCACTCGGATCATGGCGGACTCCCTCACAGTGACTCGAACAGACCCGCGGCACCCATGCCGGTGCCGATGCACATCGTCACCAGCCCCCACTTTTGCCGGCGTCGCCGCAGGCCGTGGACGATCGTCGCGGTGCGGATCGCGCCGGTGGCGCCGAGCGGATGGCCGAGCGCGATCGCGCCGCCGAGCGGATTGATCTTCGCGGCATCGAGATCGAGGTCGCGGATCACCGCCAGCGACTGTGCGGCAAACGCCTCGTTGAGCTCGATCCAGTCGAGATCCTCCTTGCGCACGCCGGCGCGCGCGAGCACCTTGGGGATCGCCGCGACGGGACCGATTCCCATGATGTCGGGGGGCACGCCGGCGATCGCGAATCCCGCGAAGCGCGCGAGCGGTGCGAGCGCCAGCTCCTTCAGCACGCGCTCGGAAACGAGAAGGGCCGCTCCGGCGCCGTCGGACGTCTGCGAGCTGTTGCCCGCGGTGACCGAGCCCTTGGCGGCGAACACGGGCCGGAGCTTCGCCAGCACCTCGAGCGAAGTGTCCGCGCGCGGGCCTTCGTCAGCCGCCACGGCATGCCGCGTGGCGACGATGGCGCCATTGGCGAGGTCGGGCTCGCGCGCGTCCAGCACGAACGGCGTGATTTCCTGCGCGAACTCGCCGGCGGCCTGCGCGGCGATCGCCTTGCGGTGCGACGCCAGTGCGAAGGCATCCTGGTCCTCGCGCGACACATTCCACCGCGTCGCCACGCGCTCGGCGGTGAGTCCCATGCCATAGGCGATGCCGACCGTCTCGTCGCCCGCGAACACCCGTTCGTTGATCGCCAGCCGGCCGAGCATCGGGATCATCGACATGCTCTCGGTGCCGCCGGCGATCATGATGTCCGCCTCGCCGACGCGGATGCGGTCGGCCGCGATCGACACGGCGTTGAGCCCCGACGAGCAGAAACGGTTGACGGTCATGCCCGCCACGCTGTCGGGCAATCCTGCGAGCAACAGGCCGACGCGCGCCACGTTCATCCCCTGCTCGTACTCGGGCATCGCGCAGCCGACGATCACGTCGTCGACGCGTGCCGGTGTGATCGCCGGCACCTGTGCGAGCACACTCGAAACGACATGGGCGAGCAGGTCGTCGGGACGCGTGTGGCGATAGACGCCGCGCGGCGCCTTGCCGACCGCCACGCGCGTCGCCGCCACCACGTACGCCTCTGTGATCTGTCGCGCCATCGTCAGTTTCGCAGCGGCTTGCCGGTGGCGAGCGTATGCGCGATGCGCGCCTGCGTCTGCGCGTTCTGCAGCAGCGCCATGAATTCGCGCCGCTCGAGGTCGAGCAGCCACTTTTCGTCGACCTCGCTGCCGGCGTCGATCTCGCCGCCGCAGATGACGCGGGCGATGGCGAGGCCGATGTCGAAATCGTACGCGGAAACGAAGCCGCCGTCGCGCAGGTTGACGAGCATCATCTCCAGCGTGCCGACACCCGTGCGGCCGGTGACGGCGATCGCCCTGCGTGGCAGCGGCGGCCGGTAGCCCTGCTCGGCCAGCGCGCGTGCCTGCGCCAGCGCAACGTGCAGGACCTCGCCGGCGTGCATCACGACCACGTCCGCCGCACGCAGGTAGCCCAGCGCCCTGGCGTCGAGCGCGCTCTTCGACACCTTGGCCGTGGCGATGTTCTGGAAGTACGTGCGCACGAACGGGAAGGCGTCCTGCTGCCCGCCGGCGCGCCCGCGCGCCACGTCGTCGGCCGCGCGCATCGCGAATTCCTTGGTGCCACCGCCGGCGGGCAGGAGGCCCACTCCCGCTTCGACGAGGCCGATGTAGCTCTCGAACGCGGCGACGGCGCGGTCGCAGTGGAGCGTGAACTCGCAGCCGCCGCCGAGCGCCATGCCGCGCACGGCGGCGATCGTCGGCACGAAGCTGTAGCGCAGCCGCATCGACGTCTGCTGGAACCGGCGCACGACTTCCTCGACGACGCTCCACTGCCCCGCCTGCACGGCCGGCATGAGCGACGCCAGGTTGGCGCCGAACGAAAACGGCTCGCGAGTCTGCCACAGCACCAGGCCGGCGCACTGCTCCTCGGCGACGTCGAGCGCGCGCCCCAGGCCGTCCAGCACCTCGCTCGACACCGTGTTCTGCTTGGTCCTGAACGACACGATGCCGACGTCGTCGCCGACGTGCCACATGCGCAGCGCATCGGTCTCGAAGATCGTCGTGCCGGCATCGTGGCGTTCGCCGAGGACGGCGGCGGGGAAGCGCTGGCGGCGATAGACGGGCAGCGAGCTGCGGCCGACGAACGCCGCGCGCTGCGGCGACCACGAGCCTTGCGCGGCATGCACGCCTTTTGCCGCCACCACCGGCGCTGCATCGATCCAATCGGGGAGCGGCGCCGCGGCGAGCGTGCGGCCGGCGGCGATGTCATCGCGAATCGCGTGCGCGACGTCGGCGAAGCCCGCGGCCTGCCACGTCTCGAACGGGCCCATCGTCCAGCCGAAGCCCCAGCGCAGCGCGAGGTCGACGTCGCGTGCGTTGTCGGCGATCGCGGCGAGGTGAAAGGCGGCGTAGTGGAAGACATCGCGGAACACCGCCCACAGGAATTGCGCCTGCGGATGCGCGCTCGCGTGCAGCGCCGCCAGCATCTGCCGCGGATCCTTCGTGCCGAGGATCGCCAGCACTTCGGGCGCCGCCTGTGGCGCCGACGCCCGGTAGGCGCCGGTCGCCGGGTCGAGCACCTCGATGTCGCGGCCCACCTTGCGGTAGAAGCCGGCGCCGGTCTTCTGCCCGAGCGCGCCCTTGGCGACCAGCGCCGTCACCACGCGCGGCTCGGCAAAACAGGCGTGCCAGGGGTCGTCCGGCAGGTTGTCGCGCATCGTCGCGATGACGTGGGCCGTGGTGTCGAGGCCAACGACGTCGACGGTGCGGTAGCTCGCGCTCTTCGGCCGCCCGATCGCGGGGCCTGTCAGCGCGTCCACGACGTCATAGCCGAGGCCCAGGCGCTCGGTGTGCAGCATCGTCGCCACGATCGAGAACACGCCGATGCGGTTGGCGATGAAGTTCGGCGTGTCGCGCGCGCGGATCACGCCCTTGCCGAGTGTCGTGGTGAGGAAGGTCTCGAGTGCGTCGAGGAGCGCGGGATCCGTACCCGGCGCCGCGATCAGCTCGACGAGGTGCATGTAACGCGGCGGGTTGAAGAAATGGATGCCGCAGAACCGATTGCGCAGCGCCGCTGGCATCGCGGCGTCGAGCGCGGCGAGCGAAAGCCCGGACGTGTTGGACGCGACGATTGCATCCGGCGCGAGAAACGGCCCGATGCGCGCATACAGATCGCGCTTCCAGTCGAGGCGCTCGGCGATCGCCTCGATCACGAGATCGCACGCGGCGAGGCGCTCGAGGTCGTCGTCGTAGTTGGCGGCCTCGATCGCTTCCGCGAGCCCGGGCACGCCCAGCGGCGCCGGCTCGAGCTTCGCCAGCCCCGCGACGCCATTGCGGGCGATGGCGTCGCGATCGCCGTCCTTGGCCGTGAGGTCGAAGAGCCGCACGCGCACGCCGGCGTTGACGAGATGCGCGGCGATCTGCGCGCCCATCACGCCGGCGCCGAGCACCGCCACTTCGCGCACGACGAGGCGCGCCAGTCCCGGCGCGGCAGGCGCCCCGCCGGCGGTCGTCGCGGAAGCGTTGGCGATCATGGATCGACGCGCG
>DATBOK010000142.1:0-26407 GCA_036553845.1 Casimicrobiaceae bacterium
GGACCTCGATCTCGGACCCATCGTCGATACGGGTCGCAACTACGTGATCGGCTCCGACGTCTACACGCTCGAGCTCGCGTCTGTCGACGCGGCAGCCAATCCGTTCACCCTGAACGGCGCCGGCAATGTCGTCGCGATCAAAACACCCACGCTGAACGCGAGCCTCGGCGGCGCGAGCGTCGTCGACACGGGGTCTGCTCCCGACGCCGGTGGCCTCGTCTGGGGGCGCTGGGAAGGCGCGGGGTCGACGATCACGCAGGCGCTGCCCAGCGGCCAGGCGGTGTCCAACGACGGCGGCAACCTGCACTACATCTACGGCAACGCGGCGACGTCGGTCCCGACGTCCGGCGTGGTCAGCTTCTCGCCGGTGGGCAGCACGCGTCCCACCGACTCGGCGACCGGCGCCGTCGGCACGCTGCTGTCCGGCGGCATCGTCACGGTCGACTTCACGCAGGCGAATCTCGCGCTGTCGGGCCTGTCGGTGGGCTTCGGGCCCGATGCGACCTATTCGATGAGCGGCAGCACGCGGCTCGTCGGGCCGCT
Organism: Casimicrobiaceae bacterium; assembly: GCA_036553845.1. Lineage (GTDB taxonomy): Bacteria > Pseudomonadota > Gammaproteobacteria > Burkholderiales > Casimicrobiaceae > VBCG01. Next base: position 544 of record DATBOK010000142.1, read on the forward strand.
CTTCTCCACCGCCGGCATCGGCGCCAACGCATCGTGCACGGGCGCCGCATGCCAGCCGCTGGTGCAGGGCAACTTCGCGGGCTTCCTCGCGGGACCGGGCGTCACCGGCGTGGGTCTCGACTATTACTTCAACACGCGCCCCGGCAGCGTGCTGGAAGGCAACGTCGGCTACCACCGCTGCGCGCCGAGCTGCTGACGGCGCTCACTTCTCCGTCATGTTCGTGGCGCCGTCCCAGTCGTCCGCCGGGGGCGCCGCGATGTACACGCGGCAGCGCGCGGCGAAGAGGGCGTAGAGCGTCGTCGACACGTCCTGCTCGCCGAGGCCGGCGAAATGGTCGTGGGCCGCGGCGAAATCGCGCGCACGGTAATACGCCAGCGCTTCAGCCCAGCGATCGAGCCGCGAGCGGGTGTTGGCCGCGATCTCGCGGCCAAGCGGCTCGTAGATGGCGATCGGCTCCTCGCGGTTGACGACGCGCACGCGGTCGATCTCGCGCCACACGAATTCCGGCGCCGCCTCGCGCGTGCCCTCGCCGCACAGGATCGTCACGCCGTAGAACTTGGTGAGGCCCTCGATGCGCGATGCGAGGTTCACCGAATCGCCGAGCACCGTGTAGGCCTTGCGAAAGCGCGAGCCCATGTCGCCGACGTTCATCGTGCCGGTGTTGACGCCGACGCCGATGACGAGCTCGGGCCAGCCGCGCATGGCGAACGACGGCGCCAGCGCGGGCATCATGTCGCGCATCGCCAGCGCCGCCGCCACGGCGTCGCGCGCATGTGCCGGATTGGCGAGCGGCGCGCCCCAGAAGGACATGATCGCGTCGCCGATGTACTTGTCGATGGTGCCCCGAGTGGCGTGGATCTTCTCGGTCATCGCGGTGAGGTAGGCGTTCATCATCGCCGACAGCTCGCGCGGCGCGAGGCGCTCCGACACCGCGGTGAACTGGCGCACGTCGGAGAAGAGCACGGTGAGCTCGCGGCTCTCGCCCTCGAGCGTGAAGCTCTCGCCGCTGTCGACCATCGCCGCGACGCGCTCGCGCGGCACGTATTCGCCGAACATCTCGGAAATCTGCCGCGTCTGGCGCGCTTCGCGCACGAAGCCGGTGAGCAGGTTGTACAGCCACAGCACCAGCAGCATCGCCAGCGTGCGCGCCAGCGGGATCACCGACTTGTCGTGCTTCCAGAACCAGAAGTTGACGGCGATCACCGCCAGTCCGACGAGGCCCACGCCGAGCGACGTCAGGAGCGGCCGCCGCCAGGGAATCAGGAACACGACGAGCAAGCCGGCGACGACGAGGATCAGCGTCTCCACCTCGCGCGCCCCGCGCGGCACCGAGATCATGTCGCCGTCGAGCATCCCCGAGACGAGGTTGGCGTGCAGCTCGACGCCGGGAAAGTCGGGGCCGAACGGCGTCGAGCGCAGGTCCTGCAATCCCTTGGCCGTGGTGCCGACCAGCACGATTGCGCCTTCGATCCCCTTGACCGCCGCGCTGCCGGCGAGCACGTCGGTGGCCGATTCGTAATGGAAGGTGCGGCTCTCGCCGCGATAGGGAATCAGCGCGAGGCCGTCGCCCGCCACCGGCACGACGAGGCCGCCGGCGTCGAGCGCCGACAAATCGCCGTTGGTGTCGAACACCGGCTTGATGGATTTGGCCTCCACCGCGAGCGCCGCCAGCTCGAGCGAGAGCGCCGGATAGAAGCCGTCGCCGAAGCGCTTGACCATCGGCACGCGGCGCACCACGTTGTCGACGTCGAACGCGGGGTCGATGTGTCCCGATCCCGCGGCCGCATGCGCGAGCGTCGCGTAGTTGGCGGTGTAGCCGCGCTCCTGCGCGAGCGGGATGTCGTGGCCGCCCAGGTCGGCCACGGTGAACGCGGGCGGCGGCAGCGCGCCGCTCTTCTGCTGCGAATCGTTGAAGCCGTAGCCCAGCACCACGGGCTTGCCGGCGAGCGCGGCGGCGAAAGCGGCGTCGTAGTCGAGCGTGGGACGCAGCGCATCCCAGCGCTCGCGAAAGCCGGGTGTGGCCGCGAACGTCGTCGCCGCGAGGTTGTCGATGACGCCGGCGCCGCTCGACGTGTCGGGCTCGGCGAACACCACGTCGAAGCCGATCGCGTGCGCCTTGTAGCGATCGAAGAGCTGGCTGACGAGCCGCGCCAGCTTGTCGCGCGACCACGGCCAGCGGCCTTCGCGCGCGAGGCTGCGCTCGTCGATGTCGACGATCACCACCTGCGGATCGGCGCTATAAGGGGCGACGGCCGCGAGCCGAGCGTCGTACGCGATCGCCTCGAGCTTGGGAATCAACGGCAGGTCGAACCCCGGCGACAGCGCATCCGTCGCGAACAGCGCGACGATGATGCCGCCGACGAGCCAGCGCGGCGCGCCGGCCAGCCAGTTGAGGAGCTTCCCCGGCGTGACGCGCACGCCGGGAGTCAGCGACGGCGGCGGCGCGCGGCGAGACCGAGTGCCGCCAGCGACGCCGCGAGCACGAGCAGCGCGAGATCGGACAGCACGGGGATCGGCGCGGCGCCGATGCCGCCGGCCTTGACCGCGACGATCGCCGGTGCCGACACCGCCGGCGGGAACGCGCCGTCGCCGAGATAGCTCGCCACCAGCGTCACGTTGCCGACGCGGTCGGGTGCCGAGGTGCTGAAGGTGGCGACGCCGTTCACCAGCGCGACGGTGCCGACCGCCACGCCATTGGCGCGCAGCAGCACGCTGCCCGACGGCGCGATCATCGCCGCCTGCGACGACTTAACGGCCACCTGTGCGGTCATCACGCCCTGCACCTTCACTTCCACCGGCGCGGCGATCGCAACACTCGGCGCCGACAGCAGCGCACCCTTGATGACGAACAGGTCGAACGGGCCCGCGTTGACGCTGTTGTAACGCACGTCGCCCATGTACGTCGCGCACACCTGGTAGTGGTCGATGCCAAGATCGGTGAACGTGAACTTGACCTGTCCCGATGCGAGCGACGCGGTCACCGTCTTCGCCGCCACGGGCTCGCTGCCCGCCACCGTCGGGCAGCGCTCGCCCGTGTGCGCGAGCCACACCTCGACGTCGCCGGCGGCGACGCCGGCCGCGCCGGTCAGCGTCGCGGTGGCGACCACCGCCTGCCCCACCACAGACGGATTGGGCGCGAGATCGAACGTGAAGCCGGGCGTGCCCTTGGCGATGACGATCGTGTAGAGATGCGTCGCCTTGGTGCCCACGGAATCGGTGACGCGCGCGGCGAACGTGAACGTGCCCGGCAGCGTCGGCACGCCTTTCAGCAGCCCTTGCGGATCGAACGCGAGGCCGGGCGGCAACTGCCCGGACAGCAGGTCGAACGTGTACGGCGGAACGCCGCCTTGCGCGATGATCGGCACGCTCACGTTGTCGCCGTCGCGGATCGGGGGCAGCGAGTTGGTGATGATGACCAGCGGCGGCGTGCGGATGGTGATCGTGTAGTTCTGCTGCGCGTTCGGCAGGATGCCGTTGCTGGCGACGATGCTGCCGGGGAAGCTGCCGGCCTGCGTCGGCGTGCCGCCGATCGTGCCCGCGACCGGGTCGTAGGAAAGCCCCGGCGGCAAGCCGCTCACCGTGACGGTGATCGGCGCCGTGCCGGAAACGGTGATCTGGTGGAAATAGTTGAATCCGACGGTCGAGTCCGGCGGCAGCCCGCTGGTGATCACCGGCGGATTGCCGACGACGACGAGCGCACCCACCGCCGGCGGCACGAAGACCAGGATCGGCGGACCGTCGGCCGGCAGTTCGAAGGAAATCCGCGACGTGGTGTTGACGAGCGTCGCCGCGCCGCCGGTGTCGGCGCGCACGCCGGTGGTGATCGTGCAGGTTCCGCCGGGCGCGAGCGTGCCGCCGCTGAACGAAAGACCCGAGGCCGTGGCGGTCAACGTGCCGCCGCATTGCGCCGGGGTGCCAGGCGACACGCCCGTCATGCCTGCCGGGAACGTGTCGGTGAACGACACGTTCTGCATGGTCGACGGCAACGACGACACGAGCTGGATCGACAGCGTCGAAGTGCCGCTGGGCGAGACCGATGCCGGTGCGAACGTCTTCGTGCCGGTCAGCGACGGATGGATGACGATCGTGTACGTGGCGTCGGCATTGGGCGGGAAGCCGTTGGTGGCGTGCACATGGACATTGGGAAACGTGCCCGCGGTCGTCGGCGCGCCGACGATCTCCTCGCCAGGAGCGTCGTAGGACAGGCCCGGCGGCAACCCGGTGACCGTGACGTTGATGGGCTGCGTGCCGTCGACCTCGAGGAAATAGAAATACGGGACGCCGACATAGCCGTCGGGGGGCAGCGAATCGGTGAACGACGGCGGAATGCCCGCGTCGACGACGAACGAGCCCGAGGTCTTGTCGTTGCGCGGAACGCCGCCTTCGTTGTAGGTGATGAGCGGCAGCGAGATCGTGTACGTCGTCGTGGTGGCCGGTCCCGCGCTTAACTGCAGGATCACCGAGCAGCTCGTGTCGGCGGCGAGCGTGCCGCCGCTCAGCTGGAACGTGTTGCCGGAGCTCGAGGCCGTGCCCGCGCCGCACGCGCCCGCCACTGGCGTGGTGAACGCGACGCCCGCGGGCAGCGTGCCGCTGAAGGCCAGGTTGGTGATCGGAAGGCTGCCGGCGTGCAGGTTGATCGACACCGTGACCTGCTGGTTGGCCGCGTATTCGGGCGGAGCCAGGTCGAACGTGATGTCCGCGCTGAATGCCGATTGCGCGAGTGCAGGCGCCGACAGCCCTGCGCAGCAGGCCAGCGCGAGTGCGCCGCCGACTTTCGCGGCTGTCGTCGACAGCCACGCGCCGATGCGCGAGCAGATCGGAAACGATGCACGGACCTGGGTCATTTCAAAGACCTAGCGGGCGACGGACCGGGAGCGGCGCGCACATCATAATCTGGCCGGCGCGCCAAGGGGAGAGCATTGTCGGCACCGGCGGCGTGAATATTCGGCAATCCGCGATGTCGCGGGCGTGGCGAGTCGCGCCGCCGTGCACCGGGACCGCACGGTAGAATGGCAACGCCCTCGCGCGCCCCTGCGCGACGCCCCGCGATGCGGCCGACCCCTTCCCCCTGACGTGATGCTCGCCGCGCTCGATCTCGCCGCGCGTCGCGGCCCGCGACTGCTCTGGCAGCACGTGAGCATTGCGCTCGACGCGGGCGAAGCGCTGCTCGTGCGCGGCGCGAACGGCGCCGGCAAGACCACGCTATTGCGCATCCTCGCGGGTCTCGCGCGCGCCGAGCATGGCACGGTGTCCTGGCGCGGCCGCACGGTCGCGCCGTTCGCGGCGGCCGTGCGCGACGATCTGCTGTTCGTCGGCCACGTGCCCGCGCTGCGCGACGAGCTCAGCGCCGCCGAGAATCTCGCATCGCTGGCGTCGCTCGCGGCGGAGCCGCTCGCCCCTCCGACGCTCGAGGCCGCACTGGCGGCCGTCGATCTCGCCGCCCAGGCGAAACTGCCGGCGCGCGTGCTGTCGCAGGGACAGCGCCGCCGCGTGCAGCTCGCGCTCCTCGCATCGACGTCGCGGCCGCTATGGATCCTCGACGAGCCGACCACGGCGCTCGATGCCGACGGCGCGCGTTGGCTCGCGGCGCGCGTGACGCAGCATCTCGCGCGCGGCGGGTTGGCCGTGGTGTCGACGCACGCGCCGCTCGAATTCTCGCCGGCACGGGTGAAGGAGCTCGCGCTGTGAGCAACGCGCCGCTTTCTCCCGCCGACCCGCACGCCGCCGGCGCGGCGTTCGCCTGGGCGCTCGCGCGCGACCTGCGCATCGCGGTGCGCTCGCGCGGCGAGCTCGGCGTCGAGCTCGCGTTCTACGCGCTCGTGGCGAGCCTCTTTCCGCTGACGCTGGCGCCCGACCCGGCGCTCCTGCGCACGCTCGCACCGGGCGTGCTGTGGGTGGCCGCGCTGCTCGCGTCGCTGCTCGCGCTACCGCGATTGTTCGCCGCCGACTTCGCCAGCGGTACGCTGGCCGCGATCGCACTGTCGCCGCGGCCGCTGCCGGCGCTGGTCTCCGGTAAAATAGTGGCGCACTGGCTGACTACTGGCCTGCCGGTGGTGGTGCTGGCGCCCGCATTCGCGCTGGCCTACCACGCGGAGCGCGGCGACGTCGCCGTGCTGGTGGCGGGGCTGGCGCTCGGCACGCCGGTGCTGTCGCTGCTGGGCGCGATCGGCGCGGCGCTGACGCTCGGCACGCGCGGCGGCGGCAGCCTCCTCGCGCTGCTCGTGCTGCCGCTCTACGTGCCCGTGCTGATTTTCGGCGCGGGCGCCGTCGGCGCCGAGCAGGCTTCGCTGAGCGCCGCGCCGCACCTGTCGCTGCTGGGCGCGGGATTGCTGCTGGCCGCGCTCGGCGCGCCGTTCGCCACCGCGGCGGCGGTGCGCATCGCCCTGGATTGAGTCGTCGATGAACGTCAACTGGTTCAAGTACGCGTCGCCGGCGAGCTTCCTGCCCGTCGCGCCGCGGCTCGCGCGCGGCTTCATCGTCGCCGCGGCGATCCTGGCGGCGATCGGTCTCTACGTCGGCCTCGTCGTCGCGCCGACCGACGCCACGCAGGGGGACGCCTACCGGATCATCTTCATCCACGTGCCGGCGGCGTGGATGGCGATGTTCATCTACGTGGTGATGGCGGCGTGGAGCGCGCTCGCGCTCGGCTACAACACGCGGATGTCTGCGATGATGGCGCAGGCGCTCGCCCCCACCGGCGCGTCGATGGCGTTCCTCGCGCTGTGGACCGGCGCGTTCTGGGGGCGCCCGACGTGGGGAACGTATTGGGCGTGGGACGCTCGAATGACTTCCACGCTCATCCTGCTGTTCCTGTATCTCGGGGTGATCGCGCTGCGCGCGGCGATCGACGATCCGCGCCGCGGCGACCGCGCCTGCGCGGTGCTGTCGCTGGTGGGCGTGGTCAACGTGCCGATCATCTATTTCTCGGTGCAATGGTGGAACACGCTGCACCAGGGCTCGTCGATCAGCCTGACGGCGGCGCCGACGATGGCGATGACGATGCTGGCGGCGATGCTCGTGATGACGTTCGCGCTCTGGTTCTACTGCATCGGCGTCGTGCTGTGGCGCGTCGAGGCGATCATCATCGAGCGCGAGCACGGCGCGGGCTGGCTCGGCCGGTTGGCGCAGGCATGATGGAAAAATACGCGTTCTACCTGCTGGGTGCCTACGGCGTGTTCGCGCTGGCGATCGCGCTCGAGATCGTCCTGGTGCGCGCGCGTCTCAAGCGTGCCCGTGCGCGTCTTGCCGGAGCGGCCGCGCCGTGACGCCGCGCCAGCGCCGCTTCGGGTTCATCGCCGCCGGCCTCGTCGTGCTGGGCGTCGCCATCGCGCTCGTCCTCAACGCGTTCCAGTCGAACCTCGTGTTCTTCTTCTCGCCCTCGCAGGTGCTGGCGCACGAGGCGCCGCAGGGCCGCGCGTTCCGCATCGGCGGCATGGTTGTCGATCATTCGCTCAAGCGCGACCCCGGCTCGCTCACCGTGCGCTTCGACGTCACCGACACCGTGCAGACGGTGCCGGTCGTGTACACGGGACTGCTGCCCGACCTCTTCAAGGAAGGCAAGGGCGTGGTCGCGCAAGGCACGCTCGGCGCCGACGGCGCGTTCCACGCGACCGAGGTGCTGGCCAAGCACGACGAGAACTACATGCCGCCCGACGCCGCGAAAGCGGTGAAGGAGGCGCGCGAAGGCATGGCGATGCGCAGTGCCGAGGTGAAGCGGTGATTCCCGAGCTCGGTCATTTCGCGTTGGTCGTCGCGCTGGTGGTCGCGCTCGTGCTGTCGATCGTGCCGATGTGGGGCGCGGCGCGGCGCGACGCGGCGCTGATGGCACTGGCGCGTCCCGCCGCGACGCTGCTGTTCGTGCTCGTGGCGTTCGCGTTCGGCTGCCTCGCCTACGCGTTCGTGACGAGCGATTTTTCGGTGCTCAACGTGGCCCAGCACTCGTACTCGACGCTGCCGCTGCGCTACAAGTTCGCAGCGACGTGGGGCTCGCACGAAGGTTCGCTGCTGCTGTGGGTGCTGATGCTGTCCGGCTGGGCGTTCGCCGTGGCGACGGCGAGCCGCAACCTGCCGGCGGTGCTGGCGTCGCGCGTGCTGGCGGTGATGGGCATCATCGCCGTGGGCTTCCTCATGTTCCTGCTGTTCACGTCGAACCCGTTCGAGCGCCTGCTGCCGGCGGCGATCGAGGGCAGCGACCTCAATCCGCTGCTGCAGGACCCCGGCATGGTCGTGCACCCGCCGATGCTGTACATGGGTTACGTCGGCTTCTCGGTGGCGTTCGCCTTCGCCATCGCCGCGCTCATCGGCGGCCGCCTCGACGCGAGCTGGGCGCGCTGGTCGCGGCCGTGGACCACGCTCGCGTGGTGCTTCCTGACGATGGGCATCGCGCTCGGCAGCGCGTGGGCGTACTACACGCTCGGCTGGGGCGGCTGGTGGTTCTGGGACCCGGTCGAGAACGCGTCGTTCATGCCGTGGCTGGTCGGCACCGCGCTGATCCATTCGCTCGCGGTCACCGAGAAGCGCGGCACGTTCCGCAGCTGGACGGTGCTGCTGGCGATCGTCGCGTTCTCGCTGTCGCTGCTCGGCACGTTCCTCGTGCGCTCGGGCGTGCTGACGTCGGTGCATGCGTTCGCCACCGATCCCGCGCGCGGCGTCTACGTGCTGGCGTTCCTCGTCGTGGTGGTCGGCGGCTCGCTCGCGCTGTTCGCGTGGCGCGCCGGCGCCGTCGGCGGCGGCGCCGGCTTCGCGCCGGTGTCGCGCGAATCGATGCTGCTGGCCAACAATATCCTGCTGGTGGTGGCGATGGCGAGCGTGCTGCTCGGCACGCTCTACCCGCTGATCCTCGACACGCTCGACGCCGGCAAGATCTCGGTCGGGCCGCCCTACTTCCAGGCGGTGTTCGTGCCGGTGATGGCGCCGCTGGTGTTCCTGATGGGGCTCGGCCCGGTCGCCGCGTGGCGCAAGGCCGAATTGCCGGCGCTGTGGACGCGGGTGCGCTGGGCGTTCGGCGTCGCCCTCGTCACCGCGCTCGTGCTGCCGCTGACGCTGGGCAGCTGGTCGCCGCTGGTCGCGTTCGCGCTGTTCCTCGTGCTGTGGATCGTGGCCACCACGGTGGCGATGATCGTGCAGCGCCTGCGCGGCGCGCCGCAGCAGGGGTTGCGCGCGAAGCTCGCGGCGAACTCGGCGGCGTGGTACGGGATGCTCGTCGCGCACCTCGGCATCGCCGTGTTCATCGTCGGCGTGACGCTCGTCAAGCACTACGAGACGGAACGCGACGTGCGCATGGACGTCGGCCAGGCGGTGGCGCTCGGCGGCTACGCGTTCACGTTCCGCGGCGTCGTGCCGGCGCCGGGTCCCAACTACCGCGCGCTCGTCGGCACGGTCGACGTCGCGCGCGACGGCAGGCCGGTGCGCACGCTGCATCCGGAAAAGCGCATCTACGACGCGTCCGGCCAGACGATGACCGAGGCGGCGATCGCCACGCGCGTCGGCGGCGACCTCTACGTGTCGCTCGGCGAGCCCGTGTCCGACAGCGGCGCGTGGGGCGTGCGCGTCTACATCAAGCCGTTCGTCGACTGGATCTGGGCCGGCGCGTTCATCATGGCGCTGGGCGGCTTCATCGCGATCGGCGACCGCCGCTATCGCATGGCGGTGAAGTCGCGCGCCGGCGCATGGGTGGACGCATTGCGGGCGTCGCCGTGAAATCCGCGTGGAAATGGTCGCTGCCGCTCGTGGTGTTCGCGGCGCTCGCGGTGTTCCTCTTCGCCGGCCTCTTTCGCGATCCGCGCGAAGTGCCATCGCCGCTGATCGGCAAGCCGGCGCCGGCGTTCGCGCTGCGCCAGCTGCACGCGCCGGATCGCACGCTCGGCACCGCCGACATGCGCGGCCAGGTGTGGCTGCTCAACGTCTGGGCATCGTGGTGCGAGTCGTGCAGGACCGAGCATCCGCTGCTGGTCGAGCTCGCGCGGCAGAAGATCGTGCCGATCGTGGGCCTCGACTACAAGGACAAGGACGACCTCGGCAAGGCGTGGCTCACCGACCGCGGCAATCCGTACATGGCATCGGTGGTCGACGCCGACGGTCGTGTCGGCATCGACTGGGGCGTGTACGGCGTGCCGGAGACGTTCGTCGTCGACAAGGCCGGCGTCATCCGCTACAAGCAGATCGGCCCCGTCAGCGCCGAGGCGTTGCAGAAGACGATCGTGCCGCTGGTGCGCGAGCTGCAGAAATCGTGATCCGCGACGCCCCTTCGAACGCCGTCGGCGACACCCGCGATTCGCGTCCCGGCGTATTGCAGATGCTCACCGCCGCACGCGGGATCGCATGCGCTGCCATGCTCGCCGCAGCGGTGGCCACCGCGCAATCGCCCGCGGACGAAGCACTGGACGCGCGCCTCAAGGTGCTCGAGCTGCAGTTGCGCTGCCTCGTCTGCCAGAACCAGACCCTGGCCGATTCGGACGCACCGCTCGCCGCCGACCTGCGGCGCGAAGTGCGCGAACTGGCGGTCGCCGGCAAGAGCGACGATGACATCCGCCGCTTCCTCACCGCGCGCTACGGCGACTTCGTGCTCTACGATCCGCCGGTGCAGCGCAACACGTGGCTGCTGTGGTTCGGCCCGTTTGCGCTGCTCCTGACCGGCGCCCTGGTCTGGTGGCGGATGGCACGACGCCGGACGTCGCGATCACCGCCCGTGGACGCCGCCGAAGCCGACGCCGCCGCGCGCGGCCGTTCGCTGCTCGACGCGTAAGGCGTTGGACTTCGGCCGCGAGCTTCCGGCGCTCATCCTCGCCTGGCGCGAGGCGAGTCTCGACAATCCGGGGTTGGTGGCGCTCCTCGCGTGCTTTTGACCGGCGGCAACGCAAGCCCGCGGCGAGATCCGTGTTTCGCGTGTCCGGGCGGATACCATAGGGATCACCATCCCGTCACGCGACGCCGATGACGACGCAAACCGCCGAACCGAAAGCCCTCCATCACCACGCCCGGCGCATGGCCGGACGCGACCCGCACGAGCCCTCTCGCGTCTCCACGCCGCTCGAGCTCCTGTTCGACCTGACGTTCGCCACGACCTTCAGCCTCGCCGCCGCGGAGCTCGCACATCTCGTCGCCGTCGGCCACTACGAACCGGCACTGTTCGGCTTCGGCTTCGCGAGCTTCGCGATCTGCTGGGCGTGGATCAACTTTTCGTGGTTCTCGTCGGCGTACGACACCGACGACTGGATCTTTCGCGTCGTGACGATGGTGCAGATGATCGGCGTGCTGGTGCTGGCGATCGGCCTGCCGCGCATGTTCGCCTCGGTCGAGCACCACCAGCATGTCGACAATTCGGTGATGGTGCTGGGCTACGTGATCATGCGCGTGGCGCTGGTCTCCCAATGGCTGCGCGCCGCGCGACAGGATCCCGCGCGGCGACGCGCCTGTCTCACCTACGCGGTCGCGGTTTCCATCGCGCAAGTCGGCTGGGTCGCGCAGATCTTCACCGACTTCTCGTTCGGCGAGACCGTCGTCCTCGGTGGCGTGCTCATGCTGGTCGAGCTCATGGGCCCCGTGCTGGCCGAGCGCCGCGATGGCGGCACACCCTGGCACGCGCATCACATCGCGGATCGCTACGCCGCATTCGCCGTCATCGCGCTCGGCGAAGGCGTCGTCGGCACCGTGGCGACGCTGTCGGCGGTCGTCGAGGAACACGGCTGGACGCCGGATGCCGCGCTGGTTTCGATTGCCGGCATCGGCCTCACCTTCGGCATCTGGTGGGTGTACTTCATGGTGCCGTCCGCGCAGGTGCTGCAGCGGCATCGCGACCGATCCTTCGTCTGGGGCTACGGACAGATGGTGATCGTGGCGTCGATCGTCGCGACCGGGGGCGGATTGCACGTTGCCGCGTATTTCATCGAGCACAAGGCGGCGATCGGACCGCTCGCGACGCTTCTCGCCACCGCGATCCCGGTCGGCGTCTTCCTGGCATCGTCCTATGCGATGTACGCGTACCTGTTCCGGCGCTTCGATCCCTTTCACATCGGCTTGCTGCTCGCCACCGCGGCGATCGTGGCGGTCGCCGTTCTTGCGGCGAGCGTCGGGGTCGACATGGCGATCTGCCTCGCGATACTGATGCTCGCGCCTGCGATCACCGTCGTCGGTTACGAAGCGCTGGGGCATCGCCATCTGGCGCAGGCGCTGGCGGAGAGCGAAGTCACTTAGCCGCCCGCTCGCGGCAGCAACAAGGCGCCGCGATCCGCGCACGCCTCGCCACGCTCACCGCCCCACGAGCTTCTGTCGATCCGCCGAGTAGCGCGCGCCCTGGACGGGTACACGCGAGACGGCCGCCCCGATGTCCTGCAGGTCTTGCGGCGATAGCTCCACCGACGCGGCACCGAAGTTTTCCTCGAGACGGTGCAGCTTGGTGGTGCCGGGGATCGGCACGATCCACGGCTTCTGGGCCAACAGCCACGCGAGGGCCAGTTGCGCGGTGGTGACGCCTTTGCGCGCGGCAATGCCGGCGAGAACATCGACCAGCGCGCGATTGGCCTGGCGCGCTGCGGGCGCAAAGCGTGGCACCGTGTTGCGGAAATCCGTCGCGCCGAACTCCGTGCGCTCGTCGATCGCGCCCGTCAGGAAGCCCTTGCCGAGCGGGCTGAACGGGACGAAGCCGATGCCGAGCGTCTCCAGCAGCGGCAGGATTTCTTCCTCCGGCTCGCGCCACCACAACGAATATTCGCTCTGCAGGGCGGCGACGGGCTGCACCGCATGTGCGCGGCGAATGCTGTCGACACCCGCCTCCGACAAGCCGAAATGCTTGACCTTGCCCTCGCGGATCAGTTCCTTCACGGTCCCCGCCACGTCTTCCATCGGCACTTGCGGATCGACGCGGTGCTGATAGAAGAGATCGATGCGATCCGTGCGCAGGCGCTCGAGCGCCTCGTCGGCAACCTGCCGGATGCGTCCGGGACGGCTGTCGAGGCCCTTGCCGGTGTCGCCCTCGCGAAAGCCGAATTTGGTCGCGATCACGACCTGGTCGCGGACGGGTTCGAGCGCTTCTCCAACCACCCGCTCATTGACGAATGGCCCGTACGCCTCCGCGGTGTCGAAGAACGTGATCCCGCGTTCGAAGGCCGCGCGGATGAGCTTGACTGCGTCCGCGGTGCCGGTTGCCGGTCCGTAGCCGTAGCTCAGGCCCATGCAGCCGAGGCCGAGCGCCGAAACGGTGAGGCCGCTGCGGCCGAGTTGACGTGTCTTCATTGCGAATGTCCTTGTCGATTGCCGATGGCACCACTGTAGGCGCGTGCGCGGCGAACGGGTAGACTGCTGGATCGACATGCACCTAGAAGTAACACTAATCAATGGCACGTTACGACGACCTGGCCGGCTTCGCCGCGGTGGTGCGCGCGGGCAGCTTCACGCGCGCCGCTGCACGACTCGGGGTGACGCAGTCGGCGCTCAGCCAGACCGTGCGCGCGCTGGAGCGCCGGCTCGACCTGAAGCTGCTCAACCGGACCACGCGCAGCGTGGCGGCCACGGAAGCGGGCGAGCGCCTGTACCAGACCGTCGGGCCGCGCTTCGCCGACATCGACGCCGAGCTCGCCGTCCTGGGCGAGATGCGCGGCAAGCCGGCCGGCACGGTGCGCATCACCGCGACCGAGCACTCGCTGCGCACACTGATCTGGCCCCGGCTCGAGCCGTGGCTACGGTTGTATCCCGACATCAACGTGGAGCTGAGCGGCGACAATCGCTTCATCGACATCGTCGCCGAGCGCTTCGACATCGGCGTGCGCCTGGGCGGCGACGTGGCGCGGGACATGATCGCCGTGCGCATCGCGCCCGACATGCGCATGGCGGTGGTGGGGAGCCCTGATTATTTCGCGCGTCGCGGCCGCCCGGCGACTCCGCAGGATCTTACCCGTCACGATTGCATCGGATTGCGCATGGCATCCCACGGCGGCCTGCTGAGATGGGAGTTCACGCGCCGGCGAAAAAACGTCAACGCGCACGTCACGGGTCGGCTCATCTTCAACTCGAGCGAACTGATCGTGGCTGCCGCGCAATCCGGGCACGGACTGGCATGGGTACCCGTCGATTCCGTCGAGAAACATCTCGCGGCAGGTTCGCTGCTGGCGGTGCTCGACGAGTGGGCGGCGACGTTCGCCGGTTACCACGTCTACTATGCGAGTCGGCACGCGTCGCCTGCCGTGATGCTGGTGGTGAACGCGCTGCGGCCTGCGGCGGGCCGCTGAAGCGCGACCCGCAGGTGGCAACGTCGATGGTGGCCGCGAGATAATGCTTCAAACTATAGGCGGCCGGTCATCCACGACGGTGACCATTCAGCCGAACATCGGGGAGAGCCGCGATGGCGATCAGTAAAACGCGCGACGCGTTGTCACGCATCTTCTACCAGCGCTGCTTCTGGCTGTTTGCCGTCCTCATCGTGCTGATCGCCGTCGTGTCGTTCGTGCCGCCGACCGATCATGGCCGCCTTGCGGTGAATGCGATCAACATGTTCCTGCTGATCGCGACCATCGCAGCGGTGGGCCGCACGACGACGTCGTTCGTCATCGCGTTGCTGCTCGCGGTTCCCGCCGTCTGGTTCCAGTACACCGGACTGTGGCGCGACGACGATTGGGAGCTCGCCAAATCGTGGATGTTCAGCGCGGGCCTCTACTTCGCCACGACCGTGTACCTGCTGCGCTATGTGTTTCATCCGACGGTGATGACGCCGGACAAGCTGTTCGGCGCCGCAGCGGCGTACCTGCTGATCGGCGTCCTCTGGGCCTACAACTACGCGATCGTCGGCTATTTCTATCCGCAGTCGTACATGATCGTCGGCCAGCCCGGCCACCTCGTGTACGCCGATGCGCTCTACTTCAGCATGACGGTGCTCACCAGCACCGGCTTCGGCGACATCGCGCCGCTGACGCGCCAGGCACGGGGGGTGTGCATGGTCGAGCAGATCACCGGCGCGCTCTTCGTCGCCATCCTGATCGCGCGCCTCGCCGGCGTCTATCCACCGCGGGAGAGCTACGTCGACCACTCGCCAAAAGGCTAGCTGTTTGTGCCGGCGCGAAGCGTGCGCCGATCGGCGCGAATTGATCGAGGCCGCCTCCCGCCCCTGGCCTCAGTCCGAAAATCCTATCTTTCGCAGGAAGGCTTCCCATCGCGGATCGACGCGCAGCGAGCGGAATGCCGGCAGTGACCTCATCTCGGAAAGTCCCGGATCTCGCTGGTCATTCGCGCGCTCGAGCCACGTAAACGCAAGATCGATCTCGCCGCGCGCCGCGTATACCAGTGCGACCTGCACGGCAGCGTGGATCGAGTGGTTCGCGATCAATGCCTGCAGCGCGGCGTCCGACGCCTCCCGACGGCCCGCGGCGTCATGCACGATCGAGGCGACCCAAAGTCGGCACCACTCCTCCGGCTCCTGCAGCGCCTCCGCCAGCGCCTCTTCGCCCCGGCCTTGATCCAGCAGCGCCAATGACAGGTGCGCGCGAGTGGATGCTCTGTGCGGATCGAGTTCGAGTGCCTTCCTGAACGCAGCTTCGGCGTCGGCGAGACGGCCGCTCGCGTAGAAATTGATGCCGAGGTTGTGATGCGCGGTGGTGTTCAGCGGATCATGCTGCAGCGACTGGCGACCCAACGCGATCGCCTCGTCGAAGCGACCGGCGTTCAAGCCCAGGGCACCCGATCTGCGCAACACGCTCGCGTTGCCCGGAGCCAGTTCCAGCGCACGGCGATACGACGCCTCCGCACCACGCCAATCCCGATCGTGGTAGATCTGGATCCAACCCAACTGCGCATGGGCTTCCGGCAGGTCGGGCTCCAGCGCCAATGCTCGCTGCACGGCCTCGCGCGCCCGTGCGAATCCCTCCGTCACCGGCGCCCAGCCTTTGCCCGCCTCGCTCGAATAGGCGGCTCCCAGCTCGGCCCACGCCAGCGCGAACGCCGGGTCGAGCACCAGCGCCTGCTTCAGATAGCCGATTCCCTTTGTCGTGTCCTCGCGCCTGTATCGATCGATGAAATAGCGCGCCTGCAAGTACAGCCGGTAGGCTTCCGGGTCGCTGGCACGGCCCTTCACCGCCGCGGCAACCTGCGCCGTAGCCTTGCTCGCCGCACCGGCATCCGCCGCCTCGCCCAGCAGCGTCGTGCGCAACTCCGTCACCACTGACTGCGCGATGTCGTCCTGGACGGCAAAAATGTCCTCCAAAATTCGGTCGTAGGTCTCCGACCACAGGTGATAACCGTCGGCCACCTTCACCAGCTGCACCGAGATGCGCATCCGGTTGCCGGACTTGCGCACGCTGCCTTCGAGCACGGTGGTGACGTTGAGCTTGCGACCGATGACCGCGATGTCGTCGTGCTTGCCTTTGAACTGGAATGACGAAGTCCGTGCCGCCACTCGCAGCCCGCGGATCTTGGCCAGCACGTTCAGCAGCTCGTCGGCGAGACCATCCGAGAAGTACTCGTCGGCCTCGTCGCGGCTGCGATTGGCGAACGGCAACACTGCGATCGACGGAGGCTCCTGGTCGACGGCGGAGACTGGCGCTGCGCTGCCGGTTGCCGGCACCGTGAACGTCCCTGCCGGGTGGGGGGACGGCGCGCGCAGCTGCGCAGTCGGCGCTGTCGCGGTCGGCGATGCCGACGCGGCCCCGCTCGCCAGCAATCGCCGCACGTGCTCGGCAAACGCGCTCGTCGAAGCGCCCCTGGGCAGATGCGTCCATTGCACGTCACGGAATTTCGCCGGCACGCGCGCATCCGCGTCGAGTGTGGCGTCGATCGCCACCGGCAGCAGGAAAGGCTGGTCATCGGCCATGAAGTGCGAGCGGTCGACCGCCAGTTTCCATTCCAGGCGAAAGTAGCCTTCGCTGCGCGAATGCGTGTTGGCCGAGATCACCGGCACGAACAGCGCGCAGTCCTTGATCTGGCGACGGATCGACGCGTCCCAGGCGTCGCCTCCGCGCAGCGTGCTTTGATCGAACCACACCTCGACGCCCACCGCCTGCAGTGCGTCGCACAGGCGCCGCGCAGTGTCGACGTCCTGCGACGCGTAGCTCAGGAAGACCGCTTTCGGGGGATTGCTCAACAAAAGCCCATCCGGATCGTGCCCGCGACCAAGGGAAGCCGGGGTTGCCGCAGCCCCCAAACGAGGACCGCGCGGATTGTGACCCAGATCGCCTCGTGCGCAAAGCCGGCGCCGGCATCCGTTGGTCGATCGACCCGGCGGATCACGACCGGGAAAGAACTCGACCTTGACACTTATATACGTCGAAAGGTATATACGGAATGTGGAAACTACATTCGAGATCATCGCCGAGCCGAGTCGCCGCGCGATCCTGAGCCTGCTCGCGTCCTCGGAGCGGTCCGTCGGCGACATTGGCCTCAAGTTGCGGCTGTCGCAGCCTTCGGTCTCCAAGCACCTGCGCGTGCTACGCGAGGCCGGATTCGTGGAGGCACGCGTCGACGCGCAGCGGCGCCTCTACCGGCTCAGGCCCGAGCCGCTGAGGGAAGTCGACGCATGGCTCGCGCCATTCCGCCGCTTCTGGTCGGTGCATGTCGATGCGCTGGAGCGGCATCTCGATCGCAAGCACCCGCCAACACGCCGCAAGGGAAGGCAACGATGAGAGCACGCGAGCATTACAAGCCCGGGCCCGCCGCGGGCGCAGAGGTGCGCAAGGAAGGCGAGCGGTGGACACTCGTGCTGACGCGGGAGCTGCGCCATGCGCCGCAGGCGGTGTGGCAGGCGCTGACGGATCCGGCGGAGCTCGGCGAATGGGCGCCCTTCGACGCCGACCGAAATCTCGCGGCGGTCGGGCCCGTTCGGCTCACGACGGTGGGGACACCGGCGCCGCAGGTCTCGAATTCCCAGGTGACGCGTGCCGACGCGCCGAAGCTGCTCGAATATCGCTGGGGCGGCAACGAGATTCGCTGGCAGCTCGAGCCGCTCGGCGACGGCACGCGCCTCACGCTGTGGCACAACATCGATCGCGGCTTCATCTCGATGGGCGCGGCCGGTTGGCACATCTGCCTCGACGTGCTCGACCGGTTGCTCGCGGGCGAGCCGCTCGGACGGATCGTCGGTCCCGAGGCCATGAAGTTCGAGTGGCCGCGTCTCAATGTCGAGTACGGGAGGCAGTTCGGCGTCGAGGCGCCCGCTTGGCCGCCGCAGGATTCGCGAGCTTGAGTGACACAGCACGGTCCTTCGAGCCACCGACATCCCGGCCCCGAATGCGAAAGGCAAACATGGCGAAAAGCGAATCGCAGAAGGACAAGTCTCCGTCGCAACTCATCGACGCGCGGATCAAGGAACTGGGCGACTGGCGCGGCGAGATGCTGGGCCGGCTTCGCGCGTTGATCAAGCAAGCCGAGCCCGGCGTCGTCGAGGAGTGGAAGTGGCGAGGCGTCCCGGTGTGGTACCTCGACGGCATGATCTGCACCGGCGAGACATACAAGAGCGTGGTGAAGATGACGTTCGCCAAGGGCGCGGCGCTGAAGGACCCGTCGCAGCTCTTCAACGCCAGCCTCGACGGCAACACGAGGCGCGCGATCGACTTCCACGAAGGCCAGAAGATCGACGAGACAGCGCTGAAGGCGCTGGTGCGCGCCGCGGTGGCATTGAACAGGTCCAAAGGCAACGCCTGATGCCGGGACCCTCGCCGTCGCTACCCCGCCACGCCCGGCCCCGAGCCGCATTTCCAGCAGAAATCGAACGTCGCCGGGTTGTCCTCGCCGCATTGCCGGCAATGCCACTGGCCGGTGCGCATGCGCTCGCGGCGGAATTCGCGGATCACGCTTTCGGCGCGCGTCGCTTCGGCGTCGTCGTCGACCCAAACCTGCGGCCACGCGACGTCGGGCGGCACGTCGCCGACGATCGACTGCGCATGCTCGTTGAAGACGTGCGCGGCGATGCCGGCGTGCAGCAGGCGATCGCGCACGAGGTAGGCGTCCGTGCGGTTGCCGGAGACGTAGACGCGCTTCATCGGAAGTAGCGGCCGCCGGCCTGCTGCCAGCGCCATGCGTCGGCGCAGATGACGTCGATGTCGCGCGTCGCGCGCCAGCCGAGGATGCGCTCGGCGCGCGCGGGGTCGGCGTAGCTGGCAGCGATATCGCCGGCGCGCCGCGGCGCGAATGTCTTGGCGATGCGCCGCCCGCAGGCCCGCTCGAACGCCTCCACCACCTCGAGCACCGATGCGCCGCGCCCCATGCCGAGGTTGAGCGTCAGCGCGCCTTCGGTGCGCGCGAGGTGGTCGAGCGCGGCGACGTGCCCCTGCGCGAGGTCGTCGACGTGCAGGTAATCGCGCACGCCGGTGCCGTCGGGCGTCGGCCAGTCGCTGCCATAGATCGCGAGCTCGGCGAACTCGCCGGCGGCGATCCGGCACAGCAGCGGCACGAGATTGTTGGGCTTGCCGCGCGGCGCCTCGCCGATGCGGCCCGACGGGTGCGCGCCCGCAGGGTTGAAGTAGCGCAGCACGGCGATGTGCCAGTTGGGATTGGCATGCGCCAGGTCGCGCAGGAATTCCTCGATGGCGCGCTTGGTGCGGCCATACACGCTGTGCGGGCGCAGCGGCGCCGATTCGGCCACCGGCAGCGCGTCGGGCTGGCCGTAGACCGTGGCCGAGCTCGAGAACACCAGCGTGCCGACGCCCGCCTCGCCCATCACCTCGGCCAGCGCGAACGTGCCGCCGACGTTGACGTCGTAGTACGCCAGCGGCCGCGCCTCCCCTTCGCCCACGGCCTTGAGACCGGCGCAATGCACGACGGCGCCGATCGGGTGGTCGCGGAACGCGCGGCGCAGCGCTTCCAGGTCGCGCACGTCGGCCTCGACCGCGGCGAGCGGCTGCGCCGTCAGCTCGCGCAGGCGCGCCACGACACCGGGATCGCTGTTGGCGTAGTTGTCGAGGATGACGGGGACGCGGCCGGCCGCTGCGAGGGCGACGACGACGTGCGAGCCGACGTAGCCGGCGCCGCCGGTAACGAGGACGGTTGAACTCACCGGGCGGATGCTACCCCATCGGCGCCGCTCGTCGCGGGCGCCGCCTGGCCGTCGGGGACGGTCGCGCTCTTTGCAGGGTCGCAAGTGACGACGCCGCCCGGGCATGGGATCATTCCGTCCGGCGGGACGGGCCTGGTATTTGGAATGCCAGGCCCGGCTCGCTGTCCAACGGTCACCAGAAGCCCCTGTCCCGGGGACGCGATCGCTGCGATGCAGGCGAGTGGCTTGGCGTGACCGCGCGGCCATCTCGACCACAACAAATGGAGGATCCAATGAAGCGCTTTGTCATTCTGCTGCCGGGCATCCTGGCGGCAACGCTCGCCGTCACGCCGGCCACCGCCGTGACGCTCGGCGCGTCGGTGCAGCTGTCCGGCCCGCTCGCCAATACCGGTCGTTACTATCGCGACGGCTACGAGATGGCGATCGACGTGATCAACAAGGCGGGCGGCGTCAAGGTCGGCGGCAAGTCCGAGAAGCTCGAGCTCAAGATTCTCGACAACCAGTCGGACAACAACCTCGCGGTCCGGCAGTACGTGCAGCTCGTCACGCAGGACAAGATCAGCCTGCTGCTCGGGCCGTTCGCCAGCGACGCCGTGATCGCCACCTCGTCGGTGTCCGAGAAGTACCAGGTGCCCATGGTCCAGGGTGGCGGCGCCTCGGACCAGATCTACAGCCGTGGCTACAAGTACATCTTCGGCACGCTGCCGGCGGCGACCAAGTACTTCGAGAGCACGATCGAGGCGATGGGCAAGTTGAGCCCGGCGCCGAAGACGGTAGCGCTGCTCTATGCCGACGACGCTTTCGACGTGTCGGTCGCACAGGGCACGCGCGACCTGCTCAAGGCCGCCCACCTCGATATCGTGCTCGACGAGCGCTACAGCAGCAACGCATCGGACTTCGCCTCGTTGCTCGCGCGCATCAAGAGCACGAATGCCGACGCGGTACTGGTCGCGGGCCACGAGACCGAGATCCTCAACTTCATCCGCCAGGCCAAGAGCCTCGCCGTCAGCCCGAAGATCTACAGCTTCACCGTGGGCGTACCGAGCGCGGACTTCCGCAAGGCCTTGGGCAAGGACGCCGACTACGCGTTCGGCATGACCTCGTGGCTGCCGTCGGCGACGCAGACGGACAAGTACTTCGGCAACGCCGAGGAGTTCGCACAGGACTACAAGGCGCGCTTCGGCTACGAGCCCGACTACCATGCCGCCTCCGCGGTGGCCGACGTCGAGGCGTATGTCCAGGCGATCGAGGCGGCAGGTTCGACCGACCCGCAAAAGGTGCGCGACGAGGTGGCCAAGGTCAGCTTCGACAGCCTCTACGGCCCCATCAAGTTCGACGCCAAGGGCCAGATCAGCCTGCCGCAGGTGGTGATACAGGTGCAGGACGGCAAGGTCGTGCCGATCTACAGCGGCAAGGGCTTCGTCGAAAAGCCGCGTTATCCTATGCCGGCCTGGGATAAGCGCTAGGCAACTGGGAGCCCCGCGGCGGTTCGCGTCGCCGCGGGCAGCAGAACAACGATGCGCGGTCCGGCACGGCCGGCCGCGCACCGCTTCGCGGCGGGCCCCGAGGGTCGCGGCGCGGTCGACCGAGGGAGCTGACGGTTGGACCTCCTCTGGCAGGTTCTGGTCAACGGCGTGCTGCTCGGCGGCCTCTATGCGCTGATGGCGCTCGGCCTCGCGCTCGTCTGGGGCGTCCTCAACATCGTCAACATCGCGCACGGCGCCTTCATCATGCTGGGCGCGTACGTCTGCTATTACCTCTTCAGCGGTCTCGGCCTCGATCCGTTCGCGGCCCTTCCGTTCGCGATGCTGGCGCTGTTCGCGTTCGGCTACGTGCTGCAGCGCTACCTGCTCAACCTCGTGATTCGCGCGCCGATGTTCAACACGCTGCTGATCACCTTCGGCATCGACGTCGTGCTGACGCTGCTCGCGCAGCTCGCGTTCAGCGCGGACTTCCGCACGATCAATCCCACGTACGCCGGCAACAACTTCGCGCTGGGGAGCGCGACCGTGCCGTTCGTGCGCGTGATCGCGTTCGGCATCGCCGTCGGCCTCACGCTGCTGCTGTGGCTGTTCCTGACCCGTGCGAGGCTCGGGCGCGCGATCCGCGCCACCGCGCAGAATCTCGTCGCCGCGAGGCTCTACGGCGTCGAGCCGCGGCGCGTCTACGCGCTCACCTTCGCGCTCGGCGCGGCGCTCGCGGGCGGCGCCGGCGGCCTCTACGGGGTGGTGTCGCAGGTCAATCCGTACATCGGCGCGAGCCTGACTGCCAAGTCGTTCGCGATCGCGATCATCGGCGGCCTCGACAGCCCGCTCGGCGTGATCGTGGGGGGCCTCTTCCTCGGCATCGTCGAGTCGCTGACCTCGCTCTACATCGGGCCCACGTACTCGGACGTGGCGAGCTTCGGCATCCTCGTGCTGGTGCTGATCCTGCGGCCGCAGGGGCTCCTCGGGAGAACCGCTTGAACCGCGCTGCGCCGATTCCGGATGCCCGCCAGTCGGCGGCTCGCGGCGCCGCAGGTGCCGCGCGGTGCCTGGGATGAATCGCTACGCGGCCATCGCGATCGTCGCGGGCGCGCTGGTCCTGCTGGCCCTCGTGCCGTGGATCGCCTCGCCGAGCCTCATCCAGTTCGGCATCAGCACGCTGCTGATGGCGACGCTCGCGCAGAGCTGGAACATCATCGGCGGCTACACCGGCTACGCATCGTTCGGCAACTCGGTGTTCTACGGCCTCGGCAGCTACGGCGTGGCCATCGCGATGGTGCAATGGAACCTGCCGTTCGGCGTCGGCCTCGCACTCGGCGCCGTGCTCGCCGTGGTGTTCGCGCTGCTCATCGGGCTGCCCGTGCTGCGGCTGCGTGGCCACTACTTCGCGATCTGCACGCTGGCGCTCGCCGAGGTGATGACGGCGATCGTGTCCAACCTCGAGATCGCCGGACGCAACACCGGCCTCGTGCTGCCGCTGCTGCGCGGCGACGCGCTGTTCTACGAGCTCGCGCTCGGCCTGCTCGCGTTGACGACGCTCACGGTGATCTTCGTCGCCCGCAGCCGCTTCGGCTTCGGGCTCATCGCGATCCGCGAGAACGAGGAGGCGGCAGCCGTCATGGGCGTCGACACCACGCGCTACAAGGTGGCGGCGTTCGCGATCTCCGGCTTCTTCACGTCGCTGGCGGGCGGCATCCACGCGTACTGGATCACGTTCCTCGATCCGGTCAGCGCGTTCGACATCACGCTCAACGTCAAGATGATCATCATGGCGGTGTTCGGCGGGCCGGGCTCGATCTTCGGGCCGGTGGTCGGCGCGTTCCTGCTGTCGGCGATCTCGGAGGTGCTGTCGACCAAGATCTCGACGCTCGCGAGCCTGTTCTTCGGCTTCGTGATCGTCGTCGCCGTCGTCTTCATGCCGCGCGGCCTCGCCGATTTCGGCCGCCGCTTCCGCACGGTCGGCTGGCGCTATTTCGCCGAGAACGTGCGCCGCCACCGGCTGTAGCCATGACGCCGATCCTCGACGTGCGCGGCCTCACCAAGCGCTTCGCCGGCCTGACGGCGCTGTCGAACGTCAGCTTCACACTCGGCAAGGGCGAGATCCTCGGCCTCATCGGCCCCAACGGCGCCGGCAAGACCACGCTCGTGAGCCTGGTCAGCGGCACGCTGTCGACGACGTCCGGCGAGATCGTGCTCGACGGCGTCACGCTGGGTGCGATGCCGGCGTTCCGCCGCGCGCGCCTCGGCGTCGGCCGCACGTTCCAGATCATGCGGCCGTTCCCGGGATTGAGCGTCGTCGACAACGTCGCCGTCGGCGCGCTGTTCGGCACCGGCGGCGGCGAGCACGAGCTCGTCCGTGCGCGCGAGCGCGCGATGGAGAAGCTCGATTTCGTCGGCCTCGCGCACCGGGCGTCGCAGCGCGCCGAGGCGCTGGGCGGTCCCGACCGCAAGCGCCTCGAGCTCGCCAAGGCATTGGCGATGAACCCGCGCCTGCTGCTGCTCGACGAGGTGATGGCGGGACTCAACAACGTCGAGATCGAGGCGGTGATCGGCATCGTGCGCAAGGTGCGCGACCAGGGCGTCAGCATTCTCGTGATCGAGCACGTGATGAAGGCGATCCGCAGCCTGTCGGACCGGCTGCTGGTGCTGCATCACGGCGAGAAGATCGCCGACGGCGCGCCCGACGCCGTGCTCAACGATGCGCGCGTGGTCGACGCCTATCTCGGCCGGAGGCGCGCGTGAACGCGCCCGCCAGCCCGGCACCCGCACCCGCAGCGGCAGGTGGCGCACTGCTCGCCGTCGCCGATCTCGGCGCGGGCTACGGCGAGATGCCAGTGCTCAACTCGATTTCGCTGGCGATCGCCAGGGGCGAGATCGTCGCCGTGGTGGGCAGCAACGCCGCCGGCAAGACCACGCTCCTGCGTGCGCTGTCGCGCGTCATCCCCTCCACTGGCACGATCGAGTTCGACGGCCGTCGCCTCGATGCGATGGCGTCGGACGAGGTGTTCGACCTCGGGCTCGTGCAGGTTCCCGAGGGCCGCCAGCTCTTCGACCGGATGACGGTGCACGACAATCTGCTGATTGGCGCGTATCGCCGCCGCGATCGTACCGGCATCGACGCGAGCCTCGAGCGGGTCTACACGCTGTTCCCGGTGCTGAAGGAGCGCCGCCGCCAGCTCGCCGGCAGCCTGTCGGGCGGCGAGCAGCAGATGTGCGCGATGGCGCGCGCGCTGGTCGCCGATCCGAAGCTGCTGATGGTCGACGAAATGAGCCTCGGGCTTGCGCCCACGGTGGTCGACCTCCTGCTCGACGTGCTCGTCGACATCCGGAAGGAAGGCGTGACGATCCTGCTGGTCGAGCAGGACGTGCATTCGGCGTTCGAGGTCGCCGATCGTGCCTACGTGATGGAGACGGGGCGCATCGTGCGCGAAGGCGCGGCCGCCGCCCTGGCCGGCGATCCGGAAGTCAAGCGCGCGTATCTCGGGGTGTGATGCGCGCCAGGCGCGACGCCATCGCCGCGCGCGACTACTTCGCCTTCGCGGTCTTGTCTGCCTTCGCGGTCTTGTCCGTCTTCGCCGCCGCCTTCGCCGCGGCCTTCTGCGCCTTCGGGTCTTCCTCCGTCTCGACGGTCGCCGGGCGATCGACGAGCTCGATCAGCGCCATCGGCGCGGCATCGCCCTGGCGGAAGCCGAACTTCAGGATCCGCAGGTAGCCGCCCGGACGCGACTTGAAGCGCGGGCCGAGGTCGTTGAACAGCTTGCCGACGACGTCGCGATCGCGCAGGCGGTCGAACGCGAGGCGGCGGTTGGCCAGCGTCGGCTCCTTGGCGAGCGTGATCAGCGGCTCGGCGACGCGACGCAGCTCCTTGGCCTTCGGCAGCGTGGTCTTGATCGCCTCGTGCGTGAACAGCGAGACGGTCATGTTGCGCAGCATCGCGAGGCGATGCGCGCTGGTGCGGTTGAGCTTGCGAAGCCCGTGACGGTGACGCATGGCACTACCCTTTCAATGTGACGGCGCCGCTTCGCACGGCGCTCGGTTCTTCTTATTTACTTGCGGTTACCGTCAAAAACGATCCGGCTTCGCCGGTCGTTTTTGAGTGACCAATCCCCTGAAAAGTAGGGGTGTACTTTTCAGGGCCTATCGAGCCCCGCCGGCGGCCAGTTCTCGAGCTTCATGCCGAGCGACAAACCACGCGAGGCCAGCACTTCCTTGATCTCGTTGAGCGACTTGCGGCCGAGGTTGGGCGTCTTCAAAAGCTCGGTCTCGGTGCGCTGGATCAGGTCGCCGATGTAATAGATGTTCTCGGCCTTGAGGCAGTTGGCCGAGCGCACGGTGAGCTCGAGGTCGTCCACCGGGCGCAGCAGGATCGGATCGACCTGTGGCGAAGCACGCTCCGACGCCGGCGAATCC
>DATBOK010000157.1:0-3751 GCA_036553845.1 Casimicrobiaceae bacterium
TTGGCCTCGACCAGCCGCCGGCGCCCGGCGAGTTGCGCGAGGAGCACCTGGTACGCGGCGCCGCCGATGACGTTCTGCACGCCGCAGATGAAGCCGACGGCGAAGAGCTGGTGCATCGACAGCACGCCCGCCCACGCCGCCAGCGGGATCGACAGCAGCGCGACGCCACGGCCGGCGCCGCAGGCGATCACCACGGGCAGCTTGCGCACGCGATCGATCATCACCCCGGCGTGCAGCGACACCAGCGCGAAGGGCAGCGTCTCCAGCGCCACCAGCACGCCCATCTCGAGCGGCGTCGCCGACAGCAGCAACGCGGCGGTCAGTGGCAGCGCGAGGTTGGTGACCTGCGCGCCGAACGCCGTGATCGTCGCCGAGGCGAAGATGCGGCGGAAATCGGCGGAACGCCAAAGGCCGCGCAGGCGGCGCCGCGCGAGGATCGCGAGCCGCCTCAAGCGCCGCTCACTTGCCCGATCGCTGGCGTGCGACGTCGATGTCGAGGAACTTCCAGGCGTGCTCGTAGAGCACGCTCTTCTTGTAGCCGCCCACCCATGGCCGCACCAGCGTGTTCTCGACGCGATAGACGTCGAGGTCGACCGGTGTGTAGGCCTGCAGGATCTTCGCCATCGTCACGTACAGCTTGTCGCGCTCGGGCCCGGGCGGCAGCTGCTTGCTCGCCGCGTAGGCCTTGTCGTAGTCGGCGTTGTGGAAGCGGCCGAGGTTCGACTGCCCGGCGTTCGGCCCGTACAGGAGCTGCACAAACGCGTCGCCGTCGCCGGTGTTGTTGATCCAGCCGACGCCCCACATCTGCAGCTGGTTGCCGTCGCGTCCCATCTTCAGGAGCTCCGGCCACTTCTGCTTGATGAAGTTGATGCGGATGCCCACCGCGGCGAGGCTCTTCTTCCACAGCTCGTCGCGGTCGCGGTCGCGCGCCGTCGGCGTCGAGCCCATCGACAGCGTGAAGGGCTTGCCGTCGGGCAGGTCGCGCCAGCCGTCGCCGTCGCGGTCCTTGTAGCCGAAGCGATCTAGCAGCGCGCGCGCCGTCGCCGGATCGAAAGGCGGATGCACGTCGAGCCCCTTGATGTAGCCGTACGCGCCGGGCGGCACGAGCTGCGTGGCCGGCATCGCCTGGCCGTTCCACAGCACCTTCACCAGTTCGTCGACGTTGAACGCCATCACGATGGCGCGGCGCAGCGCGATCTTGTCGTTGGCGTAGCCGCCGACGACCGGGTCGTCCATGTTGAAGTACGTGTACGCCAACGCGTTCTGCACGACGCGGTGCAGCGTCACGCCGGCGTCGGCGTAGGCCGGCAGCAGGTTGTCTTCCGGCCCGATGACGCGGCTCACGAGATCGGCGGGAACGTTGACGAAGTCGATCGCCTTCGAATCGAACGCCAGCAGGATGGGATTGGACTCCTCGATGATCGCGATGTCGATCGTGCCGATCTGCGGCAGGCGCTTGCCCTTCATCGACGCCGCCAGCTCGCGTGTCGCAGCGTCGGCGTCGGGCGGCGCGGCGGGAAAGTACTCCTCTCGATAGCCCGGGTTCGCCTCGAGCACGATCTGCTGGCCGCGCCGCCAGCGCTTGAGGCGATACGGGCCGGTGCCCACGGGATGGTCCATCACCCACGACGTGTTGGGATCCCCGTACGCCTCGACCACCTCGCGCGCCACGGCGGCCAGCGAAGTCTGCTGGATGTAGTTCATCAGCGTGTAATCGGCATCGACCAGCGTGAGCCGGATCGTGTAGCGGTCGATCGCACGCATTCCCGGGATCTCGGCGTCGTAGTCGAAATGCCCCGTCTTGCGCGCCTTCTCCACGGCGGCGTCGAGGCCGACGAGCTTGCCGTTCAAGTAATAGGCGTTGGGCGAGCGCACCCTGGGATCGACGACGCGCTTCCACGCATAGATGTAGTCCTGCGCGGTCAGCTCGCGCTTGCGGCCCTTGAACACCGGGTCGTCGGCGAAGTAGACGCCTTTGCGCAGATGGATCGTCCAGACCTTGCCGTCGGCGGAGATGTCCGGCATACCGTCGGCGGTGTTGGCCGCCACCTTGTAGGGGCGCGGCAGGTAGTCGGGCACGTAGAGCGTGTCGAAGATCGCGCGCATCACGTGCCCCGAGTAATAGTCCTGGGCGGCGGCCGGGTCGAATCCGGTCTCGGCGACGGGAAAGGTCACGTGCAGCGTTTTCGCGGGGTCGGCCCATGTCGCGGCACGCACGAGGACCGCCGGCAGCGTCGCGCAGAGCGCGGCCCCCAGCAACGCCGCGCGCGTCCAGGATCGGGCGCTCATCGGGTCACAATGCCTTCTCGATGTCCGCCGCGATGGACTCCGGCGTGTCGTTCGGCGCATAGCGCTTCAGCACGTGGCCCCCGCGGTCGACCAGGAACTTGGTGAAGTTCCACTTGATCGCCTCGCTGCCGAGCAGCCCCGGTTTCTCCGCCTTGAGATGGCGGTAGAGCGGCGCGGCGCCGTCGCCGTTGACGTCGACCTTGGCGAACATCGGGAACGTGACGTGGTAGTTGAGCTCGCAGAACTTGGCGATCTCCGCCTCGCTGCCCGGCTCCTGCCTGCCGAACTGGTTGCAGGGAAAGCCCAGCACGTCGAAGCCGCGCGAGTGGAACTTCTCCTGCAGCGCTTGCAGCCCTGCGTATTGCGGGGTGAAGCCGCATTCGCTGGCGACGTTGACGATCAGCAGCACCTCGCCGTTGTAGCGGTCGAGCCCGACCGTCTTGCCATGGATGTCGCTGACGCTGAAATCGTGGACGCTGGCCATCGAAAGAGCCCTCCTCGCTGGCGGTGATCGCCCATCTTAACCGCTGCCGAAGCCGCCGCCGCCGGGTGTGCGCACCACGAACACGTCGCCGGCATGCATCTCGACCTTGAAGGTGGCGCCGAACGTTTCGCGTCCGCCCCCGGCACGCTCCACCCAGTTGGCGCCGGTCGCGCCTGGCGCGCCGCCCATCGCGCCGAACGGCGCGATGCGGCGATGATTGGCCAGCATCACGGCGGTCATCGGCTCGAGGAAGCGCACGCGCCGTTCGCCACCATCGCCGCCGCGATGACGCCCGCCGCCGCCCGTTCCCGGCAGGATGCGATACGCGTCGAGGCGCACCGGGAAGCGCCACTCGAGCACCTCGGGATCGGTCAGCCGCGAATTGGTCATGTGCGTCTGCACCACGCTCGCGCCGTCGAAGCCCGGGCCGGCGCCGGCGCCGCCGGCGATCGTCTCGTAGTACTGATAGCGCGCGTTGCCGAACGTGAAATTGTTCATCGTGCCCTGCGACGCGGCCAGCACGCCCAACGCGCCGTACAGCGCATCGGTGACGACCTGCGAAGTCTCGACGTTGCCTGCGACGACTGCGGCCGGGTAGCGCGGCGCGAGCATCGAGCCCTCGGGAATGACGATCGTCAGCGGCTTGAGGCAACCCGCGTTCATCGGGATCTCGTCGTCTACCAGCGTGCGGAACACGTACAGCACCGCGGCCTTGCACACCGCCGACGGCGCGTTGAAGTTGCTCGGCAGCTGCGCGCTGGTGCCGGTGAAGTCGATCGTCGCCGTGCGCCGCGCGCGGTCGACGCGGATCGCCACGCGCACCACCGCGCCATTGTCCATCTCGTAGGCGAACGTGCCGTCGGCGAGCACCGACAGCACGCGCCGCACCGATTCCTCGGCATTGTCCTGCACGTGGCGCATGTAGGCGCGCACCACCGGCAGGCCGAAATGCGCGGCCATCTTCGCCAGTTCCTGCGC
>DATBOK010000197.1:0-1515 GCA_036553845.1 Casimicrobiaceae bacterium
GGCGCGTCCGAGATCGGCGGCGGCTGGATGACGTACGTGTTCTCCTGCCGCGAGTACAGGCCATTGACGTAGGCCTGCCAGTCGTTGTTGATCTGGAAGCGCGCCTGGCCGAAGAAATTCCACAGCTTCGTCTCGGGGATCATTTCCACGCCGTCGGTCTGCGACGGGTCGTAATAGCAGCGTGCACCGAGCAGGCCGACGTACTGGGGCGGCACCGAATAATGGGACGGGCCGCAGTTGTCGGGATAGTTGAGGTTGCCGATGCCACCGGTGGAGATGAAGCCCGGGAAAGTGCTCCCCGATCCGCCGAACAGGCCGATGGGCAGGTTGATCGACGTGTTGGAGAAGTCGCGGTCGTTCTGATCCAGCGGCCGCTGCTCGTTGTACGACAGCGAGAGGAACGCGTTGTAGCGGTCCTTGTTGAGGTCGCCGAAGCCGGCCGTGCCGGACAGGATGTACTGGCTGCCGCCGCCGCTGCGGGTGGGCGTGCCGTAATACGCGGTGCCTTCGATGCCGGTGTAGTCCTGGCGCATGATGAAGTTGATCACGCCGCCGATCGCATCGGAGCCGTAGATCGCGGACGCGCCGTCCTTCAGCACCTCGACGCGCTCCACGGCGGCCAGCGGAATGATCGACAAGTCGACGCCTGCGTCGACGCCCTGCACGGCGCCGGCGAGGCCGACGAGGCGCTTGCCGTTGATCAGCACCAGCGTACGCGAGGGTCCGAGCCCGCGCAGCGACGCGGTCTGCTGCGAGAACGTCGCGGCGCCGATGACGTTGGCGAACGACGTCGCGCCAAGGCTGTTGTTGGCCGAGATGGTCTGCAGCAACTCCATCGGCGTCGTCGCGCCGGTGCGCGCGATGTCCGCCCGGTTGATGATCTGCACCGGCAACGCGCCTTCGCCTTCGACGCGCTTGATGTTGGAGCCGGTGACTTCGACCTTGATGTCGGCCTGCGCCGTCTGCGTCGGCGCGTTCTGGGCCTGCGCGCCGGCCGCCGCGAGAAGCATTCCCCCGCCCACGCCGAAGCCGAGCGCGAGCGCCACCTTCCGCTTGCTGAATTTCATGGTGCAACCCCCAAGTCGATTGTGAAATCAACGGGCGTGCACCCCCAGTCCCACTGCCTGCGAAGCTAGCGCGGCGGCGTCGCCACACGCAACGAAAAGGCCGCCGGCGCACTTGGCCGACCGGGCCATGTTGCGTTTTTGCCCGCCCACCCCGGGCATGCATGCGCGACAATCGCCGCCTCGCGCGTCGTCCGCGACGCACCGCAGCAATCCTCCTAGCCGGGACCCATCGATGATCGACATCGCCCCTGCCGTACCCGCCGACCTGCCCGCCATCCATGCGCTGATCCGCGGCCTCGCCGACTACGAGCGTCTCGCCGACCTCTGCACGGGCACCGAGGCCGAGCTCCGCGACGCGCTATTCGGCAACCCGCCGGCCGCCGAGGTGCTGGTTGCGCGCGTCGATGGCGCGGTCGCCGGCTTCGCGCTGTTCTTCCCCACGTTCTCG
>DATBOK010000200.1:0-13816 GCA_036553845.1 Casimicrobiaceae bacterium
TGCGTGTCCGTCGACCTCGCGGCAGCCGATGTGCTGCATGTCGCCGGAGAACGCGTCCGCTTCGCGTATTTTCCCACCGGCTGCTTCATTTCGCTTGCCATGCCGGTCGACGATTCCAGCCTGCTCGAGGTCGGGCTGATCGGCAACGAGGGGATGCTCGGCGTGCCCTTGGCGCTCGGGGTGAATGTGTCGTCCATGCGCGCCGTGGTGCAAGGCGCAGGCTCGGCTTTGCGCGTCGACGCCGTGCACTTTCGCCGCGAGCTGCGGCGCAGCGACGTGTTGCGACGGCAGGTCGATCGTTACGTGGTCGTCCAGCTGCGCGAGTTCGCGCAGGTTGCCGCCTGCACGCGCTTTCACCTGGTCGAGGCGCGACTGGCGCGTCGCCTGCTGATGACCCAGGATCGCGCGCACGCGAGTGACTTCCACGTCACCCACGATCTGTTGGCCTATATGCTGGGCGTGCGGCGTGTCGGCGTGACCAAGGCCGCGAGCGCGCTACAGAAGCGCAGCCTGATCCATTACCGGCGCGGCAACATCACCGTGCTCGACCGGCGCGGGCTCAAGGCCGCCGCCTGCGGCTGCTACAAGGCGGATCGCGACTCGTACGACAGCCTCATCACCTAGGTGCCCGCGCGCAGACGTGTCCCGCTGCGCATGCCTTTGCGCCACTGCATCGCCCCACTGTCAGCGCGGGTTTCCGCGGCGCTGAAGGCTCGCGCAGAAGACGAATGTGCGCTAGCGTACCGACGCCGCCAGCCCGATGGCGCATGCTGAGGGTATTCGCGCTGGCCTAGTGCGCGAGAAATGGTACAACCGCGGTGTCGCGACGCCGCGAGGTCCCGCCGCCCGTCCACCACCGGTTCACCTCTTTCATATCGTGGAAAATTGAAGGCGAATGACAACGCGCACGACCGTCGGTGGTCGTGGCTGCGCGCGCCTTACTGGAGCGGCCGCGCATGGCGTCCGCGGGCAGACGAACCGCCGCTGCGGGCGGAGATCTTCAGCGCCGAGCAGATGGAGCAGCACGGCCGGAGGCTCGCCAGCGCCCATCGCCTGACGCCGCGACGCGGCCCCGACCAGCTCCTGCCGCGACTCGCCGCGAACGAAGCCATCCTCGTCAACGCCTGCAGCCTGCTCACCGCGGCGGTGCAGGCGAATCGCCGCATCACTCCGGCCGGGGAATGGCTGCTCGACAATTTCTACCTGATCGAAGAGCAGGTGCGCACGGCGAAGCGGCATCTGCCGAAGGACTACAGCCGCGCATTGCCGCGGCTGGCGCATGGCGCCTCGGCTGGATTGCCGCGCGTCTACGACATCGCGCTGGAAACCATTGCGCACGGCGACGGACGCGTCGATCCGGAAAGCCTTGGCCGGTTCGTCGCCGCGTACCAGACGGTCACGCCGATCAAGCTCGGCGAGCTGTGGGCGATCCCGATCATGTTGCGCCTGGCGCTGATCGAGAACCTGCGGCGAGTCGCCACCGACGTCGCCGCCGGCAGGGTCGACCGCGACCTCGCCGACGGCTGGGTCGACCAGATGAAGGGCATGGCGCAATCCGATCCCAAGAGCCTCATCCTCGTCATTGCGGACATGGCGCGCTCGGATCCGCCGATGACCACTGCGTTCGTGTCGGAGCTCGCGCGGCGACTGCAGGGCCGTGGACCCGCGCTGGCATTGCCGCTCACGTGGATCGAGCAACGCCTGTCGGAATCCCATCGTACGATCGAGCAGCTGGTGCAAAGCGGAACCCAGCAGCAGGCCGCCAACCAGGTTTCGGTGAGCAACAGCATCGGCAGCCTGCGCTCCCTGGGAGCGATGGACTGGCGCACGTTCGTCGAGACGATGAGCGTCGTCGAGCAGGAGCTGCGCGACGATCCGGCGGCATGCTACGGCAGCATGGATTTCGATACGCGTGATCGCTATCGCCATGTCGTGGAGCAGCTCGCCCAACACGGCCCGATGTCCGAATTGCAGGTGGCGCGCGCGGCGAACGCGCTCGCCCGCCAGGGCGCGGCGACCGGCAACGCGGATCCGCGCACGGCGCACGTCGGCTATTACCTGGTCGACGCGGGACGCATCCTGCTCGAGCGCTCGGTGGGCTCGCGACGCGCAGGTTTTATCGCCCAGGCCACCGCGCGACCGCAGCTGGGGTCCTTCCTGTATCTCGCCGCGATCGCGTCGGTGACGGGCCTCGTCGCGGGAACGATGGTCACGTCGGCGCGCGCCGACGGCATCGATCGCGACATGTCGTTGCTGGTCGGCGTGTTGTGCCTGCTGGTGGCGAGCCAGCTCGCGGTCGCGCTGGTGAATTGGCTCGTGACCGTGTTCGTGCCCCCGCGCCTCCTGCCGCGCATGGACTATGCGCGCGGCATTCCGGCCGCATCGCGCACGCTCGTGGTCGTGCCGGCCATGCTGACGACCGGGGACGCCATCGAGGCGCTGGCAGAAGCGCTCGAGGTTCGCTACCTCGCCAACCAGGATTCCAACCTGAGCTTTGCGCTGCTCACGGATTTTGTCGACGCGGCGGAAGAAACGGTGCCCGCGGATGCGCCGCGGATGCGTGCCGCGGAGGATGCCGTTCGCGCACTCAACGCCAAGTATCCCGCGGCGGCCGCGTCCGCAACCGCTCCGCACTCCGCCAGCGTCTTCTACCTGCTGCATCGCCCGCGTCAATGGAATCCAGGCGAAGGCCTGTGGATGGGATACGAGCGCAAGCGCGGCAAGCTCGCCGACCTCAACGCGCTGCTGCTGGGCGGGGCCGACGCCCGGGATCGGTTCCTGTCCGTGGTCGGCGATGTCGCCGCGTTGGCAGGTACGAAATACGTGATCACGCTCGATACCGACACGGAGCTGCCGCGCGATGCGGCCCGGCAGCTGGTGGGCGCAATGGCGCACCCGCTGAACCGCCCGCACTACGACGTGGAACGCCAGCGCGTGACCCGTGGATACGGCATCCTGCAACCCGGCATGGCGACCAGTCTGCAGGGATCGAGCCGGTCCCGGTACGCGCGCCTGTTCGGCGGAGAGCCCGGCATCGACCCGTACACGCGTGCCATTTCCGATGTCTACCAGGATGCCTTCGGCGAGGGCTCGTTCATCGGCAAGGGCATCTACGATATCGACGCATTCGAGCAAGCGCTCGCAGGGCGGTTTCCACAAAACCGCATCCTGAGCCACGATCTGCTCGAGGGCAGCTACGCGCGATCGGGTCTCATCACCGACGTCGAGCTCTACGAGGACTATCCGGCTCGCTACAGCGCCGATGTCAGCCGGCGGCGCCGATGGATTCGCGGCGATTGGCAGATCGCAGGGTGGCTGTTGCGACGCGTTCCCGGCGCCGCAGGGGCACGCCGTGCCAACCCGCTGACGTTGCTCTCGCAATGGAAGCTCTTCGACAACCTGCGTCGCGGACTCGTGCCCATCGCGTCGCTGGCCTTGCTCCTGCTGGCCTGGACGCTGCTGGCCCCGGCGTGGTGGTGGACACTGGTGGTGCTTGGCGTCATCGTCGCACCGGCGGCCATCGCGACCCTGCTCGAACTCGTGCGAAGGCCGAGCGGCGTGCCGATGACCGATCACCTGGTCGCAGCGTCGCGCGCGGCCGCTCGGCGCGGCGCGCAGCTTGCGTTTGTGCTGGCCTGCCTGCCGTACGAAGCCTATTTCAGCGCAGGCGCGATCCTGCGCACGCATTGGCGGATGCTCGTCAGCCATCGACGGCTGCTCGAATGGACCACGTCGCAGGACCAGGATCGCCGCGATCCGGGGACGCTGGTCGCCGCATACCGCACGATGTGGTTCGCGCCCGGATTCGCGCTCGCGACGGCGCTTGCCGTGCTGTCGACGACGCCGCGCGCCATGGCGTTCGCCGTGCCGTTCCTGTTGCTGTGGCTGGGGGCGCCGGCGGCGGCGTGGTGGCTGAGCCGGCCGCTCGTGCCGCGCGTCGCGAGGCTGACAGCCGAGCAGACGATCTTCCTGCGCACGCTTGGCCGCCGCACCTGGGCCTACTTCGAAACGCTGGTCGGTGCCGCCGACAACTGGCTGCCGCCGGACAACTGGCAGGAGAATCCTGCCGAGCTGGTTGCGCACCGCACGTCGCCGACGAACATGGGCATGGCATTGCTGGCGGACCTTGCCGCCTACGATCTGGGGTACCTCGCGGCGGGACCGCTTCTCGAGCGCACCCACCGCGCATTGCACGCCATGGAGCAACTCGAAAGGCACGAAGGCCACTTCTTCAACTGGTACGACACGCGGAC
This sequence comes from Casimicrobiaceae bacterium, assembly GCA_036553845.1. Classification (GTDB taxonomy): domain Bacteria; phylum Pseudomonadota; class Gammaproteobacteria; order Burkholderiales; family Casimicrobiaceae; genus VBCG01. The sequence continues at coordinate 4,254 of DATBOK010000200.1, forward strand.
GCTCGAGCCGCTCAAGCCTCGCTACATTTCGGCGGTGGACAGCGGCAACCTGGCGGGACATCTGCTGACGTTGCGCGCGGGCCTGGCGCAGCTCATCGATGACGCGCTCGTCGACGAGCGCTTGATCGCCGGCATCCACGACACCGTGCGCGTGCTCGTCCAGGGGTTCGAGAACGACAGCCCGGCGTCCGTGGGCGAACTCGTGCGTGGCGTCGAGCGCACGAGTATCGCCACGCCGCGGACGATGGCTGCGACGCATTCCGCGCTGGCGATGCTGGCGCAGGCGGCGGACGCGGTCGCCGCGGATGCAGCAGCGAACGCATGGCCGGGCGGAGCGCCGGTGACGAGCGAAGCGCGCACGTGGAGCGGCGTGCTGGTCGTCCAATGCCATCGCGCGCTCGATGAAGCGACGGCCTTCGCGCCATGGCTGGCGCCGCCCGCCCTGGAACGCGCACGGGCGTTGCTGCCGGTGCTTGACGACGTGCGCACGCTGCGCACGCTCGCCGGCGTGATGCCGGCGATGCGAGAGCAGGCTGGCCGCGCGCAGGCGCAGCACCTGTCACAGGCTGAGCGGGAGGCGCTCGACCAGATCGTGGACCAGGTCACGCACGCCAGCGCCCGGGCCGCCGAGCGCATCGCGGCGATCGACGGCATCGTCGAGCGCTGCACGGAACTGGCGCGCATGGACTTCGGATTCCTCTACGACGATACGCGGCACCTGCTCGCCGTGGGATACAACGTCGACGAACGCCATCGCGACTCCGGCTATTACGATCTGCTCGCGTCCGAAGCCCGGCTCGCGACGTTCGTCGCCATCGCGACCAGCGAGATTCCCCAGGAAAGCTGGTTTGCGCTGGGTCGACTGCTCACCAGCGTCGGCCAGCGGCCGATTCTCCTGTCGTGGAGCGGCTCGATGTTCGAGTACCTGATGCCCTTGCTGGTGATGCCGGCGTATGCCGACTCGCTGCTCGATGCGACCTGCGAGGCGGCCGTGGCGCTGCAGGTGGCGTACGGCAAGAAGCTTGGCGTGCCATGGGGCATGTCCGAATCGGGGTACAACGCAGTCGACGCCAGCCGCAACTACCAATACCGGGCGTTCGGCGTGCCCGGGCTGGGCCTGAAGCGCGGACTCGCCGAGGACATCGTCGTCGCGCCCTACGCGAGCGCGCTGGCATTGATGGTGGCGCCGGAGGCGGCGTGCGCGAACTTGCAGCGCCTGGCGACGGGCGGCGCCGCGGGCCGTTTCGGGCTTTACGAAGCGATCGACTACACGCCGGCGCGCGTGCCGCGCGGGCAGACGCGCCAGGTCGTGCACTCGTTCATGGCGCACCACCAGGGCATGACGCTCCTGGCACTGGACCACGTGCTGCGCGATCGACCCATGCAACGGCGTTTCGCCTCGGACCCGCAATTCCAGGCTACGCTGCTGCTGCTCCAGGAGCGCATCCCGAAGGCCGTCAACGTGTTCGCGCACGTGGCGCAGCTTTCGAGTGCGCGCGCCAACATCGCCGAAGCGGAGACGCCGGTGCGCGTAATCGCCACGGCGGCCACGGCCGCGCCGGAAGTGCAATTGCTGTCGAACGGGCGCTATCACGTCATGGTGACCAACGCCGGCGGGGGAAGCAGCCGCTGGAAGGACCTTGCCGTCACGCGATGGCGGGAAGACGCGACGTGCGACAACTGGGGCACGTTCTGCTACATCCGCGAGCCCGCGACCGGCGAGTGCTGGTCGAACGCGCATCAGCCGACGGCGGCGCGCGCCGACGACTACGAGGCGATTTTTTCGGAGGGGCGCGCGGAATTCCGCCGCCGCGACCACGGCATCGACGTCCACACCGAGATCGCGGTATCCCCGGAGGACGACATCGAGTTGCGACGCCTGCACGTCGTCAACCGCTCGCGCACGACCCGCATCCTCGAATTTACGAGCTATGCGGAGATCGTCATGGCGCCTGCCGCCTCGGATGACATCCATCCCGCCTTCAGCAACCTGTTCGTGCAGACCGAAATCGCCACCGATCGCCACGCGATTCTGTGCACGCGCAGGCCGCGCTCGCCGGACGAGCACGCGCCGTGGATGTTCCACCTGATGGCCGTGCACGGCGCACACGCATTCGCCCATTCGTACGAAACCGACCGCGCGCGATTCGTCGGTCGCGGCAACACGCCGGTGATGCCCGATGCGATGCGGGGGAGGGTGCCGCTCTCCGGCAGCCAGGGATCGGTGCTCGACCCCGTCGCGGCCATCCGCCTCTCGATCGCGCTCGAGCCGGGGCAGACGGCGATCCTGGACATGGTCTATGGCGTCGCCGTCTCGCGGGAGGGGGCGATGGCGCTCGTCGACAAGTACCAGGATCCACGCCTCGCCGACCGCGTGATGGAGCTCGCCTGGACTCACGCGCAGGTCGTGCTGAGCCAGATCAACGCCTCCGAGGCCGATGCGCGCCTGTATGCGCGTCTCGCCAACGCCATCGTCTTCGCCAATGCCTCGCTGCGCGCGGGCGCGGACGTGATCGCAAGGAATCACCGCGGCCAGTCGGCGCTCTGGGGCTACGCGATATCGGGCGACCTGCCGATCGTGCTGTTGCGAATCGCCGACGCAGCGAACATCGACCTCGTGCGCCAGCTGGTCCAGGCGCATGCCTATTGGCGCCTGAAAGGGCTGGCAGTGGATCTCGTCATCTGGAACGAGGATCACGCGGGCTACCGCCAGCTCCTTCAGGAACAGATCGCCGGGCTGATCGCGGCACGCGTCGAAGCGCAGCTGATGGATCGGCCGGGCGGCATCTTCGTGCGGCGCGGCGACCAGATTTCCGAAGAGGATCGCGTGCTTCTCGAGTCCGTCGCGCGCGCGATCATCACCGATGGCCACGGCACGCTGGCCGAGCAGGTGGCCGGGCACGCACGCGCGGTCACCCGCGTGCCACCGCTCGTCACCGTCGCCCCGCGCGAGCCGCGCGGCGAGCCCGACGCGGATGATCGCGTGCCGCCGGAGCTGATCCTCGACAACGGGCTCGGCGGCTTCACCGCGGACGGCCGCGAGTACGTCATCACCACCCACGCCGGGCAGCGCACGCCCGCGCCCTGGATCAACGTGCTGGCCAACGCGCAGTTCGGCGCGATGGTCTCGGAAAGCGGCGGCGGCTATACGTGGAGCGAGAACGCACACGAGTTTCGCCTGACGCCGTGGAGCAACGACCCGGTGAGCGACGCCTGCGGTGAAGCCTTCTACCTGCGCGACGAGGAGACCGGACGGTACTGGTCGCCGGCGCCGCAACCCGCACGCGGCCGCACGGCGTACGTCACCCGTCATGGCTTCGGCTACACGGTGTTCGAGCATGACGAGGAGGGCATCCGCTCCGAGCTCACCATCTGCGTAGCCGCCGACGCGAGCGTCAAGTTCTGCATGCTGAGGATCCGCAACGACTCGGCGCGCGCGCGGCGCATCTCGGTGACCGGCTACGTGGAATGGGTGCTGGCCGACTTGCGGCCGAAATCGGTCATGCACGTCGTCACGGAAGTCGACGGCAAGACCGGCGCGCTTCTCGCGCGCAACGCCTACAGCGCGGAGTTCGGCCGGCACGTGGCGTTCTTCGACGTCGACGACCCCGAGCGCACGATGACCTGCGATCGCACCGAGTTCATCGGACGCAATGCCGCGCTGTCCGCGCCCGCGGCAATGTCGCGCGCGCGGCTTTCGGGCAGATGCGGGCCCGCGCTGGATCCCTGCGCGGCGCTCCAGGTCTCGATGGAACTCGACGCGCACACGGAGCGCGAAGTGACGTTTCGGCTCGGCGTGGGACGCGACACGCATGACGCGCGAAGCCTCGTGCAGCGCTTCCGTGGAAGCGCCGCGGCGCACGCGGCGCTCGACGCCGTGCGCGAGCAATGGCAGAGGACGCTGGGCGCCATCCGGGTGGAAACGCCCGACGCGTCGCTCGACGTGCTGTGCAATGGCTGGTTGCTGTACCAGACGCTCGCGTGCCGCCTGTGGGCGCGCAGCGGCTTCTATCAGTCGGGGGGCGCGTTCGGATTCCGCGACCAGCTGCAGGACGTCCTCGCGCTCGTGCATGCGGAGCCCGGGCTGACGCGCGCGCACCTGCTGCTCTGTGCGCAGCGCCAATTCGTCGAAGGCGATGTCCAGCATTGGTGGCATCCGCCGGCCGGGCGCGGCGTGCGCACGCAATGCTCGGATGACTACCTGTGGCTGCCGTTCGCGACCGCGCGGTACGTGAACGTAACCGGGGACACCGGGGTACTCGACGAGCCTGTGGCGTTCCTGGAGGGCCGTGCCGTTGGACCGCGCGAGGATTCGTACTATGACCTGCCCTCGGTTTCGCGGGAAGTGGCGACCCTCTACGACCATGGCGTGCGCGCGATCCTGCGCGGCATGAGGTTCGGAGTCCACGGATTGCCGTTGATGGGTTCGGGCGACTGGAACGACGGCATGAACCTGGTCGGCATCGAAGGCAAGGGTGAAAGCGTCTGGCTCGGATTTTTCCTGTGCGCGGTGCTCGCGCAGTACGGCGCGCTCGCGCGTCGCCGCGGCGACGCGGCATTCGCCGCGCAATGCGAGATCGAAGACGCCAAGCTTCGCGCCAATCTCGAGAAGCACGGCTGGGACGGGTCGTGGTACCGCCGCGCCTATTTCGACGATGGCTCGCCGCTTGGATCCGTGACCAATGTGGAATGCAAGATCGATTCCGTCGCGCAGAGCTGGTCCGTGCTCGCCGGTGGCGCGGATGCGGCGCGTTCGCGCGAGGCGATGGATTCCGTCTACGAGCACCTCGTGCAGCCGCGCGATGCGCTGATCCAACTGCTTGCGCCGCCGTTCGACCGCTCGACACTGCAACCCGGATACATCCGCGGCTATGCGCCCGGAGTGCGCGAGAACGGCGGCCAGTACACACATGGTGCCATCTGGGCAGCCATGGCATTCGCGGCAACGGGGAATGCGCATCGCGCCTGGCAAGCGTTCGACATCATCAATCCCGCCAACCATGGTCGCACGGCGGAAGCGGTGGCGATCTACCGCGCGGAACCCTATGCGGTCGCCGCCGACGTTTATGCGTTGCCACCGCACACGGGTCGGGGAGGGTGGTCGTGGTACACGGGATCGGCGGGCTGGATGTATCGCCTGATCGTGGAGTCGCTGCTGGGCATCGAGCGCGTCGCCGACACCCTGCGCGTGGCGCCATGCATGCGCGCCGATTGGCAAGGGTTCACGGTCCACTACCGGTTTGGTCGAACGCTGTATCGCATCGACGTTGCGCATGCGGGCCACACCGATGCCGGGCCTGCCACGTGGGTCGATGGCAAGCGCCAGGACGATTCGGCCATCGCGTTGGTCGACGACGGCGCCGCGCATGCCGTGCGGGTGTTGGTGGCGCCGCCACAGGCGAATGACGGCGTACCCCGACCTGCCGCGGCAGGCTCGCGCGCCTAGGACCGCGCTGGGCCGCGCCGGCTGACCTGCCACTCGCTGTAGTGGACGCGTTGTATCGGTCGCAAGAATGCCAGTCCAACGCGCTGGAACGGCGATTGCTACAACATCGGCATGGACAAGAGCCTCACCTCACGCTTGTCGCTGGAGCTCGAGCCGATCGCGGATTCTGCGAGCCATGGCGACGCCCGCGCGGCCGCCCCCCCAACCGCCGTCGCGCCGCCTCCGGCACCTGCGCTCCGGCGCGAGGACGCGGCGAAATTCCTCGCCGCGGCTGCGCGCGAAGTCGAAGCCGGCTGGATCGAGCGACCTTTGTGGGAGTCGCTGCTCGCGCAGTGCAAGGGCGACGAAGCTGCGACCAAGGATGCGTACGTGCGCACGCGCGCGACGGAGCTGCAGCTGGAGAAACGCAACGGCCCGGACACGCGCTCGCCAGCGTCGCCGCGCGCGGCGATGACCAAGGCGCTGGAATCGGCACCTGGACTTTCGGCGGCCGCGATCCCCGGCCCGAAGGGCCGCATTGCGCTGGATTTTCGCTCTCCACGGATCATCGCCATCGCCGCGTGCGCGGTGACGCTCATCGGCATCGGCCTGTGGCTTGCAATGCGTACCGTCGACCAGGATGCTGGCGCGAGCACGGCGATGCCCGCATCGGCCGCACGCGTGGCACACGCCGCCGTAGCGGCACGTGCGCAAGGGGCGAAACCGGCCGAGGACCCCGTGGGCCAACCGACGGCCGTCGACGACGGTCTCGTCGCTCGCATCGACAAGCTGCGGGATGTCGGCAACTGGAACGTGCTCGTGCTGCTGGCGACCGAATGGACCCGTCGTGAGCCGGACAATCCCCGCGCATGGGTGCAATTGAGCGACGGTTACCTCGAGCTGCGGCAGCTGCCTGAAGCGCTCGATGCGGCGACCCGGGCGACGCAGGCGGCTCCAACGGACGCCGATGCGTGGCGACACCTGGCACGTGTGCATCTCGCGCTCGACCGCGTCGAGGATGCGGCGCGCGATTTCGAGCACATCGTTGCGCTCGACGGTCGCGACGTGCAAAGTCTCGGCCGCGTCGGCGAGCTCAATGCGCGCCTCGGGCGTTTCGCCGAAGCGAAAGCGGCGTTCGACAAGGTGCTCGCGCTGTATCCCGACGATGTCAATGCGGGTTGCGGTCTCGCCTTCGTCGCGCGCCAGCAGGGGCAGGGCCACGACGCCGAGGCCATCGAAAAGGACCTGCGCGCGCGGGGACGCACCTGCGCCGACTGGGCCCTCGTGCCCGACAACTCGCCACCGCAGGCAGCAGCCTATCGGCGCGCGGTTCCGCGCAAGGGCGGGTAGGCAACGCCGTTTCCGCAGTCTCGGCTATGCTGGGACTCCGTGCACGCGACGGAGGATCTCCTGGCATCGCCACCCACGTCGAGAGCGGTCGTCTATACGGCGCTCGCCGCCAACGTTTTCATCGCCGTCTCCAAGGCAATCGCGGCTGCATGGACCGGCAGCACGGCGATGCTGAGCGAAGCGGTGCATTCGTTCGTCGATTCCGGCAACGAGGTGCTGCTGCTGTATGGCGCCCATCGCGCGCGCCGGCCTCCGGATGCGCAGCATCCGTTCGGCCACGGCCGGGAGCTCTATTTCTGGAGCTTCGTCGTGGCGCTGCTGATCTTCGCACTGGGCTCGGGCGTCGCGATCCTGAAAGGCATCGCCGACGTGCGGCACCCGTCGCCGATCAGCGACCCGGTCGTCAGCTACGTCGTGCTCGCGCTGGCGTTTGCATTCGAGGGCGTGTCGTTCGTCGTGTCGCTGCGCAGGGTCAGCGCGACGAAAGGCGATCTCGGCTTGTATGAGGCATTTCGCCGGAGCAAGGACCCGCCGACGTTCATGGTCCTGTTCGAGGACAGCGCGGCGCTCGTGGGCATCGTCATCGCGGCCTGCGGCACCTATGCTTCGACGAGCCTTGGCATGCCGGCCGCCGACGGCGTCGCGTCGATTCTGGTCGGCGTCGTGCTCGCGGCGATATCGCTGGTCCTCGCGCGCGAGAGCAAGAGCCTGCTGATCGGCGAACAGGCCGATCGCGTGCTCGAGGCTTCGGTCCGGCGCGTCGCCGAGTCCGCCGGGCGCCGCTCGAAAGTCAACGGGCTCCTCACTGCGCAACTCGCGCCCGACCAGATCGTGGCCGCGCTGAGCCTTGAATTCGCCGACGAGTTGCGCGCCTTCGAAATCGAGCAGGATGTGATCGATATCGAGCGCGCGATCCGCGCCGCGCACCCTACGGTCATCATGGTGTTCATCAAGCCGCAGACCGATCGCACGTTTCGACTGGCGGTGCAGCGGCGCCTCGGGGAGAACGCCGACTGACCGAACCATCGGGTGCCGCGCTGCGTCGCTGTGGCGGTGTGCCACCGCATCGCCGGGCAGGCGGCGCCTCGGGCGGGCCGTACGGCACAACCTGTGCCAAACTTGATCCGGTAGAATGCGTGGACTACAACACGAATGGCCGTACGGCATTTGACGGCCGGGCGTGCATCATGGGGTGGGGCAGGCGGCATCGATGAAGGAGTCCATCAAGTCCCGCGCGACGCGCATGATGTTCAACGTATTCCCGTGCTACCGGCGGACCGGCGTCAAGGTCACGTACATCGCGCCCGACTTCCAGGAGGTGCGCATCAAGCTTCCGCTCAACTGGAAGACCCGGGGTTATAACGGCACGACGTTCGGCGGCAGCATGTATGCGTGCGTCGACCCGGTGTACATGACGATGATCTCGTGGAACCTGGGGCGCGACTACATCGCCTGGGACAAGGACGTGCAGATCGAATTCCGCAAGCCGGGGCGCGGCACGCTGTTCTCGACGTTCCGCCTGCCCGATGGCGAGCTCGATGGCATCCGCCGCGAGCTGGAAACGGCGGACCGTGCGGAGCGCGCCTACGACGTCGAGCTTGCCGATGCCGACGGCGTCGTGCATGCATACTTCCGCAAGACCGTGCAAGTCCGCAAGCGCAAGCCGCGCTGACCGGTCGCCATGGACGAGCGCACGAACGACGACTCCACCCAGCGCCTGTTGCGCGACGCGATGCGGCCCTTCGTCGCACGCGACAGCACGCTCGCCTATGCGGCGGTGCTGCTCGACTTCGGCGTCTATCTCGCCGCCACGGCGCTGGCCGTGACCGTCGACGCGACGTGGCTCGAGGCCGTGCTCGCGATGACCGCCGGCATCATGATCTCGACGCTGTTCGTGCTGGGGCACGACGCCACGCACGGCAGCCTGGTCGCGAGCCCGCGGCAGAACCGGCTCCTCGGCCGCCTGCTTTTCCTGCCGTCACTGCACAACTACACGTTATGGCGCATCCAGCACAACCGGCTGCACCATCAATCGCCGAACGTGAAGGCCATCAACTCGTGGTCGCCGTTCTCGCCGGACGAGTTCCGCGCGCTGCCTCGCTGGCGGCGCGCGCTCGAGCGCATCTATCGCGGGGGCGGCTTCGGGCTCTACTACCTCGTCGAGCGCTGGAGCAAGCACAAGTTCGTGCCGCTGGCCGATGTCGATCCCGCGTGGCGTCGCGCCGCCTGGATCGATGTCCTGCCGCTCGTCGCCTGGCTCATGCTGCTCGTAGCCGGCGTCGTCGCGCTGGGCACGGCGGCGGGCCATTCGTGGCCGGCATCGCTGTGGTGGGGTTTCGTGCTGCCCTTCCTCGTGTGGAACTGGTCGATGGGCCTCACCGTGTTCCTGCAGCACACGCATTTCTGCGTGCCCTGGTTTCGCGACGCGGCGCAGGCGGCGCGGCATGGCGGGCAGGAGGAGCTGACCGTCCACGTCCGCTATCCGCGCTGGTATGGGCGCCTTTCACACGACATCATGGAGCACCCGGCGCATCACATCAATCCGCTGATCCCGTGCTACCGGCTCAACGCCGCGCAGACGCGGCTGCTGGATTTGCTGGGTGACGCGGCCATCGTGGAGCGATTCGGACCGCGCTATGTCCGCTCGCTGATGCGACGCTGCAAGCTCTATGACTACGATCGCCAGGAGTGGACGGACTTCACCGGCACCACCACCGCGACCACCAATGCCGCGTTCGCCGATCCGATGACGCATACCGGCACCGCCTGACCCCTGACCGGCCTGCGC
>DATBOK010000208.1:0-8078 GCA_036553845.1 Casimicrobiaceae bacterium
CGCCGGTCTTGTAGTCGATGATGGCGACGCCGCCGTCTCCGAGCGCATCGATCCGGTCGACGCGCATCCGAAGGCCGATCCCGCTTAAGACCAAGTCACGCCGGGCTTCGACTGCGGCGACGGCGAACGGCGGCCTTGCGCGCTCGATGTCGAGCCATGCTCGCAGCAGCCGTTTGAGGCGCCGCGATTCGGCCGCGCGCACGGCATCCGGCACGTTGCGCCATCGCACCGCAGGCAGACACGCCATGCCCTTTCCGACGGCCGCCGCAATCTCGATGTCGAGCGTGTCGGGATCGAGCGCCAGCAGCCTCGCGCGATCCGTGACCGCGCTCCAGAATGCGGCGAGCGTTGCATGCACGAGCTGTCCGCGTTCCGCCGCCGCCAGGCCCGGCTTGGCCGTCGGCCACCGCTCGGCACCGAGCCGATGGCGCGCGACGGCCTGGAACGGGCAATCGCTTTGCGTCTGGATGACGCGCGCACCGCCGCGGATGGTCGCGCCCCGCGGCATCGGCGGCGCGCGCTCGTCAGCGAGGCTCTCGAGCGTCACACGCCGCCCCATCGAGGCGGACCAGGTATCGGGCGGGGCCGGCTGCGCGGATTGCGGATACGGAAGCACCAGCGCCGACGGCGACAGCGGGGGATCGTCGACGCCAGTCGCCGAGCTGAACACCACCTCGTCCGCAGCCCGCGCGAATCGCTCGGTCAGCATGCGGGCATAGTCGAGCTCGCGCTGTGCGGTCGCACGAGGCAGGCCGCGTTCGCGTTGCCAGGCGATGGGCAGCAGCGGATTCGGCCGCGGCCCAGCGGGCCAGCGATCCGCCGACAGGCCGGCAACCCACAACGCATCGAAGCTCAGCCCCGCCGCTTCGAGCACGCCGAGGATCTGGATTGGCGCGTCGTTGCCTTGAGGCTGGTGTATGGATTCCGCCGCCATTGCGCGGAGCGAACGGATCGCTTCGGCGCCGTCGAGCCGCGGCGCCACCGCGCCGAGCGCTGCAAACTGCATGAGCAGCGCCTCCCAGGCTTCGCGCGCCTGGTATTCAGCGCTGTCGAGCGCGCGCGTCCCGGGCCAGCCGGCCGCTGCAAGCCAGCCTCGCCAGCGATCGACCCATTCGCGCGGCGTAACCGAGCGCGGCGCGCGTGCCCCATCGTGACCCCGCTGCCAGCGTGCCGACAGGTCCGCCGCGACCGGCTCCATCGCCGTCATCGCCTCACCCAGCGTGACGGTCCGCACGCCATCCTCCAGCCACTTCCGCTCGAGCGCCGCGAGGTGGGGCCACGACGCGTCCGCGGCGGGAAGATAGGGCGAGCGCAAGAGCGCCGCGGCCGCACCGACGGGCAGCGGCGCGACGGACAAGGCGATCAGGTCCAGCGCCGCGCCGACCAGCGGCACTTGAGCCAGGCGGACGCCGAGCGACATCTCGAATGGTGCGTCGCTCCGCGCGTGGCCGGGCAGGATCGACGCCGGATCGAGCACGTCCTGCGCCAGCGCCAGCACGGTATCACGCCGCTCCGCGAGATCCTCGACGACGATGCCTACCCGCACCCCGGGATGCGCCGTCACCATCGCGCGCGCCCACGAAAGCGCCGCGGCGACCTCGTCACGCGGTGACGACGCGGTCACACGCGCGACCTGGCCGACCCGGGCCGGCAAACTATCGACCTGACGCAGCGTCGAGCCGGCGCCTTCGAGCGCCGCAAGAAGGCGCGTCTGCTGCGGCGTCAATTCGATGAATCCCACGATCAGGATCGTCGCGGATTTCACCCCGATGACCGCCGCCTGCGCCGCGATCGCATCGGCCGCCTGCGCGCTGTCCAGCACGCCGAGTCGCCGCGTCCGTGCCAGATAGGTATCGGCCCAGGCGGCAAACAGCGAAGGATCCTGTTCGTCGCCCTGATGTCGCCAGCTCCGCCAGCTTTCTCCGCCGGCGCCCCAAGCGTGCACCAACGACCAGGCTTCGGAGGCGAGCGCAGCCGCACCGCGCGTGTCCGCCAGCGTCGCGCCCGAGTCCTCGATGACGCGCTGCCAGAGCGCCGTCGCCTGGGCCGAGCTGAGGAGCACCCAGGGTTCAACTGCGCCGTCGCGGCGCGTGACGACGTCGTCCCAGAGGGTGGCGAGCCACGCCGCATACGGCAGGATCGTCGGCGTCGGCCAGGCCCGGCGACCGGTGGCTGCTGACGCGGCATCGAACTCGGCGTGCAACCGGCGGGCCAGGCGGCGATTGGGTGTGACGGCGATTGCGCCGCCGGCAAGGGCATCCAGAATGGAGTTCACGCCCGCCATGGTATCCGAGGCGCCGGCACACGCTTGTCACGCGAGCATCGGCCCGGCACACTTTGGGCCCCGGCGCCGCCGTCGCGGCGCGCATGACGCGAGGACCCGCACTCCATGGCTGCCTACATACTGGTCGACTGCAAGGTTACCGATCCGGTGAAGTACGAGGACTACAAGCGATTGGCGCAGGCGTGCGTGCAGAGTCACGGCGGCAAGTACCTGGTGCGCGGCGCCAAGGCGGAAGTGCTCGAGGGAAGCTGGACGCCGAACCGGGTGGTCGTGCTGGAATTTCCCACGCTCGAGCAGGCGCGGGCGTTCCATCATTCTGCCGACTACGTTGCTGCGCGTGCGCTGCGCGAGGGCGCCGCGCAAATGAACATGATCGTGGTTGGGGGTGCCTGAGCGCGGGCCTTGCGGCACGCGGACCTTCCTGCCCGCTCCCGCCGCACGCCGATACGCCGGCTCGTCAGTCGTCGCCCGCCGAGAGGGCTCTCGGACGCGGCTCCGCCATCGGACGCGATGGCCCGCCCGGCTCGGTTGCGCCGCCTGCAACTGCCATGAGCTCCTTGCCGTTGATCACGCGTGTATGCGGCATCGTCGTTTCGGCCAGCGAGCACCATTCGCCGCACCAATCGTCGTCCCGCACCACCGGCCAGACGCCTTCGACCACGTAGGTCTTGACGTTCTGCGGATTGAGCAATGGCGAGTGCCGCCGGCACTGGCCCCACATGGTCGAGCGTCCGTCGGTGGGTTTCCCGTTCCGGCGGTCATAGAATTGGCAGTTTAGGCATTTGTCCACGGTGTTGCCTCCCTTGTTGTTGTTCGGTCGTGTCCGGTAATCGAGCCGCGAAGCGCCGATTGATCGCGCATTGGGGCAAGGCAAGCCTGCCACTGCAATGCCAGGGCGGTTCAGCCCAACGTATCGTCTGCGCGGCCGATGCGCCTAGGCGGCCCAGGCCCTTATGGCGGCTACCAACGGCGTCGGAACGTCCTGCACGCGGCGCGGCTGGGGCTTTTTCGCTTCTTCGTCGAGCAGGGCCTTGAGCTCCGCGTCGGCCTCCGCCGCCGTGCGCTCGAGCTCTTCGTCGTAGACATGCCGCTGATCGGGATCGGACAGGAGCGCGTGCGCCTCGTGAATCAGGCGCACCAGCGTTTCGTCGGCGGCGTGCTCGTCGAGGCGTTGCCTGATCGTCCGGTATGCCGCTTCGATTCGCGCCGTCGATGCACCCGGCGGCAAATCGAGGTAGTCGTAGTAGGTGTACAGCACTGCATGCTCCTCAAAGACGTTGGGTTCCGTTGGCCCGAGGGCCTGATGGCCATGGCTAAGCAACATCCATGCCATGGGCCTTGAGATAGCCGCGGTCGGACGGACAAGCGCCTGATTGATTGGGCGAAGCCGCTGCGCCCAGCGTCACGGCGACGGGGCGCTGCAAGGCGCGGTGCCGGCTGACGCTGCGCCGTCCGGCCTGCCGCCCCGCGGCAAACCCGGGCCTACAGCATGCGCAGGGAAGTGGCGCGGCGCGGCGGCGGAAATGCGCGCTCGAGTTCACCGCGCACGGATTCATCGAGGCGCAGATTCGACGCCGACAAATTGTCGTGAACATGCGCGCCGTCTGCCGCCTTCGGGATGACGGCGACGCCGGCTTGCGTCAGCAGCCATGCAAGAGCAACTTGCGCCGACGTTGCGCCGAGCCGCGTCGCGATCGCCTGCAGTGAACGATGCCGCAGCAATCGTCCCTGGTCCAGCGGGGAATACGCCATCACCGCGATGCCCCTGCGGCGACATAGCGGCAGCAGATCCCATTCGACGCCGCGCGCACCGAGGTTATAGAGCACCTGATTCGCCGCGCACTCGTCGCCTCCAGGGACAGCCAGCAGCTCCTCGATGTCGCCGCGGTCGAAATTCGACACGCCCCACGCACGGATCCTGCCTTCGGCCTGCAGGGCCCGGAAGCCCGCGACGGTTTCGGACAGCGGCACGTCGCCGCGCCAATGCAGCAGGTACAGGTCGAGGTGGTCGGTGCCGAGACGTTGCAGGCTGCGGCTGCACGCGGCGATCGCGCCACGTTTGCTCGCATTGTGCGGATACACCTTGCCGACCAGGAACACCCGATCGCGCTGGCCCGCGATCGCTTCGCCGACGATGGCTTCCGCCTCGCCCTCGCCGTACATCTCGGCCGTGTCGATCAGGGTCATGCCGAGCGAGACGCCGAGCTTCAGCGCCGCGATCTCACGCCCGCGTCGATCGCGCCGCTCGCCCATGCGCCACGTGCCCAGTCCGAGCGCAGGCATTGCCGCCCCTGAATGCAACTCGATCGTCCGTCCGGGCCCCGTCACCACGCGCCTCGCTGTTGGATCCGCCGACCGGGGACGATAGCGCAACTGGGCGCCGGCAGGCGAGCCCGACGCACGCGGTATTACAATACGGCCAATCACCCGGTTCCGCGATGCCACTCGATCGATCAACGCAGACCTCCGTCCGACACACCGTCGTTCGGGGCGCGTGTCCGCACGACTGCCCCGACACCTGCGCCTTGCGCGTGACCGTGGCCGACGGGCGCGCGATCAAGGTCGAAGGCGACCCCGATCATCCGACGACGCGCGGCGTGCTGTGCACCAAGGTCGCGCGCTATCTCGAGCGCACGTATTCCGACCAGCGCGTGCTGCATCCGCTGCGCCGCGTCGGACCCAAGGGCGAGGGCCGCTTCGAGCGGATCGGATGGGACGAGGCGCTAACCACGATCGCAGAGCGATTCCGGGCGATCGCCGCGTCGGCGGACGGGCCGCAGGCGATCGTCCCCTACAGCTACGCCGGGACGATGGGCCTGCTGCAATACGGCTCGATGGACCGGCGATTTTTTCACAAGCTCGGCGCCTCGCTTCTCGATCGCACGATTTGCGCGACTGCCGGCAAGGCGGGTTACGCCGCGACGATCGGCGCGTCGATCGGCACCGACCTCGAGCAATTCGAGAACGCGAAGCTGATCCTGATCTGGGGCTCGAACCCGATCGTCTCGAATCTGCATCTGTGGAGCCGCGTGCAGGAAGCCAAGCGGCGCGGGGCCAAGTTGATCGCGATCGACCCGTACCGCAGCCAGACCGCAGAAAAATGCCACCGGCACCTGGCGCTGCTGCCTGGGACCGACGCGGCGCTGGCGCTGGGGATGATGCACGTGCTTGTCGCCGACGATCTGCTCGATCGCGACTACATCGCTCGCTACACGCTGGGCTTCGATGAGCTGGAAGAACGCGTGCGCGACTATCCGCCGGCGCGCGTCGCAGCGATCACCGGACTGCCCGAATCCGAGATCGTCGCGCTGGCGCGCGACTACGGCACCATCGAGCCGGCCGTCATCCGTCTCAACTACGGCATGCAACGACATGCCGGCGGTGGGATGGCGATTCGCACCGTGGCCTGCCTGCCGGCGCTGGTCGGCGCATGGCGCCACCCGGCCGGAGGCGCACTGCTATCATCCAGCGGCACTTATCCCGTGAACACGGCGGCGCTCGAGCGGCCGGATCTCATCTGGAACCGACCGCGCACGATCAACATGTCGACGATCGGCGATGCGCTGCTCGAAGCCGACGACCCGCCGATCCGCGCCCTGTTCGTGTACAACTCGAATCCGGTCGCCGTGGCGCCGCAATCGGGCAAGGTCGTCGCTGGCTTCTCGCGCGACGACCTGTTTTGCGTCGTGCACGACGTGTTCCTCACCGACACCGCCGACTATGCGGACATCGTATTGCCGGCGACGACGCAGCTCGAGCACCTCGACGTGCACTCGTCGTATGGCCACCTCTATGCGCTGGCCAACAACCCGGCGATCGCGCCGGTGGGCGAGGCGAAGCCGAACACCGAGGTATTCCGCCTGCTTGCCGCACGCATGGGATTCGACGACCCGTGCTTCGGCGAGACCGACGAGAGCATGGCGGCCAACGCGTTCATCGCCGGCCACCCGCGCGCGGCCGGCATCGATTGGCCGACGCTCAAGGCGCAGGGCTGGCAGCGCCTCAACGTGCCCTCGCCGTTCGCGCCGTTCGCGCAGGGCGACTTTCCGACGCCGTCCGGCAAGTGCGAGCTCTATTCGGAATCGCTGCGCCGCCAAGGCCTCGACCCGCTGCCGACGTATACGCCGCCGCGCGAATCCGCGGCCAGCGATCCGGCGCTGGCGCGCCGCTTTCCGCTGACGATGCTGTCGCCGCCCGCGCGCAACGCCCTGAATTCGACCTTCGGCGGGTTGCCGGTGTTTCTCGAGACGGAAAAAACGCCCTGGCTCGATATCCACGCTGACGATGCGGCGGCCCGCGGCATCGCGAGCGGCGACAAGCTACGCGTATTCAACGACCGCGGCGCGTTCGTCGTCACCGCGCGCGTCACCGATCGCGCCAGGCAGGGCGTGGTCGTCGCGCCGTCGATCTGGTGGCGCAAGCTGTCGCCCGACGGCACCAACGCGAACATGGTGACCGGCCAGGCGCTGACCGACATGGGGCGCGCGGCGACGTTCTACGACGTGCTGGTCGAGGTCGCGCGCATCGGCGCTTGATCCGCGACGGGCAGCCGGCCGGGCCGGCGGCGCGACGGTCAGTTGTACTTGCGGACCAGCCCCACCATCACGCCGAAAATCTCCAGCGTCCCTTCGGGCCGGATGACCGGATAAGCCTTGTTTTCCGGACGCAGGATGAACTGTCCGCGCTCGAGATCGAGGCGCTTCAGCGTGAACTGATTGTCGACGATGGCGATGACGATGTCGCCGCGCCGCGCACTGCCGCGCTTTTCGACGACGACCAGATCGCCGTCGAAAATACCGGCCTCGAGCATCGAGTCGCCCTTGACGCGGACCAGCACCGTCTGCGACGGTCGATCGATCAGGTAATCGTCGATGGTCAGCGCGTCGGCCGGCGCGTCGTCGATCGGATTCGGCAATCCGGCATGAACCGGTGCTTCCGCCAGCGGCCGCTCGAAAAAGCGGCGCGTCGGCGCGAGTCGGCGATCCGGCGTCGATTCGACAAAGCCGCCGAGCTTGAGCCTCGCGACCAGCGCCGCGACCGAGGACTTGGAGCGCAGGCCCAGGAGACTCCCGATCGACGAATACGACGGGAACGCATGGTGCCGCGTGTAGTAGTCCTGCAGCGTCGCCAGGTAGGAACGATCGTTCGACATTCGGTGTAGACTAGCGAACGAACGTTCGTTCGTCAACCCCTACGGACAACCAAGCACGTGTTCGCGCCCTCCATCGCCTTTGTCGACCTCGAAACCACCGGCACGTCCGCCGCCGGCGACCGCGTGACCGAGGTCGGGATCGTACGCGTCGACGACGGGACGCGGATCCGCGAATGGTCGACCCTGGTCGACCCCGAATGCAGCATTCCGCCCGGCGTCCAGGCGCTGACGGGAATCACCAATTCGATGGTGGCGGGGGCACCCACGTTCGGGCAGATCGTCGACGAGGTCGCGGGACGGCTTGCCGGATGCATCTTCGTCGCGCACAACGCGCGCTTCGACTACGGCTTCCTCAAGCACGAATTCGGCCGGCTCGGCCGCTCGTTCAGCGCCAAGGTCGTGTGCACGGTCAAGCTGTCGCGCCGGCTCTTTCCCGACGCCGACCGACACAACCTGGACGCGGTGATCGTGCGCCATGGTCTGGACAGCGCCGATCGCCACCGCGCGCTGGGCGACGCGCGCGTGCTCCTGGCGTTCGTCCAGGCCCTCTACCGCGAGCACGCTGCCGACGTGGTCGACGCCGCCGTCGCGCGTATGCTCAAGGCGCCAAGCCTTCCGCCGCAGCTCCCCGCCGACGCGCTG
>DATBOK010000250.1:0-7248 GCA_036553845.1 Casimicrobiaceae bacterium
CTTCGCCCGCCTGCGCAAGCCATTCCGAAGTCGCGACGGCAAGGCGTTGCGTCAGTTCGGCATGGCGGGCGAGCAGCGCCTCGCCGGCGGCGGTCAGCGTGGCGCCTTCGCCGCGCCGCAGGATGACGAGCGCGCGCGGTGACGGCGCGATCCACGGCCGCAGCAGCGACCATGCGTGCCGGTAGGACAGTCCGATGCCGCGCGCGGCGGCGGCGAGCGCGCCATGCGCCGCGATGCCTGCGAGCAACGTCATCAGGCGCGGGTCGGCGGCGTCGCCGCCATCCGCCTGCCATTGCACCTGCGGATGCGGTATCCAGCTCATGTTATGCAAATTCTGTCCTATTTATGTGGAACGCCATTGCCATTAGGATTCGGCGGATTATGCCTTGTCGCCCGCCTCCATGTCCGCAAGTGGCGCACCCGTCGCGCGCGCCGGTCGCGGCGTGAGCGATGCACGACTTCTGGCTCGCGTTTGCGACCGCCGGCTCGCTGATCGTCAGCGGCGACCCGGAGCTCTGGCAGATCGTGGCCTTGTCGCTGGAGGTGACGCTTTTGGCGACACTCCTTGCGACCGCTTTCGCAGCGCCGCTCGGCGCGACGCTCGCCATCGCCCGGTTCCCGGGCCGGCGCGCGATCACGGTGCTGCTGAGCGGGTTCATGGGGCTGCCGCCGGTCGTGGTCGGCCTGCTCGTCTACCTGCTGCTGTCGCGCTCCGGGCCGCTTGGCATGTTCGGCCTCCTCTTCAGCCCCACCGCGATGGTGATCAGCCAGACGCTGCTCGTGATGCCGCTGATCGCATCGCTGATGCGGCAGGTGATCGAGGACGCGTGGAGCGAATACCGCGAGCAACTGGTGTCGCTCGGTGCCACCGCCTGGCAAAGCGTGCTGACGTTGCTGTGGGATACGCGCTATTCGCTGCTGACCGCCCTGCTCGCCGGCTTCGGCCGCGCGGCCGCCGAAGTGGGCACGGTGATGATCGTCGGCGGCAACATCGCCCGCTATACGCGCGTGATGACCACCGCCATCGCGCTCGAGACCACCAAGGGCGACCTGCCACTCGCGCTCGGGCTCGGCCTGATGCTGATCGCGATCATCGTCGGCATCAACGCGCTGGCGTACGGCGTGCGCAGCTTCGCGCAAAGGCGCTTCCGGTGAGCCGCGACGACATCCTGCCGCTCGTCCTTGACGACGTGCGCCTAGTGCTGGGAAACCAACCGATCCTCCACGGCATCTCGGCCGCCATCGGGCGCGGCACGCGCACGCTGATCCTCGGTGCCAATGGCGCCGGCAAGAGCATGCTGCTGCGCGTGTGCCACGGCCTCATCGCGCCCACTTCGGGGCGTGTGCGCTGGGCGAGCGGCGCCGCGCGACCGGCCCAGCAGGCGATGGTGTTCCAGCGGCCGGTGATGTTGCGCCGCTCGGTGCTCGCCAACGTCGGCTACGGCCTCAAGCTCGCGGGCATCGGCGCACAGGATCGCATGCACCGCGCGCAACAGGTGCTCGAGCGCGTGGACCTCGGCGCCATCGCCGCGCGCTCGGCGCGCGTGCTCTCCGGCGGCGAGCAGCAGCGGGTGGCGCTGGCGCGTGCATGGGCGCTCGCGCCGTCGATCCTGTTTCTCGACGAGCCGACAGCGAGCCTCGACCCGACCGCCGCGCGCAACGTCGAGGCGATCGTGCAGGCGATCCACGACGCCGGCACCAAGATCGTCATGACGACACACAACCTCGCGCTGGCGCGGCGATTCGCCGACGACATCCTGCTGCTGCACGAAGGCCGGCTGGTGGAGTCGGGACCGGCAGCCCCGTTTTTTTCGCGTCCGCGCACGGCGATCGGGCGGGCCTTCATCGACGGAGAACTCTCATGAAACTCGCACGTCTGCTCTGCATCGCGATGCTGGCGCTCCCCGCCTATGCGCAAAACCGCTTCATCACCGTCGCCTCGACCACGTCGACCGAGCAATCCGGCTTGTTCGGATACCTGCTGCCGGCGTTCACCAAAGAGACCGGCATCGACGTGCACGTCGTCGCGCTCGGCACCGGGCAGGCGCTGGACCTCGCGCGCCGCGGCGATGCCGACGTCGCGTTCGTGCACGACCGGCCGGCCGAGGACAAGTTCATGGCCGAGGGATCCGGCGTGGGCCGCCACAACGTGATGTACAACGACTTCGTCATCATCGGGCCGAAATCCGACCCCGCCAAGGTGATGGGCATGACCGACGCCGCCGCGGCATTGCGCAAGATCGCGGCGGCCAAGGCGCCCTTCGTGTCGCGCGGTGATCGCAGCGGCACGAACATGGCGGAGCTTCGGCTGTGGCAGACGGCGGGCTTCTCGCCGCAGGACCTCAAGCAGTCGTGGTATCGCGACACGGGCTCGGGCATGGGCCCGGCGCTCAACACGGCGGCGGCGATGGACGCCTACATCCTGTCCGATCGCGGCACGTGGCTGTCGTTCAAGAATCCGCGCGACCTCGTGATCGTCGTCCAGGGCGACAAGGTATTGTTCAACCAGTACGGCGTCATGCTCGTCAACCCGGCGAAACACCCCAACGTGAAAACGGAAGACGGCCAGAAATTCATCGACTGGCTCATCTCGCCCGAGGGACAGAAGACGATCGCCGGTTACCAGATCAACGGCAAGCAGCTGTTCTTCCCCAACGCCGACTGAAGCGAGGCCGTCAGGTCTTGGCCGATGCCGATCGCGGCGGTGCGGTGGCGCGACCGCGCAGCCTGAAGCCGAGCACCGCCTCGATCACGCCGATGACGATCGCCATGACGCCGATCCAGAGGACGAGCGCCAGCGCGCCGGCTCCCGGAAACAGGAACAGCAGCACGCCGAACGCCAGCGACGCGATGCCAGCGAGGATCAGCAGCCACTCGTTGTCGATCTCCTTGCGCAGGCGGATCGCCGCGGCGATCTCGGTGACGCCGCGCACGATCGCGAACGCCGCGATCAGGTAAAGCAGCACATACGCGGTGACGACGGGCGCCATGAACGTGTAGACGCCGGCGGCCACGGCGACGATGCCCATGATGAGCATCCACCACGGGAATCCGTCCGGGTGCGGTCCCTTGACCGCGGCGATGATGCCGAACACGCCGTCCACCAGCGCGTAGGCGCCCCAGAAAAGCACCAGCACGGCGATCGACGTCAGGGGCGAAATGAATGTCAGGACGCCGAACACGATCGCGGCTGCGCCGCGCAGCACGAGGACCCACCAGTTGCGCGCAAGAAACGTCAGCATGTCGGACTCCTCCAGTTGCGGGCGGACGGCCCGGGGCTATCGTCGCGCGGTTGGCCCGGCGACGCAACTGCGCGGCGCGCTATCCGGCAACCTGGTGCGCATGCGCGGCGATCACGCGCGCCACGCAGGCGGTGAGCTTGCGCGCATAGGGCACGTCGAGGAATTCGTTCGGACCGTGCGCGTTCGAATGCGGACCGAGCACGCCGGTGATGAGGAACTGGGCGCGCGGAAACTGCTTGCCGAGCATGGCCATGAACGGGATCGTGCCGCCTTCGCCCATCGCTGCCGACGGCTTGCCGTAGACCGAGCGTGACGCGGTGTCGAGCGCGTCGCGCAGCCACGGCGCCGTCGCCGGCGCATTCCAGCCGGTCGCACCGCGGGCATCGTCGAAGCGCACGTTCGCCCGCTGCGGCGGGTCGGACTCGAGGATGCGCTTGATGACGCCCACGGCCGCATCGCCGTCGATGGTCGGCGGCAGCCGCATGGACAACGCGAGCGCGGTCTGCGGTCGCAGCACATTGCCGGCGTCCGCGATCGCCGGCAGGCCGCCGGCGCCGATCACCGACAGCGCTGGCCGCCACGTGCGATTGAGCAGCGCCTCGCCGCCCGCCTCGACCATCGGCAGCGTGGCGCCGGCGAACGGGTACCTGCGCACGACGTTGTCACCGATGATCGCCGCGGTGGCGCGCGCCTCGTCGATCCGCGCCTGCGGAATTTCCGCGTGGAGCTCGCGCGGCAGCACCTTGCCGCTCGCCGCGTCCTCGAGCCTGTCGAGCAGCCGGCGCGCGATGCGGAACGACGACGGCACGACGCCGCTCGCGTCGCCCGAATGGACGCCTTCCGTCAGCACCTCGACGCTGAGCGTGCCGCCAGCCAGGCCGCGCAGCGAGGTCGTCATCCACAGCCGTTCATAGTCGCCGCAGCCGGAATCGAGGCCCACCACGAGGTCGATGTCGCCGATGCGCGGCGACAGCATCTCGAGGTACGCCGGCAAGTCGTAGCTGCCGCTCTCCTCGCAGGTCTCGATCACGCCGACGCACCGCGCATGTGGCACGTGCTGGGCGTCGAGGGCGGCGAGCGCCGACAGTGCCGCGAACACCGCGTAGCCGTCGTCGGCGCCGCCGCGGCCATACAGCCGGCCGCCCTCGAAGCGTGGCACCCACGGGCCGCCGGCCGCATGCCAGCCGACCATCTCCGGCTGCTTGTCGAGGTGGCCGTAGAGCATCACGCCGCCGTCCGCGCCGCGGCCCGCGCTCGCCGGAACCTCGATGAACAGCAGCGGCGTGCGCTGCGGGATGCGCACGATCTCCGCACGCAATCCGGTGACCGGCTGCGCACGCACCCACGCCAGCGCCTGCGTGATCACGCGCTCGATGTGGCCATTGGCCTGCCACGCGGGGTCGAAATGCGGCGACTTGGCCGGCACGCGGATGTACTCGGTGATTTGCGGGACGATGTCGCGGTCCCATTGCGCGTCGATACGGTGGTCGAGTGCCGAAGTGTCCATTGGGGAATCCGTAGTGAGCGTCAGGGAACCAGCAGCGCGAGCCTGGCGAAGGCGTGGAGCATGGCGTCGAGACCGGGCGCTCCGGCTTCGAACGTGGGACCGAGCTCGCGCAGGAGCGCCGAGCGGTCGCGCGTGCCGTCGAGCAGCGTCAGCAGCCGGCGTGCCGCCGGCTCGGCGAGGCTCACCGACTCGTGCCGGACGTTGGCCACGCGCGGGCGCGACTTCGCCATGAGGCGCGCAATGCGGCTCGCGCGCGGCTTTTGTGCGATCGAGGTCGCCAGCGCAGCCGGCTGCGAATGCAGGTCGATAACGCCACCCACCCAGGCTTCGGCGAGCAGTGCGTCGAGTGCGGGCGCGCCGGCCGGCGCGTGATCGGCGTGCCAGCGGGCGACCTCACGCGTGGTCATTGCGCGCGGCGCAAGGTCGGCGAGCCACATCACCATCGCGTTGAGCGTCGCCGAGCCGCCCTGCATCGCCGACTCGCGTGGTTGGCCTGCGCGCGCCGCCTCGGCCATCGACTGCATCAGCGTCGACGCCACGGTGACCTTGAGGCCCTCGATGCGCGTGGTGTCGAGGTTGAAGCCGGTCGCCGAGCCGGCGCGTGTCAGCAGCGACTGGCGGAAGCGCCGCAGGCGCATGAAATCGAGGTACTGCTCGCGCGCGAGGCGGTCGAAGCGCATGACGAACTTGCGCACCTCGGGCGCGAGGCCGCCGCCGCTCATCAGGCGCACGTCACTGTCGCCGATGTAGGCGAGGCCGTGGCGCCCGGCGTGCGCGGCGAATTCGTGGAAATAGACCGCGTCGTTCGGGCGCGCGAGGTCGTCGTGGTAGAGCACGCTGTCGGTTTGCCCGGCGCGATGGGTGAATTCGGCGCGCAATGCCGCGTCCGCCGGCCACTGGGCCACGCCGGGCGCGCCCATCATCAGCAAAAGCTCCCGTGAGGCGCGCAGCGTTTCCGCCGCGCTCGCGCTGTCGCGGGTGTGCCAGTGCATGGCGTCCGTCGCGATCTGGCGCACGCGATTGCCGGGCAGCGTGTTGTAGCTGACGAAGGCCACGCCGGCCGCGCTCATCCGCCGCGCCAACAGCTGCATCAGCGCATCGCGCACCGGCGGCGGCACCCACGAATAGAAGCCGTGGGCGATCACGTAGTCGAATTCGCCCAACGACGCCGGCAGGTCACGCAGGTCCTGGCAGTGCAGCGTGACGTTCGACAGTCCTGCTTCCGCGATCAGCGCGCGCCCCTTTTCGATCGCGCGCGGCGCGAGATCGCAGCCGACGAATGTCGCCTGCGGAAATGCGTCGGCGATGGGAATGAGGTTGGATCCGTCGCCGCAGCCCACTTCGAGCACGCGCGCGGTTTCGACGGGCGGCGCGTCCACGCCAAACACGTGGGCGATCGTGCGCAGCCGGTCCGGATGGCTCTGCGGGTAGGCGGTGCAGTCGTAGTCGACGGCGTCGTAGGCGGCGCGGATGACCAGCGTCGCGGCGTCGACCGGATGCACGTCGTTCATCGCGCGCCGGGTCGCCGAGCGACGCCGATGACGTTCGAGGTGGGCGCGGCCCCCATGGCGGCGTGCGGTCGGCGGATCACGCGCGGATTCTACAGAACGCGCAAATCGCGGCCGGCCATCGGCGCGCGTCCGTCCGGCCGCGAGGCGGAGGGCCGGGTCAGCCCCTCAAGTGAGCGGCGATGGCGCCCGTCACGCCGGCAATCGCAAGGCCGATGATGCCGCCGATGATCCAATTGTGATTCGGCAACGCGCCGACAACCGCACCGGCCGCAAAGCCGGCCACCAGGAACGCCTTGATGCCGGCGCCCATCGCCGTTGCCGTCGCCTCTGGCCGGTCGCGCCCTTTGTGCGCCGCAAGGATCGCATCCGCCATCGCTTCCGCTTCTTCCCGGGTGGGCATGCAGCCTCCATCGACCATCGGTCAACCGATGCGGATCATTGCAATGTCGCGCGCCAAGTGCAAGGCGGCGCCGTTCTCCTGCGGCGGTACCCCCCGGGCTCGCACGAGTCCTGCACCGCCACGGCCTTGCGTCAGTGAGCTGTGGATTCGACCACGACCCGCGCCAGGTCGTCCAGCTTGAACGGCTTGGCGAGCTTGTTGAACCGGGTGCCCGCGGTCCCCGACAGCTCGGCGAATCCGGTGGCGATGACGACCGGCATGTCCGGCCATTCGGCCTTGATCGTGGTGGCGAGCTCGACGCCGGTCATGCCCGGCATCGCCTGATCGGTCATCACGAGGTCCACATGTGGCGCGGCGCGCAGGATCGCCAGCGCTTGCGTCGCGGAGGTCGCCCCCAGCGGTCGATGCCCGAGCTCCTCGAGCATCGCGACGGTGTTGCTGAGCACGAGCTCGTCGTCGTCCACCGCGAGGATGACCAGCTGCGGTTCGCGTTGTGCGTCGCGCCCCGCCGGCGCCGGGATGCGCGGTTGTTCCGCGTCGATGTCACCGGCCACGGGCAGCCAGATTTCGGCGGTCGTGCCTTCGTGC
>DATBOK010000258.1:0-5674 GCA_036553845.1 Casimicrobiaceae bacterium
GAGCGCGGTGCCGCCCTTGCCCTGCTGCGTCATCGGGAAGCCTTCGATGCAGGTCACGGCGTGCGGTGGATGCGACGGCAGGTTGAGCAGGATCGCGCCGATGGCGCCGCCGTACTGTGAGCCGTAGAAGATGCCGGCCAGCATCAGGATCGCCGCCACCGGATGCATCGTGTAGGTGAGCGGCAGCAGCATGGCGATGGCGGACAGCGCCCCCATGCCGGGCAGCACGCCGATCAGGTTGCCGACCAGCACGCCGAAGAACGACCACATCAGGTTGTGCGGCTCGAACGCGACGCCGAAGCCAAACCACAGGTCCGAGAGCGATTTCCAGATCATCGCTCAGCCCCACCACTGCAGCAGGGGCAGCTGGATCTGCAACGCCCACCAGAACACGACGACCGCCACCACGACGATGGCGGCTCCCAGCATGGCGGCGCGCTTCCAGTTGTTGTCGCGATCGGCGAGCGCGCTGATGAACACGATGGCGAATGCCGCCGGCATGAGGCCGAAGCGCTCGGCGATCGCGACGAACGCGACGATGCTCACGGAGATCAGGAACCAGGCGCGCCACTGCGCCGAGCGGTGCTCGACGTCCACCGTCGCCGACTTCCGGTAGCCGATGATGGCGATCGCGACGCCCGTCAACGCGAGGATCACGCCGAGCGCCACAGGGAAGTAACCAGGCCCCATCCGGCTCAGCGAGCCGATCGTGTAGTGCGCGCCCTGGGCGCCGTAAAGGGCACCAAACAGTGCGATCCCGCTGCCGCCCCAGAAGTCCTTGTGAAGCCGGCGCTCCGAACCTCTCATTGCTCCTCCGTCATCGTTTTTGCCGGCGGCCGCTCGTGAGTGTCAGGCGCCGCTCGTGCGATTGTGACATTGCCCGCGCGAACACGGTTGCCCTGGCGAATACGGCGGCGCCGCCGCCGATGTTCGCGTCCGCCACGCCGTGGCTGCGTGGTTGCGCGCTGCCGCGGGTCATGGGCCGCGGGCTTTGCGTGCCGATCGGGTGCGCGGCTTGAGGTCGAGCTCCGGGTAGTGGCGGAAGATGCCGTCGTTGTTGAAGGGGATGCGCCGCTTCGAAGCCACATAGCGCGCGATGCGCGGCCGCGCGAACACCGCGTCGTGCACTGCCACGACACGCGGATATTCAGGCAGCAGTGCCGCGCACGCGTGCGGAAACGCATAGCGGAGCCCTGCGACCATCTGCGCCAGCGACAGGTCGACATAGGTCGCGCGGCGGCCGATCGTCCAGGGGCCCGGCGCGCCGTTGCGCGCGAGCACCTTCTCGAAATAGCCGAGGAACTTGGGCATGCGCTCGCCGACGAACGCCTGCGCGCGCCGGCGCGCGGCTGGCTTCTGCTGCGCGTAATACAGGCTGCTCGCCAGCGGATGGTGCGTGTCGTGCACTTCGGCGACCCAGTCGGCGATCGTCAGCTGCAGCTGGTGCGCCCACAGCCGGCCGGCCGAGTCGCGCGGCGCGAGTCCGAGACGCGCGCCCAGAAAGAGCAGGATGTTCGCGGTCTGCCCGATCACGTCGCGCCCGGCGACGAGGAAGGGTGGCGCGAACGGCGGGCGCGCGATGTCGTCGCCGTCGAGGTAGCGCTCGAGCGCGGTGACGCCGCCGCCCCGGCGCTCGGGCACGAGCGCGATGTCGACGTAGCGCGCAGACGCTTCCTCGAGGGCGAGGCGGACGAATTCGCCGCGGCCCTGGAGGCCCGGCCAGTAATAGAGCGCGTAGATCATGGTGGAGGCGTGGTGACGTGTTGATGGACGCGTCGCGCCCGGGCCGCGATGCGGCGCACGCAACCGGCCGCCATGCGTCGCGATGATGGATCATAGCGCCGGCGCCGGGAGGATGCCGTGGCAAGCGCGCATGGCGCCGCGGGCCGCGCATGCGGTATTCTCGCCGCGATGACCGCACGCGCCGACACGATCAACGCTTCGCTCGCCTGGTTCGATGCCGGCCACTTCCTCGCGGAGCTGCGGCAGCGCGTCGCCTGCCATACCGAAAGCCAGCGCGACGGCGCGCGCGACGAACTCGTCGCCTACCTCGAGCGCGAGATCGCGCCGGCGCTGGCGGCGATGGGCTTCGCGTGGCGGCTGCTGGACAACCCCGCAGGCGGTGTTCCGTTCCTGTTCGCCGAGCGCGAGGAGCGCCCCGGGGCGTTGACGATCCTCACTTACGGGCATGGCGACGTCGTGCTCGGCTACGACACGCAATGGCGCGCAGGGCTTTCGCCGTGGCAGGTGGTGGTCGAGAACGACCGCTGGTACGGCCGCGGCACTGCCGACAACAAGGGACAGCACAGCATCAACCTCGCCGCGCTCGCGCGCGTGCTCGCCACGCGCGGGGCGCTCGGTTTCAACGTCAAGCTGCTGCTCGAGATGGGCGAGGAACGTGGCTCGCCCGGCCTGCGCGCGTTGTGCGAGGGCCATCGCGACCTGTTCGCGGCGGACGTGCTCATCGCTTCGGACGGGCCGCGCCTGCGCGCCGAGCGGCCGACGCTGTTCCTCGGTTCGCGGGGTGCGTTCAACTTCGACCTCGCCGTCGAGCTGCGCGAAGGCGCGCATCATTCGGGCAACTGGGGCGGCCTGCTGGCGAATCCCGGGACGATCCTCGCCAACGCCATCGCGACGCTGGTCGACGCCCGTGGCCGCATTCTCGTCGACGGATTGCGTCCGCCGCCGATTCCCGACGCCGTGCGTCGCGCGCTCGCCGACATCGAGCCCGGCGAGCCGGCAGGCCCGGCCGTCGACCGCGACTGGGGCGAGCCGGGGCTCACGCCGGCCGAGCGCGTGTTCGGCTGGAACGCGCTCGAGGTGCTCGCGTTCAAGACGGGGAACCCCGAGCATCCGGTCAACGCGATCCCGCCGCGCGCGAGCGCGCATCTGCAGGTGCGGTTCGTCGCGGGCTGCGACCACACGACGTTCATCCCGGCGATTCGCGCGCATCTCGACGCTCGCGGATTCGCCGCGGTGAAAGTCGCCGCGGCGCGCAGCGAAACGATGCGCGCGACGCGGCTGTCGCCCGAGCATCCGTGGGTGCAACGCGTCGCCGCCTCCGTCGAGCGCACCACCGGCACGCGCCCGGCCATCCTGCCCAATCTCGGCGGCTCGCTGCCCAACGATTGCTTCGCCGAAGTGCTGTCGCTGCCCACGGTCTGGATCCCGCATTCGTATCCCGGCTGCTCGCAGCACGCGCCGGACGAGCATCTGCTGGCCTCGGTGGCGCGGCAGGGTCTCGCGATCATGACCGGGCTGTTCTTCGATCTCGGCGAGCCGTCGGCGGCCACGGCGCATGCGTAAACCGGCATCTCCGGCGCCGCACGCCGACCTCGCCGCCGAGGGCGACATCAATCTCTCGCCGCTGCGCAAGCGCTGGGAGGCGGAGCATCTCGCGCCAGCGACGCGCGCGCTGCTCGCGGAAGATGCCAAGTACTTCCTGCATCAGTCGCTGTCCACGCCGTGCTTCAACGCGCTCGCGTCGGCGTCGGGCATCTGGCTCGAGGACGTCGAGGGCCGGCGCTACATGGATTTCCACGGCAACAGCGTGCACCAGGTCGGCCACGGCCACCCGCGCGTGGTGGCGGCGGTCAAGCAGGCGCTCGATACGCTGCCGTTCTCGCCGCGACGATTCACCAACGAGACGGCCGTCACGCTGGCACGCAAGCTGGTCGAGTTGGCGCCGCAACCGCTCGCCAAGGTCTTGTTCGCGCCCGGCGGCACCAGCGCGATCGGCATGGCGCTGAAGCTCGCGCGCATCGCCACCGGGCGCCACAAGACGGTGTCGATGTGGGACGCCTTCCATGGTGCGTCGCTCGACGCGATCTCGGTCGGCGGCGAGGCGCTGTTCCGCCGCGACATCGGGCCGCTGCTGCCTGGCACCGAGCACGTGCAGCCTTGCGATCCGCGCGGCTGCCACTTCGGCTGCGGCGGCACGTGCAACGCGCGCTGCGCCGACTACGTCGACTACGTGCTCGGCAGGGAGGAGGATGTCGCCGCGGTGGTGGTGGAGACCGTGCGCTCCACCGACGTGCAGATTCCGCCGCGCGCGTACTACGAGTCGCTGCGCCGCGCGTGCGACCGCCACGGCGCGCTGCTGATCCTCGACGAGATCCCGATCGGGCTCGGGCGCACCGGC
Organism: Casimicrobiaceae bacterium; assembly: GCA_036553845.1. GTDB lineage: Bacteria > Pseudomonadota > Gammaproteobacteria > Burkholderiales > Casimicrobiaceae > VBCG01. Next base: position 4,142 of record DATBOK010000258.1, read on the forward strand.
ACGATGTACGCATTCGAGCACTACGGCATCGTTCCCGACATGGTGGTGCTGGGCAAGGGCCTTGGCGGCGGCGTGTTTCCGATGGCCGCGCTGATCGCGCGCGAGGAGCTCGATGTCGCGGGCGACCGGGCGCTCGGCCACTACACGCACGAAAAGAGCTCGCTCGGATGCGCCGCCGGCCTCGCGACGCTCGCGGTGATCGAGGACGAGCGGCTGCTCGAGCGCTCGCGCACGCTGGGTGCGCACGCGCAGGAACGGTTGCGCGCGATGCAGCGGCGGCATCCGGTTATCGGCGACGTGCGCGGCATCGGCCTCCTGCTCGGGGTCGAGCTCGCCTATCCGGCCACCGGCGCGCCGGCGCGCGACGTGGCAGAGCGCGTGCTCTATCACTGCCTCGGTGCCGGCCTCTCGTTCAAGGTGGGCCAGGGCAACGTGCTCGTGCTGGCGCCGCCGCTCGTCATCGACGCCGCCGACCTCGATCGCGCGCTCGACATCGTCGAGGCCGCGATCGCGGCGTGCGCATGATCGCCGCGGGGCCGCCCCAAGGCGCTGCCCCCCACGGGGCAGGCGCGCGAAGCGCGCTGCGGGGAAGGTCATGATCGCGCCGATGAAGGTGGTGCGCACCGACGCCGAGCTCGAGATGCCGCACGTCGACCGCGTGCTGCGCGAGCGGGGGCTGACGCTCGTCGTGCTGCCCGACGCGACGAGCACCGACACGCTCGCCGCCGAGCTGCGCGACGCCGACCTGCTGCTGATGTGCTACACGCCGATCCCGGCGCGCATGATCGACGCCGCGCCGCGGCTCAAGGGCATCGTCAAGTACGGCGTCGGCATCGACGCCATCGACCTCGATGCCGCGCGGCGCCGGGGCGTGCCGGTGGTCAATGTCCCCGAATACGCCGAGGAGACCGTGGCCGAGGGGGCGATGACGCTGATGCTCGCGCTGGCGAAGAAGTTCAAGCCGCTGCAGCGGGAGATGGAATCGCGCAGCTGGGCGTGGCCCACTGCGCGCTGGCTGGCGAGCGATCTCGCGGGCAAGACGCTCGGACTCGTCGGCGTGGGCCGCATCGGCCGCAACGTGGCGCGGATGGCGGGGCAGGGCTTCCGCATGCGCGTGCTCGGCTACGACCCGCACGTCGACCGGCCGCAAATGATGCGCGCGGGCGTGCACAAGCACGACGACCTGCGCGACATGCTGGCGCGCTGCGATGTGGTGTCGGTGCATTCGGTGCTGAACGACGCGACGCGCCATCTCGTCGGCGAGCGCGAGCTGGCGGCGATGAAGCCGTCGGCAATCCTGATCAACGTGTCGCGCGGGGCGATCGTCGACGAGGCCGCGCTGGTGCGCGCGCTCGAGGCCGGGCGCATCGCCGGCGCGGGACTCGATGTCTACGGCCAGGAGCCGGTCGCCAAGGCCGGCCATCCGCTGGCGTCGCTGCACGCGATGGACAACGTATTGCTGTGGCCGCACCTCACGTTCTACACGGCCGAGGCGATGCATCGACTCGAGGACGAGACGCTCGAGCGCTGCTT
>DATBOK010000008.1:0-3957 GCA_036553845.1 Casimicrobiaceae bacterium
GCGGTAAGCGGGACTACAATAATGGGTCGACGGCAAAGCGTCGGGCGACCTTGGAGAACGCCACATGGACAATGCCACTGCAGTACGTAACGCCACCGGGTCCGCGACCGCCATCAAGACCAGCGAAGCACCTGCCGCACCTGTTGCCGAAACCGAGGAGACCGACGGCTTCCACCTCGTCATCGACGCGTTGAAGCTCAACGGGATCGACACGATCTTTGCGGTACCAGGCATCCCGATCACCGACCTCACGCGCAAGGCGCAGGCGGCCGGCATCCGGGTGATCTCGTTTCGACATGAACAGAGCGCGGGCTACGCCGCGTCGATCGCCGGCTACCTGACGCGCAAGCCGGGCGTGTGCCTTACCGTGTCGGCGCCGGGTTTCCTCAATGGCCTCACCGCGCTCGCCAATGCGACGACCAACTGCTTTCCGATGATCCAGATCAGCGGCTCGTCGGAACGCGAGGTCATCGACCTGCAGCAGGGCGATTACGAGGAGATGGATCAGCTCGCGATCGCGAAGCCGCTCGCCAAGGCCGCCTTTCGCGTGCTGCACGCCGAGGACATCGGAGTCGGGGTCGCGCGCGCGATCCGTGCCGCGGTCTCGGGCCGGCCGGGGGGCGTCTACCTCGACCTGCCGGCGAAGCTCTTCCCGCAGGTGATGGACGCCGTGACCGGAGCGTCCACGGTGATCAAGGTGGTCGACCCGGCGCCGAGGCAGATCCCCTCGCGGGAAGCGGTCGATCGCGCGCTCAACCTCCTCAGGGGTGCGAAGAAGCCGCTCATCATCCTCGGCAAGGGGGCGGCGTATGCGCAGGAGGATACCGCCATCCGCGCGCTCATCGAGAAGACGGGCATCCCGTACCTGCCGATGTCGATGGCGAAGGGGTTGCTGCCCGACACGCACGAGCAATCGGCGGCCGCAGCGCGCTCGTTCGTGCTGCCCGAGGCTGACGTCGTCGTGCTGATCGGTGCCCGCCTCAACTGGCTGCTGTCGCACGGCAAGGGCAAGACCTGGGGAGGCAAAACTCCGACGGCGTGGGGCGGACAGCGCTACATCCAGATCGACATTTCGCCGCAGGAAGCCGACAGCAACGTGCGCATCGATGCGCCGGTCGTCGGCGACATCGGCTCGTGCGTCTCGGCGCTCGTCGCCGGCATCGGCACATCGTGGCCGAAGCCGCCGTCCGAATGGCTCGGTGCGATCGCCGAGCGCAGGAATCGCAACGTCGCGAAGATGGCCGAGACGCTCGCGAAGAATCCGTCGCCGATGAACTTTCACAGCGCGCTCAACGTCGTGCGCGACATCGTCGGGGCCAACCCCGACGCCTACTTCGTCAACGAGGGCGCCAACGCGCTCGACTTTACGCGCAGCATCGTCGACATGGCGAAGCCCCGCAAACGGCTCGACGTCGGTACCTGGGGCGTGATGGGCATCGGCATGGGGTTCTCGATCGGCGCCGCCGTCGTTGGCGGCGAGCAGGTGATCGCTGTCGAAGGCGACAGCGCGTTCGGCTTCTCCGGCATGGAAGTGGAGACGATCTGCCGCTACAAGCTGCCGGTATGCATCGTGATCCTCAACAACAACGGCGTTTACCGCGGCAACGAGGTCAATCCGACCGGAGGCGCCGATCCGCACCCGCTCGGCTTCGTCAAGGCCGCGTCCTACGAAAAGCTGATGGAAGCGTTTGGCGGGGTCGGCGTTCGCGTGACCACTCCGGTGGAGCTTCGCGCGGCGATGGAAGAGGCGCTGCGCTCGAAGCGCCCGACGCTCATCAACGCACTGATCGACGAGAGCGCCGGAACCGAGAGCGGGCGCATCTCCAACCTCAATCCCGTATCGAAGAAGAAGTCCTGAACCCGGGCGCGCGTGGCCCGCGTGCCCGATGACGAAGCGTTCGCGCGCTGTTGACGAGGAAGGCCCGGCGCGCGAGCGCATCCGCTCGTTTGCCGACCCGGGCAGCGTCGAACTGCTGCCGGCGGCGGGCGCGAGCCCGCATCTCGCACGCTTCGGGATCGCCGCACGCGACGACGACGGCATCGTCGGCGCGCGCGTGCGCGTCGCCGGGCTGCCGATGCTCGTCGCCGCGCAGGATGCGAGCTTTCTCGGCGGCAGCGTCGGTGCGAGGCACGCGCAGGCGCTGCAGTCGCTGTTCGGGCTCGCGCGCGCCGAGTCCGCCGCTGCGGTGGTGCTGCTGCTCGCGTCGGGCGGCGTGCGACTGCACGAAGCGAACGCTGCCGAGCTCGGTCTCGCGCGCGCGCTCACCGCGCTCCTCGATGCGCGAGCGGCGGGGGTCCCGGTGCTCGCGATCGCCGTCGGCCACGTGTTCGGCGGCGCGTCGGTGCTCGCCTGCGCCGCCGATCGCCTCGCCGTGCTTCCGCAGGTGCGGATCGGACTCTCGGGCCCGCGCGTGCTCGAGTCGGTCCACGGCAAATGGGAACTCGATGCCGACGACGAACGCGATGTCGACCTCGTGTTCGGCGCGCTGTCGCGCACCCGCGCCGGCTACACCGAGCTCGTCAAAGACGAGCCCGAGGCGCTGCGCGCATGGGCCGCACGCGCGGCGGGCCGGCGTGAGCCCTTCGATGCGCAGGTCTTTGCGGCGCACACCTGGCTCGCGGCGCGCGTCGCCGCGGACGTGGCGCAGACGCCGGCGTTCGAGGCCTTGCCGTGCTTCGATGGCGCGGCGCCGGTCGACCCGGCCGGGCGCCTCTGGCGGCATCCACGCTGCTGGCTGACGGCGCCGAGCTCCGGCGTGACGGTCGGGCCCGCCGAGGCGCACGCGCTCGACAGTGCGCTGCTGCTCCACGTCGCCGGTGCGGGCGCCGCAGCGTCCGCGCCGCTCGTGCTCGTCGAGGATTCCGCCGGCCACGCCGTATCGCGCGCGGCCGAGATGCGCTTCGTCTCGCAGTATCTCGCGCATCACGCCGCCGTGCTTGCGCTCCTGCGCCACCGCGGCCGGCGCCTTGTCGGCCTCCTCGCGGGGACCTGTCACAGTGCGGCATTCTTCAGCCACGCGCTTCAGGCGAATGAGCGTTACGCCCTGCCGCAAGCAACGGTCGTCGCGATGGAGCCGACCGCGATCGCGCGGGTGACCGGCCTCGACGCCGCCCCGTTGATCGAGAACGATCCGATGCTCGGACATCCGGTGCGGCACTTCGCCGCGCAGGGTGGCGTTGTCGCGACGATCGACGAAGCATCGCTTTCGGCACTCGGAATCTGATGCACACGGACATCCGGCCGCCCGAGCCCATCCGCGTGGGCGCATGTGCGGCGGTACGCCGCGCGGCGATGCTCGCCGCCGTCATCTGGATCACCGCCACCTGGGTCACCGTCGTCCGCGCCGCTGACGCGAACGCCGCAGCGTTGGCGGCTTCCGGCGCTCAGGCGCAGCGCCCCGACGGCGCGCGCGAGGACCGCTGGGCCGCCGAGGTCGCACCCGACGTCGTCGTCGGCAACGTCGTGTGGCTCGCGACCGCTTCGCGCCCGCGCGTGCTCGCGATCTATAGCGAGCCCACTTCGCGCCCCGCGCGCGCGGCGGTCATCGTCGTGCACGGCATGGGAGTCAATCCCGACTGGGGAGTGGTTGGCGTCCTGCGCAGCGTGCTTCCCGACGACGGTTTTGCGACGCTGTCGGTGCAGATGCCGGTGCTTGCCGCCGACGCCCCGCGCAGCGCGTATCGCGCGCTCTTCCCGCAAGCAAACGAGCGGCTCGATGCAGCCTACGCGTGGCTCTCCGCACGCGGTTACGCGCGGATCGCAGTGGTCTCGCACAGCCTCGGTGCGGCGATGACCGATGCATGGCTCGCGGCGCCGCATCCGTCACCGATCGCCGCGTGGGTGCCGGTCGGCATGCCGGTACCGTTTTCGCGGCCGCCGCGCGAGCCGGTGCTCGACGTCGTCGCCGAGCACGACCTCGCCGACGTCGTCGCAGCGGCACCGGCGCGCCGGGCCGA
>DATBOK010000056.1:0-12504 GCA_036553845.1 Casimicrobiaceae bacterium
ATCGGCGCCTACCACGTCGAGACGAGCAAGGGCGTGATCACGTTCCTCGACACGCCGGGCCACGAGGCGTTCACGGCGATGCGCGCGCGGGGCGCGAAGGTGACCGACATCGTGGTGATCGTCGTCGCCGCGGACGATGGCGTGATGCCGCAGACCAAGGAAGCCATCGCGCATGCGCGCGCCGCCGGCGTGCCGATCGTGGTGGCGATCAACAAGATCGACAAGCCCGAAGCCAATCCCGATCGCGTCAAGCAGGAGCTGGTCGCCGAGAGCGTGCTGCCCGAGGAATACGGCGGCGACGTGCAGTTCATGCCGGTGTCGGCGCGCACGGGGGCGGGCATCGACAACCTGCTCGACGCGATCCTGCTGCAGGCGGAAGTGCTTGAGCTCAAGGCGCCCACCGACGCGCCGGCGAAGGGCATCGTCATCGAGTCGCGCCTCGACAAGGGTCGCGGCCCGGTGGCGACCGTGCTGGTGCAGTCGGGCACCCTCAAGCGCGGCGACGTGCTGCTCGCCGGCGCGGTGTTCGGCCGCGTGCGCGCGATGGCCGACGAGAACGGCAAGCCGATCAACGACGCCGGGCCGTCGATTCCGGTGGAGATCCAGGGCCTGTCCGACGTGCCGCTGGCCGGCGAGGACGTGATGGTGCTCGGCGACGAACGCAAGGCGCGCGAGATCGCGCTCTTCCGCCAGGGCAAGTTCCGCGACGTCAAGCTCGCCAGGCAGCAGGCGGCGAAGCTCGAGAACATGTTCAGCGAGATCGGCGAGAACGCGGTGAAGACGCTGACGCTCATCATCAAGGCCGACGTGCAGGGCAGCTACGAGGGTCTGACGCAGGCGCTGACTCAGCTATCCACCGACGAGGTGAAAGTCAACATCGTGCACGCGGCGGTGGGCGGCATCACCGAGTCGGACATCAACCTCGCGCTGGCGTCGAAGGCGGTGGTGATCGGCTTCAACGTGCGCGCCGATGCGCAGGCGCGCAAGCTGGCCGAGAACAACGCCGTGCAGATCCGCTACTACGACATCATCTACAACGCCGTCGACGACGTGAAGGCGGCGCTGTCGGGCATGCTGACGCCGGAGCGCAAGGAAGTGCAGCTCGGCATGGTCGAGGTGCGCGAGGTGTACCGTATCTCGAAGGTGGGCGTGGTCGCGGGCTGCTACGTGCAGGAAGGCCACGTCAAGCGCGGCGCGAAGATTCGCGTGCTGCGCGACAACGTGGTGATCCACGACGGCGAGCTCGATTCGCTGAAGCGCTTCAAGGACGACGTGCGCGAGGTGAAGGCCGGCTTCGAGTGCGGCCTGTCGATCAAGAACTTCAACGACATCGAGAAGGGCGACCAGCTCGAGGTCTACGAAGTCACCGAAGTCTCGCGCACGCTGTAATCGTCGCGCCACCGCCGCGCGCTCTCTGTGTCGAGGGCGCGCGAGCGGAGGACCCGGCACCGCCACCGAGCCATCGATGAGCCATCGCACCACGCCACGCAGCCGCAGGGTCGCCGACGAGATCCAGCGCGACCTCGCGCAGATCCTGCGCAGCGAGGTCAAGGATCCGCGCATCGGCATGGTGACGGTCACGTACGTCGACGTCACCGCCGACATGGCGCACGCCAAGGTTCATTTCACGCACCTCGCCGGCAAGGAGCACGCGGCCGAGGCGGTGGCGGCGCTCGACCGATCGGCGGGCTTCCTGCGCAGCGCGCTGGCGAAGCGGCTGTCGCTGTACTCGGTGCCGCAACTCGCGTTCGTCTACGACGACTCGATCGAGTCGGGCATGCGCCTGTCGAAGCTGATCGACGAGGCCGTCGCCTCCGACCGCAGCCACGACAGCGAGTGACGATGGCGCAGCCACGCCGGCCGCGACGGCGCGTCGACGGCGTGCTGCTGCTCGACAAGCCGGCCGGCATGACGTCGAATGCCGCGTTGCAGGCGGCGAAGCGCCTGTTCGAAGCCGAGAAGGCCGGGCACACCGGCACGCTCGATCCCTTCGCCACTGGCCTTCTGCCACTGTGCTTCGGCGACGCCACCAAGTTCGCGCAAATGCTGCTCGACGCGGACAAGTCGTATGTGGCGCAGGTGCGCTTCGGCGTCCGCACGACAAGTGGCGACGTCGACGGCGAGGTGATCGCCACCGCGCCGGTCGACCTCGACCGCGCCGCCATCGAGGCGGCGCTGCCGCCCTTTCGCGGGCGCATCCTGCAAATGCCGCCAATGCATTCGGCGCTGAAGCGCGACGGCCGCCCCTATTACGCGTACGCGCGCCAGGGCGTCGAGCTCGACCGCGTGGCGCGCGAAGCGCGGGTCGAGCGGCTTGCGGTGCGAGACTGGCAGCCGCCGCTGGCGACGCTGGAAGTCACCTGCGGCAAGGGCACCTACGTCCGCGTGCTGGCCGAGGACATCGGCGCCGCACTGGGCTGCGGCGCACACCTCGCGGCGCTACGGCGCACCGCGAGCGGCGGCTTCGCGCTGGCCGATGCGGTGACGCTCGATGCGCTCGCCGACGCCGACATGCCGACGCGGCTGCAGTGGCTGCAGCCGGCGGAAACCCTGCTGGCGGCACTTCCGGCGCTCGATGTCGGCGCGGCGGCCGCCGACGCATTGCGCCAGGGCCGCAGCGTGACGATGGCCGGCGCGGCGCCCGGCCGGTATCGTTGCCGCGACCCGCGCGGGGTGCTGATCGGGGTGGTCGAGGCGGCCGGCGGCGTACTCGTCGCGCAGCGCCTGTGCCGCACCGACGCGCCGTTGCCCGCGCCCCGCGATGCCAGCGCACATGCTTGAAATCCAACGTATTTTCGTGCGATAATCGTCCTCCTTCCGGGTCAAAGACAAGCACGGGCGCCGCACGAAAGGATTGCCAGCCAATGAGCATTACCGTTTCCGACAAGGCGAAGGTCATCGCCGACTACCAGCGCATGAAAGGCGACACCGGCTCGCCGGAGGTGCAGGTCGCGCTCCTCACCGCGCGCATCAACGGTCTCAACGACCATTTCAAGGATCACGTCAAGGACCATCATTCGCGTCGTGGCCTGCTGCGGATGGTGTCGCGTCGCCGCAAGCTGCTCGACTACTTGAAGTCGCGCAATGCCGACGGCTACAAGTCGCTGATCGACAAGCTCGGTCTTCGCAAGTAGCCGGCGCGGGACGACGACGCCGATGCTGCCTCACCGCCGGTTCCGCGGCTGCCCGTGCAAGCGCATGGGCGCGGCGAACTCGCACTGATCTCACACCCGTCAATGGCCGCTTCGCGCGGCCATTGGCTTTTCAGGATCCGAACAACATGTCCAATCACGTCAAGAAATCGATTCCCTACGGTCGCCAGACGCTGACGATCGAAACCGGCGAAATCGCCCGCCAGGCGGGCGGCGCCGCGTTCGTCAGCCTCGGCGACACGGTCGTCCTGGTCACCGCGGTCGGCGCCAAGACGGCGAAGGCCGGCCAGGACTTCTTCCCGCTCACCGTCGACTACCAGGAGAAGACCTACGCCGCGGGCAAGATTCCCGGCGGCTTCTTCAAGCGCGAAGGGCGGCCGTCGGAAAAGGAGACGCTGACCTCGCGCCTCATCGACCGCCCGATCCGGCCGCTGTTTCCCGATGGCTTCTACAACGAGATCCAGGTGATCGCGACGGTGATGTCGGTCGATCCCGAGGTCGACCCCGACATCGCCGCCATGATCGGCGCGTCGGCGGCGCTGTCGCTGTCGGGGGTGCCGTTCGCCGGCCCGATCGGCGCCGGGCGCGTCGGCTACATCGACGGCCAGCTCGTGCTCAACCCGACCAAGACCGAGCTCGCGACGTCGGCGCTCAACCTCGTCGTCGCCGGCACCGAAGCTGCGGTGCTGATGGTGGAATCCGAAGCCAACGAGTTGCCCGAGGAAGTAATGCTGGGCGCGGTGGTGTTCGGCCACCAGCAGCAGCAGGCGGTGATCGAGCTGATCCACTCGCTGGTGGAAGAGGCCGGCAAGCCGGAGTGGGACTGGCAGCCTGCGGCGAAGGACGAGGCGACGATCGCCAAGGTCACCGCCGCCGCCGAATCCGACCTGCGCGCCGCCTACCAGCTGCGCTCCAAGCAGGCGCGGCAGCAGCGCCTGAAGGAGATCACGGCCAAGGTTGCCGCGGACGTGCTGCCGGCCGACGCTGGCGCCGATGCCAGGAATCACGTGTCCAACATCCTGTTCGACCTCGAGTCGAAGATCGTGCGCCAGCAGATCCTCGCCGGCGAGGCGCGCATCGACGGTCGCGACACGCGCACCGTGCGCCCGATCAGCATCCGCACCGGCGTGCTGCCGCGCACCCACGGCTCGGCGCTGTTCACCCGCGGCGAGACGCAGGCGCTGGTGGTGGCGACGCTCGGCACCGCACGCGACGAGCAGATCGTCGACGCGCTGATGGGCGAGTATCGCGACCGCTTCATGCTCCACTACAACATGCCGCCTTACGCCACCGGCGAGGCCGGCCGCGTCGGCACGCCCAAGCGCCGCGAGATCGGCCATGGCCGCCTCGCCAAGCGCGCGCTCCTCGCGGTGCTGCCCACCGCCGAGGAGTTTGCCTACTCGATCCGCGTGGTGTCGGAAATCACCGAGTCGAACGGCAGCTCGTCGATGGCGTCGGTGTGCGGCGGCAGCCTCGCGCTGATGGACGCCGGCGTGCCCACCAAGGCGCACGTCGCGGGCATCGCGATGGGCCTCATCAAGGAAGGCAACCGCTTCGCGGTGCTGACCGACATCCTCGGCGACGAGGATCACCTCGGCGACATGGACTTCAAGGTCGCCGGCACCGAGCGCGGCGTCACCGCGCTGCAGATGGACATCAAGATCCAGGGCATCACCAAGGAGATCATGGCGGTGGCGCTGTCGCAGGCGCGCGAAGGCCGGATGCACATCCTCGGCAAGATGCAGGAAGCGATGCCGCATGCGCGCAGCGAGGTCTCGCAGCACGCGCCGCGCATGATGACGTTCAAGATCAACCCGGAGAAGATCCGCGACGTGATCGGCAAGGGCGGCGCGGTGATCCGTGCGCTGACCGAGGAGACCGGCACCACGATCGACATCCAGGACGACGGCACCATCACCATCGCCTCGGTCAACACCGACGGCGCGAACCTCGCGCGCAAGCGCATCGAGCAGATCACCGCGGAAGTCGAAGTCGGCAAGATCTACGACGGCACGGTGCTGCGCCTGCTCGACTTCGGCGCGATCGTGCAACTGCTTCCCGGCAAGGACGGCCTGCTGCACATCTCGCAGATCGCCAAGGAGCGGGTCAATGCGGTGTCCGACTACCTGAAGGAAGGCCAGGCGGTGCGCGTCAAGGTGATCGAGGCCGACGAGAAGGGCCGCGTGCGGCTGTCGATGAAGGCGGCCGCCGAGGACGACGGCAGGCCGGCGCAGGCGGTCGAATCGACGCCGGCGGCCTGATCGCGAACCCGCCCAACGCAAAAAAGGGAGCCTCGGCTCCCTTTTTTTGTCCGCGCGACACGGTTGTGCGGCGATGTCGCGACCGATGGCGCGTCAGCGCTTCGACGTCAGCACGGCGTCGCCGGTAACGCTGACGGTGACCTCCGTGGTGCCGGCGTCGGCCGCCACCGGCGCGGGCGCCGCGCTCATCGTTTTCAACTCGCTGCGCATTGCCATGTAGGGCCGCGGCGCGTCGTTGGTCTGCACCTGCACGCGGCCCACGCGCCACGCGCCGTAGCCGAGCGCATCGGCAGCGGTCTCTGCACGCGCCTGCCACGCCTTGATCGCCTGGCGCGCGAGGCCATCCTCCGCGGCCCGGCGCGCGCCGTCGGACAACCCGTAGCCGAGGCCGCCGAGCAGCAGGCCCGCGTCCTGCAGCGTGCCGATCTCGGCTGCCAGCGTCGAAAAGTCCGCACTGTCGAGGCGCAGCGACTGGCTCACGCGCCAGCGCTTCGGCTTGTCCTTGTCGACGATCGGGTCGGTCGAGTAACCCATCGACGCGACGTTGATCGCCGGTTGTGACTTGAGCCGCGCCAGCACGCGCGCCATCCGCGTGTTCACGTCCGCGGCGGCCGCCGCAGCACTCGCGTCCTCCTTCTCGGCGCGCAGCCACGCGTACATCCGGTCGTTGGCGAGCGTCGCCGTGGCGCTGGCGTTGACGGACACGCTTGGCGCGCGCTCAGGCGTGGCGGGCGCTTGCGCCGCGACACCCGCGGCGGCAGTGGCGAGCATCAGAACCAGCAGCACTTTCATCGCATTCACTCCCAGGGACGATACGGCAGCATCAGGATGGCATCCCGATTCGACCACGAAAAGCAGCACGCCGCGGCGTCGCGCCAGGGCAGCCAGGCGTGACGCAGGTGCTCGCGCGGCGCGAGGCGCACGGCGACCGGCGCGCCGACGTCGAGGCTCCACACGCGCTCGACGTTGTGCGTCGTGCCCGGCGCGTAGCGGTGCCGCCATCGTGCATAGATCGCGTAACGGTTGGCGACGTTCCACGCGCGCACGCCGCCGTGCGCGCCGGCGTCGATGCCGGTTTCCTCGGCGAGCTCGCGCGCAGCCGTGGCGGCCGGCGCCTCGCCCGGCTCGGCGCTTCCCGTCACCGACTGCCAATGGTCCGGATAGTCGGCGCGCTCGAGCACGAGCACGGCGAGATCCCGTGTATGAACGACGACCAGCGCCGAAAAGGGTTGCTTCAGCGGTTCAGCTCACGAAAACCCAGAACGGGTGGTGGCGCTCGCGCCAGAATTCGGCGGCTTCGTCGAGGATCTCCGACAGCGTCTGCCACTCCTGCGCATGGCCCTTGCGAAAGGCTGACGCGTGCTGGATGCGCACCACGGCGCCATGCTTGCCGACCACGTCCTCGTCCTCGAGGCAGTCGGCGAGCGCATCGTAGTTGCGCCCGAAATGCGTCGGCAGGGCCAGTCCCCGGGCCAGCGCGTCGAGCAGCGCGAGCTTCGAATCCGCCTTGCCGAGATCGACTGCGAAGCACTTGAGCTTCGCCGCCGCGGCAGCTTCGGCGATGCCTTCGGCGGACGCCGGCAGCTCGTGCACGCCGGCGGCATCGACATCGTGGAGATCGGGCAGCTTCATTCGGCGATCCTTCGAAACGACGAATAGTGGTCGTCGCTGTAGAAGCACGCGTCCGGCGCCTGCTTCGGCCCGCCGCAGACGATGCGTCGTGCCCCGCGGGTCTTCGTGCCCGGCGTGCGCACCGTGTATTCGTGATAGTAGCCGCGCGGCCGCGCCGGCAGCAGGTGCTCGAAGTTGCCGAACACGACGCCATCGCGATCGTAGCGGAACGGGCCGCCGGCATGGATGTGCACCAGCACCTCGCGCGCTTCCTTCGGCAGCGCCACCGCCTTGACCTCGGCCGTGGGCGGCACGTCGCGCGCGAAGGCCGCCGCGGCCGCGAGCACGCTCGCCGACGCGAGCATCACGGCGAAGGCGCGGCGATACGCGGGACGGACGCCGGCGATCATGCGCGCGAGTGTAACGCACTCCCGCGGCACGGCCGCACGGTGAGCGGCGGCAATGCGCGCCGCGGGAAAGCGCCGGCGTCAGGCCGTCTTCGCGGCGTCGCTCGCGCGGACCCGGATATGCAGGTCGCGCAGCTGCTGCTCGGTCACCGTCGTCGGCGCGTCGATCAGGAGGTCCTGTCCGCGCTGCGTCTTGGGGAAGGCGATGACGTCGCGAATCGATTCGGCGCCGCACATCAGCGTGACGATGCGATCGAGCCCGAAGGCGATGCCGCCATGCGGCGGCGCGCCGTACTGCAGCGCGTCGAGCAGGAAGCCGAATTTCTGGCGCTGGTCCTCGGCGCTGATGCCGAGCGAAGCGAACACGCGCGCCTGCACGTCGGGGCGATGGATGCGCACGGAGCCGCCACCGATCTCCCAGCCGTTCATCACCACGTCGTAGGCCTTGGCCAGCGCATGCGCAGGGTCGCTGCCGAACCTGTCCTCGTGGCCGTCCTTCGGGGCGGTGAACGGATGGTGGCGCGCCGCCCACGTCTTCGACTCGTCGTCGAATTCGAACATCGGGAAGTCGACGACCCACAGCGGCTTCCACCCCGGCTCGGCAAAGCCGAGCGCGTGGCCGACCTTCGCGCGCAGCGCGCCGAGCGCGTCGTTGACCACCTTCTCGCGGTCGGCGCCGAAGAACACGAGGTCGCCGTCGGTGGCGCCCGTGCGGCGCAGGATCTCGGCCAGCACGTCGCGCGCGAGGAACTTGACGATCGGCGACTGCAGGCCTTCGTCGGTGAGCTTCGACACGTCGTTGACCTTGATGTAGGCGAGGCCCTTGGCGCCGTAGATCGCGACGAACGCCGTGTAGTCGTCGATCTCCTTGCGCGTGAGCTTGCCGCCGCCCGGCACGCGCAACGCCGCGACCCGCCCGTTGGGCAGGTCGGCGGCGACGCGAAAGACCTTGAAGTCGACGCCGCGCATGAGGTCGGTGAGCTCGGTGAGCTTGAGCGGCACGCGCAGGTCGGGCTTGTCGGAGCCGTAGTCGCGCATCGCGTCGGCATACGCCATCACCGGCAGCGGGTCGGGCAGGTCGACGCTGAGCGCGTCCTTCCACAGCGCACGCACCAGGCCCTCCATCATCGCGCGGATCTCGAGCTCGTCCATGAACGACGTCTCGATATCGATCTGCGTGAACTCGGGCTGGCGGTCCGCGCGCAGGTCCTCGTCGCGGAAGCACTTGACGACCTGGTAGTAGCGGTCGAAGCCGGCGATCATCAGCATCTGCTTGAACAGCTGCGGCGACTGCGGCAGCGCGTAGAACTGGCCGTGATGGATGCGCGACGGCACGAGGAACTCGCGCGCGCCTTCCGGCGTCGACTTGTAGAGAATCGGCGTCTCGATGTCGACGAAGCCGTGCGCGTCGAGGTAGCGGCGCGCCGCCATCGACGTGCGGTAGCGCAGCATCAGGTTCTTCTGCATCTGCGGGCGGCGCAGGTCGAGCACGCGGTGCGTGAGCCGCACCGTTTCCGAGAGGCCCTCGTCGTCGATGGAGAACGGCGGCGTCGCCGACGCGTTGAGCACCTCGATGTCGTGCGCCAGCACCTCGACCTCGCCGGAAACGAGCGCCGCATTGGTCGTGCCGTCAGGCCGCGGCCGCACGAGTCCGGTTACGCGCACGCAGTATTCGTGGCGCAGGCTCTCGGCGACGGCGAACGTCGCCGCGCGGTCCGGATCGGCGACGACCTGCACCAGCCCTTCGCGGTCGCGCAGGTCGATGAAGATCACGCCGCCGTGGTCGCGGCGGCGATGCACCCAGCCCGTCAGCGTGACGGTCTGTGCGAGGTAGCGGCGGTCGACGAGACCGCAATAGTCGGTGCGTTTCACGTGCTGCTCCGGCAAGGGTTCGGGGATGATGCGGCGAATGGCCAGGGGACGCGCGCGGTGCGGGGCGCGCCGCGTCGCGGCAGGCCCGGCTTCACGCCGTCCCCGTCAATTTCGCGAAGTTGCGTGCTGCGGCACGCTGTGCGGCTCGGCGCGTCGCGTCGTCGACGGTGCGACCACGCCCATCGAGATGATGTACTTGAGCGCTTCGTCGACGCTCATCTCGAGCTCGCGCACGCGCGCGCGTGGCAGCATCAGGAAGAACCCCGACGTGGGATTGGGCGTGGTCGGCACGTACACGCTGACGTGCTCGCCGGGCAGGTAGCGCGCGATCGCCGCGTCGGGCGTCCCCGTCAGGAACGCGATCGTCCAGGCGCCCTCGCGCGGATACTCGACCAGCAGCGCCTTGCGGAACGCGTTGCTCTTTTCCGACAGCACCGTATCGCTGACCTGCTTGATGCCGGAGTACAGCGACTTGACGAAGGGGATGCGCCCCAGCAATCCCTCCCACAGCAGGATCAGGCGCGCGCCGAAGAAATTGGCGGCGAGCATGCCGGTGGCGAACAGGATCACGAACGACAGCAGCACCCCGAAGCCCGGGATGTGCACGCCCAGCAGCGAGTCGGGCCGCGCGCGCGTGGGCAGCAGGAGCAGCGTCTGGTCGAGCGCCGTCACCAGGAAATGCAGGATGTACAGCGTGATGCCGAGCGGCACCCACACGAGGAGCCCGGCGATCAGGTAACGGCGCATGACGTGGGCTAACTCGACGCGCTCGGCGTCGACGTCGGTGTGGGTGATGCGGGCTTGGCGGGCGCGGGCTCAGCTTTGGTCTTGGCCGGGACCGCGGTGTCGGCGGCGGCGCTCGAGCTTGCCTTCGCCGCAGCCGTTTCGGCTGCGGGTGCAGCCGCGGCGTCGTCCGGCTTGTCCTTGGCCGCGCCTTCGGCCGCCTTCGCGGCGGGCTTGCTGCCGTTGCGAAAATCGGTGACGTACCAGCCGCTACCCTTCAGCTGGAACCCGGCGGCGGAAACCTTCTTCACCAGCGTGTCGGCGTGACAGGCGGGGCAGGTGACGAGCCTGGCATCGGCAAGCTTCTGCAATGCCTCGAGCTCGTGACCGCAGGCGCTGCACGCATATTCGTAGATGGGCATGATGGCGTTGACGCAAGGCGCGCTGCGTCGCCGAAGACGGTTTGCAACGCGCTGATTCAAAAAGAGAATTATAGCCCAATTCGGCGCACATCGCACGCCCCTGCGCGCCTCGGCGCGGCACCTGCATCATGGTCGGGTGCGCGCACGGCTGGGGTATGCTTGCGTGGCGAAGGAGGACTGGCCATGGATGCCTATTGGGGTTGGTGGATCGCCGCTGCGGTACTGGCCGGTGCCGAGCTCGTCACCAATACGTTCTACCTGCTCGCGATCGGCCTCGCGGTCGCGCTGGGCGGCGTCGCCGCATGGTTCGGCACGTCGACCGAAGTGCAGTGGGCGGTGGCAGCGGTGCTCGGCCTCGCGTTCACGTTCGTCGCTCATCGTTGGCGCACGCAGCGCCTGCAGCCGGCGCAGCAGCCCGCCGCCGACATCGGCAAATCGGTGCGCGTGCGGCACTGGAATCCCGACGGCAGCGCGCGCGTCGACTATCGCGGCACGCAGTGGACCGCCGAGCTCGCCACGCCGGACACCCCGCGCGCCGAGTCCATGGTAATCGTCGGCATGCGCGGCTCGAATCTCGTGGTCGCCGACCGCGCGCACTGACTCGCGCAACAGGAACGGAGCCTGCCCATGTTCGGATCGATCCCCTTCTGGTTCATCGCCTTCATCGTCGTCGCCATCGCGATCGCGCGCACGCTGCGCGTGGTGCCGCAGCAGAGCGCGTTCGTCATCGAGCGCCTCGGCCGCTTCCACGAGGTGCTGCAGCCCGGCCTCAACATCGTCGTGCCGTTCATCGACCGCGTGGCCTACCGGCACGATCTCAAGGAAATCCCGATGGACGTGCCGCCGCAGGTGTGCATCACGCGCGACAACACGCAGCTGCAGGTCGACGGCATCCTGTACTTCCAGGTGACCGACGCCAAGCTCGCGAGCTATGGCTCGTCGAACTACCGGATGGCGATCACCCAGCTCGCACAGACGACGCTGCGCAGCGTCATCGGCCGCATGGAGCTCGACAAGACGTTCGAGGAGCGCGACCAGATCAACGCCTCGGTGGTTTCCGCGCTCGACGAGGCCGCGGCGACCTGGGGCGTCAAGGTGCTGCGCTACGAGATCAAGGACCTGACGCCGCCCGCGGAGATCCTGCGCGCGATGCAGGCGCAGATCACCGCGGAGCGGGAGAAACGTGCGGTCATCGCGACATCCGAAGGTGGGCGGCAACAGCAGATCAATCTGGCCGAGGGCGCGCGCGAAGCGGCGATTGCCAAATCACAAGGCGAACGCCAGGCCGACATCAACCAGGCACAGGGGCAGGCTCAGGCAATCCTGTCGATCGCAGAAGCGACTGCCGCGGCGATCCGCCAGGTAGGTGCTGCGATCACGGCCCCGGGCGGAATGCAGGCGGTCAACCTGCGAGTCGCCGAGCAGTACGTCCAGCAGTTCGGCAATCTCGCGCGCACCAACAACACGCTGATCCTGCCCTCCAACGTCGCCGACATTGCCAGCATCGTTGGCACGGCGATGTCGGCGGTCAAGGCGACGAGAGACTGACGATGCAGATCGCGGGAAGCACGTTCGTCGTGACCGGTGGCGCGTCGGGACTGGGCGCGGGCAGCGCGCGCATGCTGGCCGCGGCGGGCGCCAATGTGGTCGTCGCCGACCTCGACGAGGCGCGCGGCGAAGCGCTCGCGCACGAACTTGGCAGCAGCACGCGTTTCCTGCGCTGCGATGTCACCGACGAGGTCAGCGCAACGGCGGCTGTTGCGCTGGCTGTCGCAAGCTTCGGTGGATTGCAGGGGCTCGTCAACTGCGCGGGCATCGTGCATGGCGAAAAAGTAGTCGGCAAGGACGGCCCGCATTCGCTTGCCGGATTCAGGCGCGCGATCGACATCAACCTGATCGGCACGTTCAACGTGTTGAGATTGGCAGCCAATGCGATGGCGAAAGGCGCTCCCAACGGCGACGGCGAACGCGGCGTGATCATCAACACTGCGTCGGTCGCTGCGTTCGATGGCCAGATCGGGCAGGCGGCGTACAGTGCGTCGAAGGCCGCGGTTGC
>DATBOK010000072.1:0-12463 GCA_036553845.1 Casimicrobiaceae bacterium
GTTCACCGGGCCGATGAACGACAACGAAGGCAAGCAGCGGCTCGCCGCCGGCGCGACGATGACCGACGAGGCGATGAACAAGATGGACTACTACGTCGAAGGCGTGCAGGGCAAGGTGCCGACCGGCAAGTGAGCGCTAGGCATTGAAGCGGCGCAACAGGGCGAGGACCTTCTCGAAGCGCGCGCCGTAGGGCGGATAGAGCATTCGCGCGAACGCGAGGCGCGGCTGCGCGAACACCGCCTTGCGGTGCGTGAAGGCGAGGAAGCCCGCCTCGCCGTGGTAGGCGCCGCTGCCCGATGCGCCCAAGCCCCCGAACGGCAGGTCGGGATGCGCGAAGTGCCACAGCGTGTCGCCGATCGTCACGCCGCCCGCGCGCGTCGCGCGGAGCGCGTCCGCGGCGCCGCGCGCGCCCCCGAAATAATAGAACGCCAGCGGGTGCGGACGGCCATTGATCCGCGCCAGCGCATCCGCCTCGTCGCGCACGATCTCGATCGGCAGCAGCGGTCCGAAGATCTCCTCGCGCATCACGGCCATCGAGGCGTCCGCGCCCACGATCAGCGTGGGCGGCATCACGCGCGCGCCGGCGTCGCCCTCGCCCAGCGTGACGATCGTCGCGCCGCGCGCGCGCGCATCGTCGATGAGCGCCGCGAGCCGCGCGTAGTGCCGCGCCGAGACGACCGACGCGTAGTCGGGATTGCCGCGTATCGTCGGGTAGAGGGCAGCCGTCGCCACGCGCAGCGCCTCGACGAGCACGTCGGCGCGCGCGGCAACCGTGAGCACGTAGTCGGGCGCGATGCATGTCTGGCCGGCGTTCAGCCACTTGCCCGCGGCGATGCGCGCGGCAGCGAGCGGGATGTCGGCCGCAGCCGTCACCAGCGCCGGCGACTTGCCGCCGAGCTCGAGGATCACCGGCGTCAAATTGCCGGCGGCGGCGATGGCCACCTCGCGCCCGACTGCGGTCGAGCCGGTGAAGAACAGCCGGTCGAAGGGCAGCGCGGTGAACGCGCGGCCCACGCCGGCGTCGCCCTCGACCACGCACATCTCGTCGGCGGCGAAACGGCGCGCCACCGATTCGTGCAGCAGCGCCGACGCATGCGGCGTCAGTTCGGAGGGCTTCAGCATCACGCGACAGCCGGCAGCGAGCGCGGCCACGGCAGGCGCGAGCGCGAGCTGCACCGGATAGTTCCACGGACTGACGATGCCGGCGACGCCCGCCGGCTGGCGCATCACCCACGCGCGCGCCGGCATCAGGTGCCAGGGCGTGCCGACACGCTCCCGGTGCATCCAGCGCGGTAGGGCGCGCGCAGCATGGCGCGCCTCGGCGGCGACGATGTAGAGCTCGGCGAGCCGCGTCTCCTGCGCGGGACGGTGGCCAAAGTCGGCATCGATCGCGGCGACGAATCGCGCGGCGTCCTGGCGCATCATCGCGCGCACCCGCGCCAGCCGGTCGCGGCGCACCGCGAGCGACGGCCACGGTTCGCGCGCGAAGGCGTCGCGCTGCGCCGCGAAGCGCGCGTCGAGCGGCGGCGCGGCGGCGTTCATCGTTCGCCCGTCACTGCGCGGGCGCGGCGCCGCCGAGGTCGCGCAACAGTCGCTGGTATTCCGGCGACGTGCGCAGGATCCGCGCCGCGGCCGCGCGCAACCGATCGACCGCCTCGTCGGGCAGCACGAACGACGTCGGCAGGTTGTTGAGGTATTCGCGCTCGGCCTTGTCCTCGTCCGCGGCGATGCTGACATCGACCGCGAAGAGGTCGATGTCCGGTACGTCGGCGGCGCGCGAAAGCCCCGGATTGTTGGCGCCGGCGAACATGCCGGAGGCCCGCAGGGCCCTGAGTTCCTTCCAGCGAAAGATGATGTCCTTGAGGAGCTCGACCGCCTCGTACGAGTAGCGATCGATCGGCACGCCGGTGGCCTTGAGCAGGATCTGGATGTCGTTCGGTGGCCGTTCGTGATGGTCCCAATCCGTGTCCGGCACCGACAGCGAATTGACCACGAATACGACGATGCGCCTGACGTCGCGGATGGTCGCCGCCTGCCGCGTGCGCGGGCTCGCCTCGATTTCTTCCAGCGACTCCAGCACGGCGCGCATGCCGAGGTTGTCCGACAGGCCGCCATCGACCAGATGCAGGTACGGCCGGTCGGTGCTGTCCTCGAACGAGCGCATTTCGTTCAGGCGCTGCAGCGCGCGGCCCGCGGGGCGCGATGGATTGGTGGGGTCGCTGATCGCCGCCGCCCATTGCGGATACCGGTAGCCGCAATGGCCGCCGTAGTTGTTGAACGTCACCGGCGACAGCACCAGCGGCACCGCCGACGACGCCGCCGCCGCGCGCGACAGCGGCACGGCCGACACGTCGGAGCAGATGAGGTCGAATTCGCCCTGCACGAATCCCAGGCGCGAGCCGGTCGAGATGTCGGTGGCGGTCGCCAGGATCAGCGGTCCCGGCTTCTTCTCGAGATCGCCGAACGTCGCGCCGTGGAACAGGAGGTCGTCGTAGAGCGACGCTGCCATTTCGGAGCGTCCCCAGGTCCCCGCCATCAGCGCCGGCCAATAATACGGATTGAGGAAGCGCGCGACGAGGTCGCCCTGCACGTCGTGCTTGAGGAACTGCTTTTCGTAGATGTCGAACAGGCCGTCGCCATAGAGCCCGTAGGCGAGCGCGGTGAAGCTGCCGCCCGAGACGCCGGTGATGACATCGACCTGGTCGAGCAATCGCGACGGCTTGCCGTGCACCACGACAGGGGTGCGCCGCAGCTCCTCGAGCACCCCGTACGAGAACGCCGCGGCGCGTGTGCCGCCTCCCGAGAATGCGAGGATCACGACCGTATCGGCGAGGTTGGCGGGCGGACGCGTCTCCAGCCGGTAGCCGGTGCGCGGATCGGCCTTGACGATCGGGGGATTGACGGGGCGCGAGGTCGTCGTCGCGCAACCGGCCACGAGCAGCGCCGCGAGCGCCAGCGCGAACAGGCGCACCGGGCGTACGGCCGGGGTCACGGCGCGGCGAACCAGT
The DNA here is from genome assembly GCA_036553845.1 of Casimicrobiaceae bacterium. GTDB lineage: Bacteria > Pseudomonadota > Gammaproteobacteria > Burkholderiales > Casimicrobiaceae > VBCG01. Next base: position 3,010 of record DATBOK010000072.1, read on the forward strand.
CGCGCGGCGGACGTCCCTGCGACGCCTCGACCGCGGTGATGCGGCCGGCGAACGCCTGCGGGCAGCGCGGCTCGAGCCGCGCGCATTCGCGGAAATCGCGCCCGGCGGCGACGTCGTCGCCCGCCGAGATGGCGAACAGCCCGCGCTCGCCATGCCACTCCGCGTCGCCGGGTACGATCGCCAGCGCGGCGTCGAGGTCGGCGCGGGCGTGCGCGCTGTCGCCACCGGCGAAATACGCGCGCCCGCGCGCGGCGAGCGAATCCGCGTCGTTCGGGTCGAGCGCGATCGCACGCGAGAAGCTCGCGATCATCGTCGCGTGGTCGCGGCTGGCGAACCCCCGCTGCCGCCATGCGGCGGCCCACTCGGGCCGGCGCGCGAGCGCCCGATCGAGGTCCGTCGCGGCGGCATCGAGATCGCCTTCGGCGAGCCTGGCCACGCCCCGCTCGTAGGCGCTCTGGGCTGCGGCGCGGTCGTAGCCGCGCCACGCCAGCACCGCGATCGCCGCCAGCACCACGACGCCGGCCACGATCCAGCGCGGCGACAGCCGGGGCCGCTCGGCGCCGAGGATGTCGATGCCGCCCTCGCCGTCGTCGATATCCTCGGCATCGGCGAGCGGAATGCCGGCCGCCTGCTTGGCGCGCACGACGATGCCGCGCAGGCGCTGCGGCAGCTTGCCGCCGGCGGCGTCGATCGACGGCGCGCCGCGCAGGAAGCTGCGCAGTGCCGACCCCGGCTTCACGTCGTCGACGCGCACCACGATGATGGGCAGGCGGCGACCGGCGGCGGCTTCCGCCACGCGCAACACGCCGGCGTCGCCGTTGGTCGCGCGCGAATGCACGATGACGAGTACGCGCGCGACGGTGACCGCGGCGGCGATCGCGCTGCGTGCGTTGCCATCCTGCGGCGCGATGTCGCTGCCGAGTCCGGCCTTGCCGAACGCATTGCGCACCGTCTCGGCGGCAAAGCGGTCGGCCGGCGCATACGCTAGGAGCGCCGGAGGCATGTTCGCACTCATGGCGCGCATTGTAGCCGCGGGCGGCACGGCGTCGAGTCCGGCATCGGCAACGGTGCCCGCGCGTCGCGTCCTCGCGTGCGGCGGCGCCGCGTCGATTGACGCATAATCGGCGCCTTGCGAACCCGTCCACGGATCCACCGATGCTTCGCCGAATGATCGCCGCCGCCGCGTTGGCCGCCCTTGCGTCGGCCGCTTACGCACAGGCCCCCGAGCGGCTCGTGTTCAGCACCGACTGGCTCGCAGAAGCCGAGCACGGCGGCTTCTACCAGGCCGTGGCCGAAGGCATCTACCGCAGGCATGGGCTCGACGTCACCATCGAGCAGGGCGGACCGCAGGTCAACGGCCTGCAGCTCGTCGCCGCCGGACGCATCGACGTGGCGATGGGCGACGCGTTGCAGGTGCTCGCCGCGAACGAGCAGGGCGTGCCGCTGGTCGCGATCGCGGCGACGTTCCAGAAGAATCCGACGGTGATCATCGCCCATCCGGACGTCGGCGCGCTCGCCGACCTCAAGGGCAAGCCGATCGCCATCGGCGCCGCGAGCAACACCACGTTCTGGCCATGGCTCAAGGCGCGCTACGGATTCACCGACGCGCAGAAGCGGCCGTACGGCTTCTCGGTGCAGCCGTTTCTCGCCGATCCCACGCTGTCGCAGCAGGGCTTCGCCACGTCGGAGCCCTTCACCATCGAAAAGGCCGGCGTCGTGCCGAAGGTGTTCCTGCTGGCCGATCTCGGCTACCCGCCGTACTCGGAAGTGCTGATCGTGTCGCGCGACATGCTGGCGAAGCGCCCGGCGCTGCTCGCGCGCTTCGTGGAAGCCTCGGCAGAGGGCTGGAAGAGCTACCTCGCCAACCCGGCGCCCGGCGACGCGCTGATCCGCAAGGCCAACCCGCAGATGACCGACGAGCTCATCGCCTACGGCCATCGCAAGCTCAAGGAATACCGGATCGTCGACGGCGGCGACGCCGCCACCCACGGCCTGCTGTCGATGACCGACGCGCACTGGCAAGCGACGCTCGCGTTCCTGCGCGAGGCCGGGCTCGCCAAGGCCGGCGTCGACTACACGAAGGCGTGGACGCTCGACTTCGCGCGCGACACGCGGGTCACGCCCTGATGCCGCCGATGTGCGCGGCGTGATGGGCGCGGGCGCGCCGATCGTCGTCGCCCGCGACGTCACGCGCATCTACGCGTCGGGCACTCGCGCGCTGTCACCGGTGTCGCTAGCCGTCAATGACGGCGAGTTCGTGACCCTGCTCGGCCCGTCCGGCTGCGGCAAGACCACCCTGCTCCACCTCCTCGCCGGGCTCGACGCGCCGACCACCGGATCGCTCGCGTGGTGGGGCGCGCCGGCGCCGCCGCGCGAGGGCGACCCGCACCGCATCGGCTACGTGTTCCAGGCGCCGACGCTGATGCCGTGGGCGCGGGTGCGCGCCAACGTGCGCCTGCCGCTCGACCTCGCGCACGCGGCGCGCGGCGACGCCGATGCCGCGGTCGACGCGGCGCTCGCGCGCGTCGGCCTCGATGGCTTCGCCGACGCCTATCCGCGCGAGCTCTCGGGCGGCATGCGCATGCGCGCGTCGATCGCGCGCGCGCTCGTCACCCGGCCCGATCTGGTGCTCCTCGACGAGCCGTTCGGCGCGCTCGACGAGTTCAGCCGCCACCACATGGACGACGAGCTTTGCGCGTGGTGGCGCGGTGCCGGACTTTCGATCGCGTTCGTCACGCACAGCATCGCCGAGGCGGTCTACCTGTCGACGCGCATCCTGGTGATGGCGGCACGCCCGGGCCGCATCATCGCCGACGTCGCGATCGACGCGCCGTTCCCGCGCGGCAACGCGTTTCGCGCGTCGCTCGCGTTCGCGCAGCAGTGCGTGGTGCTGTCCGAGCTCGTCACGCGCGCGTCGGCGGCACAGGATGCCTGAGCGCGCGCCGCTGCCGCGCGCCGCCAGGATCGCCGCGCCGGTGTTGGTGGCGATGCTGATGCTCGCGGCGTGGGATCTCGCGGTGCGCGCGTTCTCCCTGCCGCCATGGCTCGTGCCGTCGCCGCTTGCCGTGCTCGACGCACTCGTCGCCGATCGCGCGCTGCTGCTGGCGTCGCTGTGGGTGACGCTGTCGATCGCGCTCGCCGCCTTCGCGCTGGCGGTTGTCACCGGTGTCGCCATCGCCCTTGCCTTCGCGCAGAGCCGGTGGATCGAGGCGTCGTTCCTGCCGTACGCGATCCTGCTGCAGGTCACGCCGATCGTGGCGATCGCCCCGCTGATCATCATCTGGGTGCACGACACGCGCGTCGCGCTGGTGCTGTGCGCCGCCGTCGTCGCGCTGTTTCCCGTCATCGCCAACACCACGCTCGGCCTGCGCAGCGTCGATCCCGGCCTGCGCGACCTGTTCCGCCTGATGCGTGCGACGCGCTGGCAGCTGCTGTGGCGGCTGCAGGGGCCGTCGGCGTTGCCCTACTTCTTCGGCGGCCTGCGCATCGCCAGCGGTCTCGCGCTGATCGGCGCCGTGGTGGCGGAATTCGTCGCCGGCACGGGCGGCCAGGGCGCCGGGCTCGCCTACCAGATCCTGATGGCTGGCATCCAGCTCAACGTGCCGCGCCTGTTCGCAGCGCTGGCGCTGATCGCGATCACCGGCGTCGCGCTGTTTCTCGTCGTCGACGCCTGCGCCAAGCTCGCGCTTCGGCACTGGCACGAGAGCGAGATCGACCTCGAGCGCCGTTGACCGCCGGACGAGCCGGCACGCAGGCGTCCACGCGCGAGCCAGGCGATGTTCAACCGTTCGGGCAACGCCGGCGAAGCCGGCGCAGCCTGTGAAGCCGACGCCATTGTAGGCACTTGTCCGACAGACGTTGCGCCGCATCAACGGTTACCGTGGGACGATGCGCCTTTCCCTGCGCTTCATCATTCCCCTGCTGATCGCGCTTGCCCTGGCAGCCTATGCCACGGTGCCGCTGATCGACCAGCAGATGCTGTCGTGGTTCTCGCGCGACCTCGACGCGCGCGCGACGCTCGTCGCCAACTCGGCGGAGGACCCGGTGCTGGCGCTGGTCAACAGCGGCGACAACGCCGGCATCCTGACCTATTTCAACCGGCTCACCAACGACGAGCGGCTGTACGCGATGGGCCTGTGCGCCGCAGGCGCGGTGATGCCGGTCGCCACGCGCGACATGCCGCCGCAATACGATTGCGCGACGGTCTGGCAAAAGGTCGGCACGCCCGGCGAGCTCGTGCATACCGGCCACGGGCTGCTGCACGTCGCCATGCGCGCGATCGCGGGGCCCGGCGGCACCACGATGGCGCTCATCCTCGTGCACGACATGTCGTTCGCCGAGCGCCGCAGCGAGGACACCAAGCGCTACATGCTGGTGTTCTTCGTCGCGCTGGGCGCGGTGATCGCGCTCATCACCGTGGCGATCGCGCAGATGTCCTGGCGCGGCTGGGTTGCCGGCCTGCGCGCGCTGCTGCGCGGCGAAGGACTGTTCCGGCCGGCCGGCACGATCGTCGTGCCGGAGCTTGCGCCGATCGCGCGCGACGTGCGCAAGCTCGTGCGCGACCTCGAGAGCCACTATCGGCCGCGCGACGAGGACCAGCTGGCGTGGACGCCGACCACGCTGCGCAGCATCCTGCGCGGCGACATGCAGGGCAACAACGTCATCGTCGTGTCGAACCGCGAGCCGTACATGCACATCCACCGCGGCGGGCGCATCGACGTGCTGCGGCCGGCGAGCGGGCTCGTCACCGCGCTCGAGCCGGTGATGCGCGCCTGCTCCGGCACCTGGATCGCGCACGGCAGCGGCGATGCCGACCGCGAGACGGTCGACGCGCAGGATCACGTGCCGGTGCCGCCCGAGGATCCGGCGTACCGGATCCGCCGCATCTGGCTGTCCGCCGACGAGGAGGCCGGATACTACAGCGGATTCGCCAACGAGGGCCTGTGGCCGCTGTGCCACATCGCGCACGTGCGTCCGATCTTCCGCGCGCGCGACTTCGAGTACTACCGCAGCGTCAACCTGCGCTTCGCCGACGCTGTGGTGGAGGAGGCGCAGCGCGACGATCCGATCGTGCTGGTGCAGGACTATCACTTCGCGCTGCTGCCGCGGATGGTGCGCGAACGCCTGCCGCGGGCGACGATCATCACGTTCTGGCACATTCCGTGGCCGAATCCGGAGGCGTTCGCCATCTGTCCGTGGCGCGACGAGCTGCTCGACGGGCTGCTCGGCAGCAGCATCCTCGGCTTCCACACGCAGTTCCACTGCAACAACTTCCTCGACACCGTCGACCGCACGCTCGAGGCGCGCGTCGACCGCGAGTCGTTCGCCGTCACCCGCAACGGCCAGCGCACCGAGGTGCACCGCTACCCGATCTCCATCGAGTGGCCGCCGGAGGCGCTCGCCGGCCAGCCGGACATCCCGGCGACGCGCGCCGAGGTGCGGCGCCGGCTCGACCTGCCCGCGGACCACAAGATCGGCATCGGCATCGACCGCCTCGACTACACGAAGGGCATCCTCGAGCGGTTCTCCGCCGTCGAGCGGCTGCTGCAGCTCGAGCCGCAATGGATCGGCCGCTTCACGTTCGTGCAGATCGCCGCGCCGACGCGGGGGATGATCGACGACTACCGCGATTACGCCGCGCGCGTGAAGACGCTGGCCGACCGCATCAACGCCAGCTTCGCCAGGGCGCGCCACCCGCCGATCGTGCTGGTATCCGAGCACCACGACACGCGCGCCGTCTACGAGTATTTCCGCGCCTCCGACCTGTGCTTCGTGTCGAGCCTGCACGACGGCATGAACCTCGTCGCCAAGGAATACATCGCGTCGCGCGACGACGAGCTCGGCGCGCTCATCCTGTCGCAGTTCGCCGGCGCCTCGCGCGAACTCCCGGAAGCGCTGGTGGTCAACCCCTATGACGCCGACCAGTGCGCCGCGGCGCTGCATCTCGCGCTGACGATGCCGCCCGACGAGCAGCGCGCGCGGATGCGCCTGATGCGTGCGCTGGTGCGCGACTTCAACGTCTACCGCTGGGCGGGACGCATGCTGATGGACGCCGCGATGATGCGCCAGCGCAACCGGCTGTTCCGCTTTCGCGTGCCGGAGAGCGCCGCCTGATGCGCGATACCGATTCCCGCCCCTTGCGCACGCCGCGTCAAAAGCGGCCGCGGCGCATGCCGACGCCGCCGCGCATCCCGCGCGGCCCGCCACCGTCGCTCGCCGTGAACCAGGCGTTGTTCCTCGACATCGACGGCACGCTGCTCGATATCGCGCCGACGCCGGAGCGCGTGCGGGTCGATCCCGGCCTTGCGGCGCTGTTGCCGGCCGTGGCGACGCTGCTCGACGGCGCGGTGGCGCTGGTCACCGGCCGCAGCATCCGCAATACCGACCGCCTGTTCGGCGAGCTGGTGCTGCCGGTCGCGGGGCAGCACGGATGCGAGCGCCGCGACGCCACCGGCACGCTGCACCTGCACGCCGCCAGCACCGCGACGCTCGCGAGGTTGCGGCTCCTGATCGCGGAATTCGCCGCACGCCACGAAGGCCTGCGCCTCGAGGACAAGGGCGCGTCGCTGGCGCTGCACTACCGCGCCGTGCCGCATCTCGCGTCGCACGTGCACCAGGTGCTGCGCGCGCAATTCGACGCCGCGCTCGGCGAGGGCTTTCGCCTGCAGCCGGGCAAGCGCCTGCTCGAGGTGCGTCCCGAAGGCCGCGACAAGGGCACGGCGATCCGCGACTTCATGAACGAGCCGCCCTTCCGCGGTCGCGTGCCGGTGTTCGTCGGCGACGATCGCGGCGACGAGCATGGCTTCGCGGTCGTACGCTCGCTCGGCGGCATCGCGGTCAAGGTGGGACCGGGCAAGACCCTCGCCAATCACCGCCTCCCCGACGTCGCCGCCGTGCGCGACTGGCTCGACGACGCCGTCGCCGTTCGATAGCGATCTCTGCCGGCGTCGAGTCCGCGACAGATCGCCGCCAGGTCGTGGCGGCCCCGCCACGGGAAAGGCGCGCACCCATGGGACAACTGTCATAATATTGTCACAAACGTCCGACAGCCGACCGGGCTGAACGGCGACCGCATGGAAGTCCGTGCGGCTTCGACGACAACTGACACGCCACTGGAGGAACCCCGATGCACACGTTCGTTGATCGACCTTCGCTCGTTCGCACGGCGCGCCTCGCGTTCGGCGCGCTCGTCGCCGTGCTCGGGCTCGCCGGTGCCGCGCAGGCCGCCGACCGCACCCTCGTCATGTATTGCGGTGTCGACGAGGCCTGGTGCCGCGCCATGGCAACGACCTATCAGAAGGTGACGGGCGTCAATGTCGAGATGACACGCATGAGCGCCGGCGAGATCTACGCGCGGCTGCGCGCCGAAAAGGCCAATCCGCAGGCCGACATCTGGTGGGGGGGCACCGGCGACCCGCACCTGCAGGCGGCGGAGGAAGGCCTGTCGGCCGAGTACAAGTCGCCGGAACTCGCCAACCTTCGCGACTGGGCGCAAAGCCAGGCGGCGCGCGCCAAGTACCGCACGGTCGGCATCTATCTCGGCGCGCTCGGCTACGGCTACAACGCCACCGACTTCAAGCAGAAGAAGCTGACGCCGCCGGAGTGCTGGTCCGACCTCGTCAAGCCCGAGTTCAAGGGTGAAGTCGAGATGGCCGATCCCAACTCGTCGGGAACGGCGTGGACGATGCTGGCCACGCTCGTCCAGCTGATGGGCGAGGAAAAGGCGTTCGCGTACTTCAAGCAGCTCAACAAGAACATCGCCGAGTACACGAAGGCCGGCGCGGCGCCCGCGCTGGCGGTTGGCAAGGGCGAGACGCTGATCGGCATCGCGTTCCAGCATGACGTCATCAACGCCGCCAAGCAGAACCCGGCGGTCAAGGTCGTGTCGCCGTGCGAGGGCACCGGCTACGAGATCGGCTCGATGAGCGTCGTCGCCGGCGCCAAGCATCCCGACGAGGCCAAGAAGTTCTACGACTGGGCGCTTTCCGTCGACGCGCAGAAGCTCGCGGCGCCGAACGGCAGCTATCAGATCCCGTCGAACAAGGCAACGCCCGTCCCGCCCGAGGCGCCCGACCTGTCGAAGATCAAGCTGATCGACTACGATTTCGCCAAGTACGGGTCGTCGGCGGTGCGCACGCGGCTCTTGAAGCGCTTCACCGAGGAAGTCCGCAACGGCGGCTGATCCGTAATCCCGCGGTCGGCCGCTGCGCGTTCGCGCGGCCGCCCCGGGCTGCCCGAGCCACCCGATTCAGCGGAAAAGCGTCGCATGGCGCGACGAATCCCGGCGCACCCGATCGCCGCTCCCCTCCGTCGCCGCGACGTCGCCGGATGGATTCTGGTCGCCTGGGCGAGCGTGCTGCTGCTGCCCTGGTACAAGATCGAGAGCGGACTCTTCTCGCTCGAATGGTTGGCGCGGCCGGCGGACGCGCGATCGGCGGCGATCTTCGCCTTGCATGGCAGCGCCTGGCTGCTGCCGTTGCTGCTGGCGCCGCTGGTGGCGACCGCGCTTTTCATCGGCCGCCGGTTGCGTGGCATCGGCGCGGCAGGCGCGCTCGGCCTCGCGTGGCTCGTGGCCGAAGGTTTCGCGATCATCCATTCCGGCTGGGGATTCGCGTGGCTTGCCGCGTGGGCCGGCTCGCGCGGACCCACGCAGCCGGGACTCGGCTGGGGCGCGACGTTCTACGGCATCGCGATGCTGATGCTGATCGCGACGGAGCTCGCCGACCGCGGGTGGTGCAAGGGCGACCGCTTCATCGTCGGGTCGCTGCTGCTGGTCATCGCCTCGCTGGAACTGTTCGTCGCGTATCCGCTGCTGTCCATCCTGGCGTCGGCGGTGAAGGACAACGACGGCAACGTCGTGCCTTCGCTGTTCGTCGCCAAGCTGTTCGCCGCCAACATCTGGAGCCTGCGTTGCGTCACCGGCAGCGGCGGCTGCGGCTCGGCGTGGAACACGGTGGCGCTCGCCGTGCTGGTCGGCGTGCTGTGCACGGCGCTCGGACTTCCGCTGGCATTGATCGCGCTGCGCACGCGGCTCAAGGCCAAGTGGCTGCTGCGCAGTCTGTCGATCCTGCCCATCATTACGCCGCCGTTCGTGATCGGCCTCGCGCTGATCCTGCTGTTCGGTCGCGCGGGCATCGTCACCAACCTGCTGGCGACGCACTTCGGCATCGCGCGCAGCCGATGGATCTACGGCATGCCGGGCATCGCCATCGCGCAGGTCCTCGCCTTCACGCCGATCGCCTTCCTCGTCCTGCTCGGCGTGCTCGGTGCGGTCTCCCCGAGCCTCGAGGAAGCGGCGCAGACGCTGCACGCGAGCCGATGGCACATATTCCGCACCGTCACCTGGCCGCTGATCCGCCCGGGCCTCGCCAGCGCATTCCTGATCGCGTTCATCGAGAGCATGGCCGATTTCGCCAATCCGCTGGTGCTGGGCGGCAATTTCAACGTGCTGTCG
>DATBOK010000115.1:0-6074 GCA_036553845.1 Casimicrobiaceae bacterium
GTTCATGTACCTGACGCCGATCCTGTATCCGATCACGGCGGTGCCGGCGTCAGTGCGGCCGTGGCTCGCGGCGAACCCGTTCGGGTGGCTGGTGGGGCGCATGCGCGACGCACTGCTGGACGGGCGGCTGGCGTTCGAGGCCGCCGATGCCGTCGCGCTCGTCGTGGCTTTCGTCCTCTTCGCCGCCGGGCGCTTCGTGTTTCGCCGGCTGTCGCCGCATTTCGAGGACTTCGTCTGATGAGCGCGCCGGCAGGCTCGCCGCCGGTCGCGCGCGCGCCGGGCGTGGCCGCCGTGATGCCCGGCGCACCCTCCATGCGCGATGCGTCGCGCCTGCACCTTTCGCTGTCGCGCGTCGGCAAGGACTACGCGAAGGTGACAAGCCGCGCCGGACGCGTGCGGCTGGTCTACGATCTGCTGCGCGGCCGCGGCGCATCGAGCGTGTTCCGTGCGCTCGACGACGTCTCCTTCGACCTGGCGCCCGGCGCCTCGCTCGGCATCATCGGCGAGAACGGCGCCGGCAAGTCGACGCTTCTCAAGATCGTCGCCGGCGTCATCAAGCCGACGCGCGGCAGCGTGGTGGTCAACGGCCGCGTCGGCGCGCTGCTCGAGCTCGGCTCGGGCTTCCATCCGGAATACACGGGGCTCGCCAACATCGACCTCGCCGCCGCGCTGCTCGGCCTCGCACCCGCCGAGATCGCCGCCAAGCGCGACGCGATCATCGCCTTCGCCGACTTGGGCGAGCACATCGGCGATCCCATCAAGCACTATTCGTCGGGGATGGTGGTGCGACTCGGCTTCGCGGTCGCCACCGCGCTCGACCCCGACGTGCTCATCACCGACGAGGTGCTGGCGGTCGGCGACGAGTCGTTCCAGAAGAAGTGCATCGCCTGGATCGAAGGCTTCCTCGCCGGCGGCGGCACGCTGCTCTTGTGCTCGCACAGCATGTACCACGTGCAGAAGCTCTGCCGTGACGCGCTGTGGCTGAAGGACGGGCACGTGATGCGCTATGGCGACGCGCCTGGTGTCACGCAGGCGTACCTCGCGTGGCACGAGGAGAAGTCGGCGCAGACGAAGAGTCCCATTCCGCGCAAGGTTGCCACGGCCGCGGGCGTCTACGCGGTGCAATCACTGTCTCTCGAGCCTGGCGACACCTTGGCGCAGGGCGCGAGCCTCGCGGTGCACGGCGACGTCTACTCGCCCGACGGGCGCGCCCCCGTCGTTCTGGTGGGCATCGTGCGGGCCGACGGCACGCCGGTCTACGGCGTGTCGACCGACATGGATCGCGTCGCCCCGGCGCAGGTCGACGCGCACACGTTCCGCTTCGCGCTCGAGTTTCCGCATCTCGCGCTGCTGCCCGGCAAGTACGTGTTGCGCGCGCATGCGCTGGACCCCGAAGGCGTGCGCCTGTTCGACCACGTCGAGCGGGCGCTGGTGGTCACCGGCGACGCGCGCGAGTTCGGCATGGTGCGACTGCCGCACGCGTGGCGCCAATGACGGCCCGGCGTCTGCGCCACGCGGCTTGATAAAATGGGCGTTCCGGCTGCGCCAGCGCCGCAATCAATGCCACCCGAGATCGAATTCACCGGCGAGCGCTTCGTCCCCGGCATCGCCGGTGAGATCGAGTACGAGCACGTGCACCGCTACGCGTTCGCGGCGCGTGAGGTCGCCGGGCGGCGCGTGCTGGACGCGGCGTGCGGCGAAGGCTATGGCAGCGCGCTGCTCGCGCGAACCGCAGTCACGGTCGCGGCCGTAGATATCGACGCCGCGACGCTGGGACACGCCGCCACGCGTTACCGCGCGATCGGCAATCTCGCCTTTCACCGCGCTTCGGTTGCCGCGCTGCCGTTCGGTGACGGCAGTTTCGACGTCGTCGTGTCGTTCGAGACCATCGAGCATCTGGAAGCCGCCGACCAGCCGCGAATGCTCGCCGAATTTGCGCGTGTGCTGGCGCCCGGAGGGCTGCTGATCCTGTCGGCGCCCAATCGCCCCGAGTACTCGGACAAGCGCGGCCACACCAATCCCTTCCATCGCCACGAGCACGACCGCGGCGAGCTCGACGCGCTCCTCGCCACGCATTTCGCCGCGCGCCGCTATTACGCGCAGCGCGTGTGGCTGGGATCGCTGCTGTGGCGCGAGGAGGGTGGCGACGCGTTCGTGGCCGAGACCGGCGATGCCTTGGGCGTGTCCACGGCGACGGTGCCACCGGCGATGTATTTCCTGGTGGTCGCCGCGCGCGCCGCAGGTGACCTGCCTCGCGATCGCCTCGGCCTTTCGCTCTTCGCCGATGTCGGCCAGCAGGAGCTGGCGCGACTCAATGCTTTGCTGGAAGAACGGCTCGGGGCGCTCGGCAAGAGCGACGTCCACGTCCGCCACCTGGAAAGCCTGGTGGCCCAGCGCGAAAGTCTCGTCGTCGAGCGCGATGGCCAGCTCGGTGCGCAGCACGCGCGCATCGTCCAGTTCGAGCGCCAGGAGCAGGAGCATTTCGCGCGCCTGGCGGAAAGCGATCGACATGCGGCGTCGCTGCGCGCATCGCTCGACGAGTCGCAGGCGTCGTTGCGCGAAGCGCAGGCCGCGCTTGCCGCGCAGGAGCGCATCATCGATTACCGGCAGAGCCTGCGCTGGTGGGTGATGCTGCCGTGGTTGCGCCTGCGCAGCTGGTGGCGCGGTCGCGGCGCATGACCCGCGACATCGACATCGTCGTACCGGTCTACAACGCGCCGGACGACGTGCATACCTGCGTGGCGAGCGTGCTCGCGCATACCTCGCAGCGTCACCGCCTGACGCTGATCGACGACGCGTCTCCCGATCCGCGCATCGCCGCGCTGTTCGCCGAGATCGCGGCGCGCGCGCTGCCACAGGTGACGCTGCTGCGCAACGCCGCCAACCTCGGCTTCACCGGCACGGCCAACCGCGGCTTCGAGCTGTCGCGCAACGACGTCGTGCTGCTCAATTCGGACACGATCGTGGCGGAAGGTTGGCTCGATGCGCTCGTGCGCTGCGCCGACGCCGACGCGTCGATCGGCACGATCACGCCGTTTTCCAACAATGCCGAGATCCTCTCGTATCCGCAGTTCTGCGTGAACAATCCGTGGCCCGATGCGGCCGATCCGTCGCTGCTCGGCGCTGCGTTCGCGCGCGCGGCGGTGCCGAGCTATCCCGACATCCCCACCGGCGTCGGCTTCTGCTTCTACGTGCGCCGTGCGCTGCTCGACGACATCGGCCTGTTCGATCCGCGCTACGGCGCGGGCTATGGCGAGGAAAATGACTTCTGCCTGCGCGCCGCGGCGCATGGCTGGCGCAACGTGGTGGCCGACGACACGTTCGTCGCGCATACCGGCGGCCGCTCGTTCAAGGAGCAGAAGGCCGCGCTGGTGCCGAAGAACACCGCCACGTTGCTCGCGCGCCACCCGGGATTCGAGGCGATCGTCCAGCACTACATCGTTGCCGATCCGCTGCGCGCAATTCGCGAAGCGGCGCGCACGCAGGCTGGCGTGCTGACAACGCCGGCGCTGGGCGTGCTGCATGTGATCCATCACCACGGCGGCGGCACCGAGTCGCACGTTCGCATGCTCATCGACGCGTCGCGATCGCAGCGCCGGCATTTCCTCGCGGTCGCCGTCGGCGACGCGTGGCAGGTGGAGGAGCATCGCGCCGACGGCAGCATGGCGAGCTACACGCTCAACCGCCCCGGCGGCGAAACGTGGCCCGCTTTCGTCGGCGGCCTTTGCGCGAGCTTCGGCATCGGCCTCGTCCACCTGCACAACATTTCGGCGTGCCGCGATGGCCTGCTCGAAGCGATGACCGTGCTCGACCTGCCGTTCGGCTACACGGTGCACGACCTCAATTTTGCCTGCCCCACGATCACCCTGCAGGATGACACCGGACGCTACTGCGGCGCGGTGACCGATGCCGCGCAGTGTGCACGCTGCCTCGCCGCGCAGCCGCCGTTCGCCGGCATCGACATCGTGGCGTGGCGGCGGCGCCATGGCGAGATCGTGGCGCGCGCGGCGTTCCTGATCGCGCCGTCGCAATGGGCGGCCGACACCTTCGCCCGCTATTTCGGCCGGCAACCGGTGGTCATCGCCCATGGCCTGCCGGTCGATGACGCCGCGCGGTCGGCGGTCGAAGCCGGCACCGGTGGAATCGATGCCGCTGCGGGCGACGCGCGCCACGGCGAGATGTCGCGGGACGAGCCGATGGCGCTGCCGACGCCGGACGACGGCGCACACGTGGTCGCGGTGCTGGGTGCCGTCGGCCCCGACAAGGGGGCGCGACGCCTCGAGCGCCTGGTCGCGCTGGCGCGCGCGCGTGGCGCGAACTTGCGTTTCGTGCTCATCGGGTATCTCGACCGCCAGCCGGGACCGTGGCAAAGCGCGGACCGTGCGTTTACCGTGCACGGCCGGTATCGTGCCGCGGACCTGCCGCGATTGCTTCACGCGTACCGCGTCGACCTCGTCGTGTTCCCGTCCGCCGGTCCCGAAACCTTCAGCTACACGCTGTCCGAAGCGTGGTCGGCGAACATGGCGGTGCTGGTGCCGCCGATCGGCGCGCTGGCCGAGCGCGTGCGCGCGAGCGGCGTCGGCATCGTGATGACCGACGCCGAGTGGCATGACGATGCGGCGATGATGACGCGCATCGAGTCGCTGCTGTCGGGGCCGGACGTGCCGGCGCGCATCGCCGCCGCGGCGCGTGCCGGCAGCATGCGGCCGCGCACGCCGCAGGCGATGGCGGCCGAGACACTGGCGTCCTATGCCGGCGTCAGTGCCGCGCCGTCGTCGCGGAGCGTGGCGTTTTCGCCGGCGCGGCTGCGCGACGCGCTCGGTTATGTGCCATGGTCGCCGCCGCCGCCGTCCGCCGCGGCGATCGCCGCCCGTCGCTCGCTGCGCTCGCGCGTCGCGCGCATGGCGATGCGCATGCGCCGCACCCGTGTCGGCGCAAGTCTCTACGGCCGGCTGCCGCCGCGCCTCATCGACGCGCTCAAGTCGCGCCTGCGCTGATGGCCGCGGGCTACGACGACTGGAAGGCGCGCGCGCGTGAACATCTCGCCGCAGGTCGCGCGCTCGATGCGCTGTCGTGCTTTCGCCAGGCGGCGCGCCTGCGCCCGCGTGCGTCGGCGCCGCTGGTCGGCATCGCCGACGCGCTGTGGCGGCTGGGCCTGGCGCAGGAGGCGATCGCGAGGTGGCGCGAAGTGCTCGAGCGCAAGCCCGATCATCTCGGCGCCGCGATGTCCCTTGCGGAGGCCGCGGCCTTCGTCGGCGATGATGCGTCGGCGGCGTCGGCCGCCGCGCGCGTGGTGGCCGGCGCGCCGGGCGAATCGCGCGCCGCGTTCATCGTCGCCTGCGCGAACCTCGGCGACGCGGCGCTGCGCGATGCGGCGAGCGCCGAGCTCGTGCGGCTCGTCGCGACGACGCCGGCGCTCGTGCGCCAGCCTCATCTCGCGCGTATGCTCGCGCGGGCACTGGCCGACGACACCGGCGATCGCCTGCCGCTCGCGCGCGCGCTCGCGCCGGCGGCGGAAGAGCTGCCGCTCGCGCTGGTGGCGCAAGTCGTATCCCTCGTTCCGCCCGCCGCGATTCGCGATCGGCTGGAGCGCAACGTCGGTGGCGACGACGTCGACGATTGGCGCATCCTGGCGCTTGCCCTGGCCCGCATGCAAGCCGACGCCGGCGCGGATGCGATGCGCGTGGCCCACGCTGACGGCGACCCGCACGCATCGGACGGCGCGAGCCCGCCGTGGATGGCGCTCGCGCAGCGCGCCGCCGATCGCTATGTGTCACTGGCGACGGCGCGTTTCGCACCCGACGTGCCGCCCGGCTGGCTGCGGCGCGCGGCCGGCGATCGCGCGCGCGTCGTGGTGCTGGTCGACGCCGATTTCGTGCGGGCCGATGCTGCGCGCTGGCGCGACCTCGTGCGGGTGCTCGACACCATCGCCGCACGCGCCGAATTCGGGTTCGCCGTGTTCGGCGACGCCGAAGGTTTCGTAGCATGCCTGCAGGCGACGCCACTGGTGAGCGCGCGCGTGACGCAGATGCCGCCCGTGCCGGATCTCGAATCCGCCCGCAGCCTCGCCGCGG
>DATBOK010000190.1:0-5792 GCA_036553845.1 Casimicrobiaceae bacterium
GGGAGGAAACCGTAGTTGACGAAGAAATCCTCTTCGATGTCGAGTGTCGGATAGCGGCGGTCGAGGTCGCCGGCGCGGTATCCGGCGACGCGGTGACGCAGCACGAGGTCCTGCGCGCGAGCCGGTGCGCGAATCGGATCGGCCTGGACGAAACCCAGCCGGTCGACTGCGCCCTGCAAGTCGATCGGCGGAAAGAGGCTTCGCGCAATCGCAAAGCGACGTAGTTCGGCAAGCGCCGCGGTCATCCGCGAGACTCAGCGCTTCAGATGCTCGTTGAAAAACGCCAGCGTCCGCGACCAGGCGAGTTTGGCCGCCGCCTCGTCATAGCGCGGCGTCGTGTCGTTGTGGAAGCCGTGGTTGGCGCCGGGGTACATGTATTCCTGGTAGCGGATGTGATTCCTGTCGAGCGCCTCTTTCCAGGCCGGCCATCCGGCGTCGGTTTGCTCGTCGAGCCCCGCATAATGGATCAGCAGCGGCGCCTTGATTTTCGCGGTGTCCGCGGCGCTCGGCTGAGCACCGTAGAACGACACCGCGGCGGCGAGATCGGGAAAGCGCACCGCCATCGTGTTTACGATGCCGCCGCCGAAGCAGAAGCCGACGGCGCCGACGTGGCCGTTGCATTCAGGCCGGGATTTCAGGTACGGAACCGCGGCGAGCAGGTCCTCGGTGCGCTTGCCCGGATCGAGGCTCGCGAAAAGCTGCGCCGCTTTCTCGTCGTCGCCAGAATAACCGCCAACCGGCGTCAGTGCATCGGGAGCGAACGCCAGGTAATTTTCGACCGCGAGGCGACGCGCGACGTCCTCAATGTACGGGTTGAGGCCGCGGTTCTCGTGGATGACGACGATGCCCGGCAGCTTCCCCGCGAGCTTCGCCGGCCGCACGAAGTAGCCCCGCATCGTCCCCGATCCCCGCGGCGACGCATACGACAGGTATTGCGCGTGGATGCGTGCATCTTCCTTCGGAATCTGCTGCGCAAGCGCGTAATTGGGCCGCAGGCTCGCAAGCATCGCCGCCGCGGTGACCCCGCCAACCGCGAACTTCGCCGCCCGGTCGAGGAACTCGCGCCGGCCGATGAAGCCGTGCATGTAGCCGTCGAAAAGCTTCAGGACCTCCGGCGGGAAATCGCTCGCCCTCTTGCGCTCCATTGGTTCTCTCCTCTCGTCCGCGATACGTTGCACGGCAAGAGAGTGTCGCGACGGGGAAAAGGTTCTATCGACGCCTATGCCGGCGGGTCGCCAACGCCCGGAAGCACGATCGCATCGTCCGGCGTGAATGCGACGCCCGCTTTCGCGCCACGCGCGAGAGGCGCATGGATGCCCGGATCGAACACGAGCAAATCTCCCCACGGCGTACCGAGCACGTACTCGATGCGGCTGCCGAGATACGCCGCGCGACGGCATTCTGCAGGCAGCAGCCCTTCGCCCGCGGTCGTGAGCCGCAGTCGGTGAGGGCGTACCGCGAGCGTCGCGGGACCGGCCGCGATGCCATCCGCCCGTACCGGAGCGGTGACGTTGTTCGCGCGAAACGACGAGCCGTCGGGACCGTGCACCAATTCGCCCGCGACGAGGTTGGCGTCACCGATGAAGTCGGCGAGGAAGCGACTCGCCGGCGCCTCGTACAGTTCGGCCGGCGTCCCCTGCTGCGCGATGCGGCCGCGGTCCATCACGATCACCTGGTCGGAGACGGCGAGCGCCTCCTCCTGATCGTGCGTGACGTAGATCACGGTCAGGTCGAGCGACTGCTGCAGTTCGCGGATCTCCTGGCGCACGCGCCTGCGCAACTTGGCGTCGAGGTTCGACAGCGGCTCGTCGAAGAGCAGCACCGCCGGCTCGAGCACCAGCGAGCGCGCGACGGCGACCCGCTGCTGCTGGCCACCGGAGAGCTCGGACGGCAACCGCTGATCGAGCCCGCGGAGACCCAGCATGGCGATCTTCGCCTGCGCGAGCTCGCGGGCCGCAGCCTTCGCCATTCCCATCGCCAGCGGGCCGTAGCACACGTTGTCGAGGACGTTCATGTGCGGGAACAGCGCGTACGACTGGAACACCATGCTGACGTCGCGCTCGTTCGCGGCGTTGCGCGTGACATCGTTGCCGCCGATCAGGATGCGCCCGCTCGTCGCCGGCTCGAGGCCCGCCACCATGCGTAGCGTCGTCGTCTTGCCGCAGCCGGAGGGGCCGAGCAGCGTGACGAGCTGTCCCGGCCGGACTTCGAACGATACATCGCTGACGGCGCTGACGTCGTTGTAGCGCTTGGTGACGTGCTCGAAGACGACGCCGCCGGATGCTTTCGTCATCGAAACGCTCCGCTGTTCAATGGGCTGCCACGACGACAGGTGCTGCGCGCCGCCCGAGCCGCGCTTCGCCGACGAACTTCTGCATGGCGAGCAGCACCGCCAGCATGATTGCCATCAGCACCGTCGAATAGACGATCGCGAGCGGATACTCGCCCGCCTCGACGCGGTTGATGATGTAGACGGTCGAGAGGTTGTACTTCGCCGACGCGAGGAAGATCACCGCGCTTACCGCCGTCATCGCATGCGTGAAGCTGAAGACCAGCGTGACGAGGATCGCGGGACGCAGCAGCGGCATCACGACACGCATCAACGTGCGCATCGTCGAGGCGCGCAGCGTCGCGGAAGCTTCGTCGAGCGTGCGGTCGATCTGCGCGAGCGCAGCCACACCGGAGCGCACGCCGACGGGCATGTTGCGGAACACGAAGCACAACACCAGGATCGCCATGCCGCCGGTGAGCTCGAGCGGCGCGACGTTGAACGCGACGATGTATGACACGCCGATCACCGTTCCCGGCACGGCGAAGCTGACCAGCGTCAGGAACTCGAACGCGCGGCGCCCGGCGAAGCGATGGCGCGTGATCACGTAAGCCGACAGCAATCCGATCAGCGCCGTGAGCGGCGCCGATACCAGCGCCACTTCGATCGTGGTGAAAAGGCTGTCCCACGCCGAACCGCTGAAGAACAGTCCGTGAGCGCCCCATTCCGCGCGAAAGCCATCCAGGAAATGGTGGAACGATGGCGTCATGTCGCCTCGGCCGATGTCGCGAACGAAGCCGCCGGTCAGGATCACCGCGTAGCACACGAGCGTAAATGCGATGAAGGCCGCGGCGATCCCGAGGCATCCGAGCCACAGCTTGCGCGGCAGTTGCGCGGACGCGCCGCCGTCGCCCTTGCCGGTCACGGTCACGTACGACGCGCGACCGACCCAGTGCTGCTGCAGGAAGAACGCGAGCAGCGTCAGTGCGAGCAGCACGACCGCGAGCACCGCGGCACGGCCCGCGTCGTATTGCGCGCCCGCGACGGCGAAGAAAATCTTCGTCGACAGGACGTCGAAGTCGCCCGCGAGCACGATCGGATTGCCGAAATCCGCAAGGCTCTCGACGAAGCCGAGCAGAAACGCATTCGCAAGTGCGGGCCGCAGCAGCGGCCACGTCACGGTACGAAAAACGCGGCCGCGCGATGCGCGCAGCGTTTGCGCGGCTTCTTCCAGCGCGGGACTGATCGCATGGAGCGCGCCGTACAGGAGCATGAACGCGATCGGTGTGAACGTCAGAAGCTGCGCGATCGCAACGCCTGGCAAGCCGTAGATCCAGCGCGAGCGCGGAATGCCGAACAGTACCTCGAGCCAGCTCGTAATCAATCCGGTGCGCCCGAACAGCACGACGAGCGCGAGTGCTATGACGAACGGCGGCGTGATGATCGGCAGCACCGACAACAGCTTGAGAACGCCCGCGTAGCGCTGGCCGCCCCGCTGCACCACGAGTGCCAACGCAAGTCCGAGCAATGTCGACAGCACGCCGACCAGTGCGGCGAGAAGCGTCGAATTGATCGCAACGCCGCAGCGCGTGCCGCCGCCGAAACATCCGAAGCCCCAGATGTCGGCGGTCAGCAACCGATCGGCAACGAGGTGCGGCGCGAAGCGTCCACTCGCGTCCTGCACCGCCGCCACGAGTGCGCTGCCGATCGGGTAGAAGATGAAGATGCAGAGCAGCACGCCGATCGTGACCACCGCCGTCGCGATCGTCACGTTGCCGCCAAAAAGGCCAGCGCGGCCGAGCGATCGCGCGAGGCAAAGCGTCGTCGCGATGAGTGCTATCGCCGCGCCGACGCCGAACGCCGGTCCGTTCACGCCGGCGGCAAAGCCCTGGAAGAGCGCCCACGAAAGGCCGCAAGCCGCGGCCAGCGCCGTCGATCGCGCGAAGCGCAGCCAGGCGAACACGAGCGTTGCGGCCGCGGCTAGCAGCACCGGACCGAGCGCGCTCGCCGCGGCGTAATGCGGCCATTTCGGCTGCGCACCGGCAACGGCCAAGCCGAACGCGCTTTGACCGGCGTCGATGCTCCAGGGCAGGAACGCCAGTGCGCCGAGCCCGAGCGCTGCGATCAGCGGCGTCGTGACGTTGCGGGCGTCACCCCGGGCGCCGGTGGCCGGGAGCGTCGCTGCGCTGGCGGGCGTGGCCAATCAGGGCCCGTTCACACTATGTCGGCAAGCGAGCCTGCGCCGGCTACTTCGGCAATGCGTAAACCTCCTTGTCCCACTTCGTGAGCAGCCGCGTGCGCTCCGCCGACGACCCGTACTTCGCGAAGTCGTAATTGATGAACTTGATTTCGGAAAACTTGGGCGCCTGCGGCGGCGGCGTGACGTTCTTGTTCGACGGCACCTGGTACGACACCTTGGCCTGCGCGCCGATCGCCTGCGCTTCCGGCGTGAGCGCCCAGTCGTACCACTTCTTGGCGTTTTCCATGTTCTTCGCCCCCTTGATGATGCTCATGCTGCCGATCTCGTAGCCGGTGCCTTCGCACGGCGACACGATCTTGAGCGGCGCGCCGCCGAGCGCCTGCACGACCGCGTCGTGCTGGAACGTGATGCCGATCAGGCTCTCGCCGGTGGCGGCCGCCCGCGCCGGCGCGGCGCCCGACTTCGTGTACTGGTTGACGTTCTTGTTGAGCGCGCGCAGGTAATCGAACCCCTTGTCCTCGCCCATGAGCTGCACGATCGTCGCCAGCATCGTGTACGACGTGCCCGACGAATTGGGATTGGCGACCTGGATCTCGTCCTTGTAGATCGGCTTGATCAGATCCGCCCAGCACTTGGGTTCCGGGAGGTTGCGCTTCTTGAGCACCTCGGTGTTGTAGCTGTAACCGAGCGCGCCGGCGTAAACGCCGACCGTGCGGCCCTTCGACTGCTCCCATTGCCGCACGGCCCAGTCGTGCAGGTCGGCGAGCTTCGGCGACTTGTACGGCTCGGTCAAGCCCTCCTCGGCCGCCTGCAGATGCGGGTCGCCGGTGCCGCCCCACCAGATGTCACCGCGCGGATTCGCGGCCTCGGCCTTGATCTCCGCGTAGAACTCGCCCGAGCTCTTGCGCGTCATCAGCACCTTGATGCCGGTGGTCTTTTCGAACGCGGCGACCATCGGCCGGCACCACTCCTCCTGCACCGTGCAGTAGACGACGAGTTCGCCCTGCGCGGCCGCGGCGAACGGCAACGCGAAAAGCAATGCGGGTAGCACGCCGCGCATGAAGATTGACATCCGCATCATTTTCTCCCGATCCAAGGCGGTCGAACGCGGGGGCCCCCCGTTCGGTCGGCGAGTGTAGCGCAAATGCGGGAGAGGCTGCGTCCGGCAGTAAGAGACGACTTAGAGCTTGTCCGTTAATAAATCACGTGTGCGAACGCGGCAGGTTGGGCCGAGTGCGCGAAGCGAGGCGCCGCCTTGGGCGGCCCCCAAGGCAAGACTTGCGACAAAGCAATCGGCCCAACCTGCCCGTTCCCGAAGGGTTT
>DATBOK010000205.1:0-13074 GCA_036553845.1 Casimicrobiaceae bacterium
AAAGACTTCCTGCGCATCGATGAAGTCAAGGCCATGATCTTGAAGATTACTCGTGCGCTTCTTCTCATCCCAAGTGAACCGCATACACGAAGTGTATATACATCAGGGGTGCAAGTCAAGACGCGGCGCCGAGTTGCCTAACGATAAATTGAGAACCTAACCATACCGATTCTGCGTCTAACACGCCGGAAAGAAAAGTGACAATCGTCCGTCAGGACGATGGCAAAGCGGCGGGAGGGGCCGAATAATCAAGGAGGAGGGAGTGAGTTCGGGGACCTAATCATGGCGGCCGCTGATTCCGACGATTTCGCCAGTGACGCCAACGGAGTGACCGACTCGGCGGCGATGGGAACCGAAGCCCCCAGGCCTCCCCGGCTCCTCGAAAGCGTCCGGCAAAAGATCCGCGTCAAGCACTACAGCCTTCGCACCGAGCAGGCCTATCTCGACTGGATCCGGCGATTTGTGCGCTTTCACGGCATGCGCCATCCGCGCGACATGGGCGCGACCGACGTCGAAGCGTTTCTATCCGATCTTGCGGTCAGCCGTCATGTCGCCGCGGCCACGCAGAACCAGGCCAAGAGCGCGATTCTCTTCCTCTATCGCGAAGTGCTCGGCATCGAGCTCGCGTGGCTCGACGGAGTGACGCGTGCGCGCGAGCCGACGCGCGTGCCGGTGGTGCTCACGCGTGACGAGGTCGGACGCGTTCTCGAGAGATTGCGCGGAACGCATCGCCTCATCGGCCATCTTCTCTGCGACAGCGGCCTGCGGATCATGGAAGGCGTTCGGCTTCGGGTGAAGGATGTCGAGTTCGAGCGGCGCCTCGTCATCGTGCGCGACGGCAAGGGCGCGAAGGATCGCATCACGATGTTGCCCGATCGGCTGCAAAAACCACTCGCCGCACATATGGCGCGCGTGCGTGCGATGCATGAACGCGACGTCGAGCATGGCATGGGCAACGTCTGGTTGCCGCATGCGCTCGCACGCAAGTACCCGAACGCGGCCTCCGATTGGGGTTGGCAGTTCGTGTTTCCCGCGGCCAAGCCATCGCGCGACCCTCGCGGCGGGGCGCTGCACCGCCATCATCTGGGCGACCAGGCATTCCAGCGGGCGATGCGCCAGGCGGTGCGCGACGCGGGTGTGGACAAGCCCGCCACGCCCCACACGTTGCGACATTAGTTCGCGACGCACCTGCTCGAATCGGGCGCCGACATTCGCACGGTGCAGGAGCTGCTCGGTCACAGCAACGTCAGCACGACGATGATCTACACGCACGTGCTCAACCGCGGCGGCCTTGGCGCGATCAGCCCGCTCGATCGAACGTAGCGCGCGCGGCCGCGACGCAGCGGCCCGTCGCTACACGCGGCCCGCCCCGCCCCGCCCCACCTAGGCAGGCGGCTTGCGGCGCTTGGCCCAGCCCATGTAGCCCATGGCGATGCCGAAGATCGCGAGACCAATGGCCGTCGCCTCGAACTCGCCGCTGCGGAAGTAGGTGATGCCGGCCGCGGCCAGTGCCAGGGCGGCAGCGAAGAACCAGAGGTAGAAGTATTTGTCGTTGCCGTTTTCGGCCATGAGACTCCTCCCTGAATTCGCAATCACGATCGAGCTATGGTCATGTGCGAGGCATCGGTCGACCGGATGTCAGGCGCCAACTCAAGAAGAAAATCGCTGTGCGGCGCGTTCGCGCGCGCTGGCGGCGATGTCTTCGCGATTGCGCGGCGGCGCGCGTGTCTCCAGCGATTGGAGCAGGGTCATCGACGCTTCCGCGATCTTCTCGACGGCGGCCGCGAAGGCAGCCTCGTTAGTCTTGGAAGGCTGGTTGAACCCGCTGATCTTGCGCACGAATTGCAGGGAGGCGTCGCGCACCTCGTCCGGTGTTACGGGCGGCGCAAAATTGAACAGCAATTTGATGTTCCTGCACATCGTTCTGACTCCTGTCGCAATCGCGTGACGATGCCGATGATGCTAGCGACGGCGCGGCACGTATTCAAGGACCACGTCGATCCGCGGAAGGCTTAACCGCTCGATTTCGCGGCGGCCGTGCGCCGGCGCGCCGGTTTCGCCGCCACCGGGGCCGCGGCGAGCTTCGTCTCCCACAATGTCTCGAGCGCGTCGGCCACGTTCGATGGAATGCGCATGCCCGATGCGCGCGTCGCCCAGCGAAAGCGCGAAAAGGGCGGCACGGCGAGGTCGTCGAACGTGACCACCGGCTCCTCGAACAGGCTGTCCCAGCGGATCCACAAGTGGCGCGTCGTCGCACGCTTGAGTTTCTTGTCGTCGCGCCAGTGCGGCCCTTCGACCGGCTCGGTCATCGTCACGCCGGCGCCGATCAGGCCTTTCGGCGGCACACCCAGACGCACCATGAACGCGCGGCTGCCAGGCTCGATTACGCGCGTCGCGCCGCTCGCCCATTGCACGTCGACATGCCCCTGCTTGGCGATGACGCGGCGCTGCGCGCGCAGCTCGGGCCAGTTCCAGTACTTGGGATTCCAGGCAAAAAGAAAGGTGGCCATGGCACGTCGAACGAGCGAAGTTTGGTCGTTGCAGTCAAGCGGCAGTTCGTCGCGGCATTGTCGCGCATGCCCCGCGCGTGCGCCATTCGGCAGCGGCGTTCAGGGTGCTGCAGGGGGGTGATGCTTTCACGATATGGCGATGGGTAGGACATGGCCGACGTGACAATCGGCGGTGTCCCATGTCCGGCTGGCTCAGATCATGGGAAAGTGAAGCACTGCATTGAAGGGGACCTATGATGAAAATGAAGCTCGCGATGATCCTGGCCTTGCTTGCCTCGTCCCTGGGGGGATGCGTCTACGTTCCCTACGACGATCATTACCCCGGCAATCGATACGATCATCGGTACTATCACAACGATGGTTATTACCGCGGCTATTACGGCTAGCGGAGACAATGATTCGCCCGAGTGATGGTCCGCCGGTAGTCCAGGCGGCGGGGGCGCTGTTGAAATGAGACGGCAAACGTCGTGTATCGTGCCGGCTCATGATGTTTCGCCGTCTGCTGGCGTGGCTCGCGGTGGCGCTTCTGGTCGCGTGCTCCCATGCGCCGCGCGCGCCGGGTCCGGCCCCGTCGCCGGGTATCGCCGCACCGGAAGGTGGCGCGTCATCGCGCTACTACAAGGATGATGGTCCTGGCGAGAACGCCCCGGCCAATCTCGACGCCATCCCCGATGCCACACCGCGGCGCGAGCCGATCAACCGCTTCGCCAGTCGTCCGTACACGGTGCTCGGCCGCGACTACGTGCCGGGCACGGAGCTGAAGCCGTATCGCGAGCGCGGCATCGCGTCGTGGTATGGGCGCAAATTCCACGGGCAGAAGACGGCGATCGGGGAAACCTACGACATGTATGCGATGACCGCGGCGCATCCGACGCTGCCGCTGCCGTCGTATGCACGCGTCACCAACGTCACCACCGGACAGAGCGTGGTGGTGCGCGTCAACGACCGCGGCCCTTTCCTGCACGACCGGATCATCGACCTGTCGTACGCCGCCGCGCAGCGCATCGGCGTCGCGCAAAAGGGCAGCGGCGAGGTGATCGTCGAGTCGGTGATCCCCGGCGACACGGTGATCGCTGCGGCGCTGCCGCCGGTCGCCGCCACGCCCACCGAGCCCATGGTGCAGCCGGCGCCGGCGTCGCTGCCGCGCAGCGAAGCGGCGCCGCCCACCGCGCCGGGCGGCGGCCGCTTCCTCGTGCAGCTGGGTGCATTCCGCGACTACGGCAACGCGCAGAATTTCCTCCTCCGCGCGAGCGATCAGGTGAGCGCGATCGCCGGCGAGCCGCGGGTGTCGCAGTACAACGGGCTGTGGCACGTCTATGTCGGTCCCTACGGCAGCGCGGCCGACGCGCGGAAGATCGGCGAGCAGCTCTACGGCGCGCTCGGCCTCGACAACACGATCGCCGAGCACTGACGGGCGACGCGCGTAGGCGGACCGGCGCTTCGCGGCGGACGTGCGCGCCCGCACCCGGCGATGCCCCGGGATAGGTCCCGCGCGTGGCGGCCCGTGCAGGAATTACACGTTTTCGCGCCGCAGGGAACTGATTTCATTGGCAAGAGTCAACCCCGACTGGGGGTTCGCTCGTTATATCGGCTAACAAGCGCGGGGCTGCGCGCTCGCTATAATTTGCTCCGGTCGCACGGTCCGGAGGTGCGCGACAACAATTCCAGGGAAACGATGCCACGCCCGATCCAGCGCACTTTCATCCTAGCGGCTTTGCTTTGCGTGGCGCTCGCCGCGCGTGCGCAGCTGACGATCGACATCGTTGGCGGCGCCGGCACCACCATCCCCATCTCCATCGTTCCGTTCGACGGCGAGCCTGCCGGTCCCGCGGCCATTCCGTCGATCGTGGCGGCCGACCTCGCGCGCTCGGGGCTGTTCAAGCTCGTCGATGGCAGCGGCGTGTCGCCGCGGCCGCGCGGCGCCGGTGAAGTGCGCACGGGTGACTGGCGGGCGCTGGGCGCCGACGCGGTGGTCGTCGGCAGCGTGCGCATGCAGGCGGATGGCCGCGCCGACGTTCGCTTCGACCTGGTGGACGCGGTCAAGCAGCAGACGCTCGCCAGCCAGTCCTATTTGATCACGAGCAACCAGCGCCGCGCCACGGCGCACCGCATCGCCGACGTCATCTACGAGAAGCTCACCGGCGACCGGGGCGTGTTCTCCACGCGTATCGCCTATGTCACCAAGCAGGGGCCGCGCTACCAGCTCGTGGTCGCCGATGCCGACGGCGCCGATCCGCAGGTGATCGTCTCGTCCAACGAGCCGATCCTGTCGCCGCGCTGGTCGCCCGAAGGCAACCGCCTCGCGTACGTGTCGTTCGAGCAGAAGAAGCCCGTCGTCTACGTGCAGAACCTCGGCACGGGCGGGCGCGCGGCGGTGGCGAATTTCCGCGGCAGCAACAGCTCGCCGGCGTGGTCCCCCGATGGCCGCAACCTCGCGGTCACGCTCACGCGCGAAGGGGGCTCGCAGATCTTCATCATCGACGCCAATGGCGGCAACGTGCGCCGCGTGATGAGCTCGCCGGGCATCGACACCGAGGCCTGGTACACGCCCGACGGCCAGTCGCTGCTGTTCACGTCCGACCGCGGCGGCACGCCGCAGATCTACCGGCTCAACATCGCCAGCGGCGCGGTCGAGCGCCTCACGTTCGACGGCAACTACAACGTGTCGCCGCGCGCGCTGCCCGACGGCAAGGGCATGGTCTTCGTGCGGCGCGACGGCGGGCGCTTCCAGATCGCGATCATGGATTACGCCACGCGCCAGACGCAGATTCTGACGCAGGGCCCCGACGACGAGAGCCCGTCGATCGCACCCAACGGCAAGATGATCCTGTACTCAAACGAGGGCGGCAGCGGTGGTACATTGGCGGCGGTGTCGAGTGATGGCCGCGTCAAGCAGCGATTGTCCGCATCGGCCCTCAACGTACGCGAGCCCGCCTGGGGCCCGCTCCCACCCTGATCACTCGCTCATCACCCTTGGAGGCTTCCATGTACAAGTTCCTGCTCGCCGTCATCGCCGCTGCCGCACTGGCTGCGTGCACCACGGCACCGCCCGTCAACGCGCCCGTCGACGACAAGAGCGTCGGCACCACCGCCGGCACCGGCACGGGCGCCAACACCAGCGGCACGTCGGGCTCGGGCGTCAGCGGCACCAACATGAGCGGCGCCAATCCGCTGCGCGATCCCAACAGCCCGCTGTCGAAGCGCAGCATCTACTTCGACTTCGACAGCTTCGTCGTCAAGGACGAGTTCAAGCCGCTGGTGGAAGCGCACGGCCGCTACCTCGCGGCGCATCCGACCGCGCACCTGACCATCCAGGGCAACACCGACGAACGCGGATCGCGCGAGTACAACATCGCACTGGGCCAGCGCCGTGCCGACGCCGCCAAGCGCATGATGACGCTGTACGGCGCGCAGGACGCGCAAATCGAGACCGTGTCGTTCGGCAAGGAGAAGCCGCGCAATCCGGGCAACGACGAGGCCGCTTACGCCGAGAACCGGCGCGACGATATCGTCTACGCCGGCGAGTGATGGGCGCGCTCCGCCCTGCGTTTGCACGCGGCGCGGCGCTCGCCGCCGCGCTCGTGCTGGCGTGCGCGGCGGGGCTCGCGCAGGCGGGCGTCTTCGACCAGGACGCGCTGAAGCGTATCGATTCCACCGACCGGCGCATCGCCGACATCCAGCACGACCTCGACGCGCGGCTCGCCGCGATCGAGCAGCAGCTGAAGGGCCAGGGGCTCGCCGATCTCTTCAACCAGGTCGAGCAACTGAAGTCCGATGTCGCGCGGCTGCGCGGGCAACTCGAGGTGCTGGCCAACGACATCGACCAGCAGCAGAAGCGCCAGCGCGACCTTTACGTCGATCTCGACACGCGGCTGCGCAAGCTCGAGACGGCGCCGTCCCCGGCGGTGGCACCCGACGCGGGGCAGGTGCCCGGCACGCAGCCCGCCGCGGCGTTGCCGCCGGCGCCGGGCGAGCAGAAGGCTTACGACGCCGCGCTCGACCAGTTCAAGCGCGCCGATTATGCGGGGGCCGTCACGAGCTTCGGCGCATTCGTGCGCACGTATCCGCAGTCGTCGCTCGCGGCGTCGGCGCAGTATTGGATCGGCAACGCCCAGTTCGCGCGCAAGGATTATCGTGGCGCAATCACCGCGCAGCGCGCGCTGGTCCAGCAGTTCCCCGACAGTCCCAAGGTGCCCGACGCGATGCTCAACATCGCGTCCGCGCAATCGGAGATGGGCGACAACGCCGCGGCGCGCCGCACGCTCGAGGACCTCATTGCGAAGTACCCGACGTCCGACGCGGGTCAAAAGGCGAAGCAGCGGCTCGCCATCCGCTGACGCGCCGCGCCATGCGCGCGTCCACTGTCGTTCGCGCATCGGGCGCCGTCATTGCCGCGCCGAATGCCGTTATTGCCACGATCGCGGGAATCCACGATGTCGCCGCACGCTGACGTCCCGCGGCCGTGGGCCGAACGCCTCGTCGCGTGGCACGCGATCCACGGCCGGCACGACCTGCCGTGGCAGCGCACGCGCGAGGCCTATCGCATCTGGCTGTCGGAAGTCATGCTGCAGCAGACACAGGTCGCGACGGTGATCCCGTATTTCGAGCGCTTCGTCGCGCGCTTTCCCGATGTGCGTGCGCTCGCGGACGCCCCGATCGACGCCGTGCTCGAATGCTGGGCCGGGCTCGGGTACTACCGCCGCGCGCATCATCTGCACGCCGCGGCGCAAGCGGTCATGCGCGATCACCGCGGCGTGTTTCCCCTCGATGCGGCGACGCTCGAGGCGCTGCCCGGCATCGGCCGCTCCACTGCCGCCGCGATTGCCGCCTTCGCGGAGGGCGAGCGCAACGCGATTCTCGACGGCAACGTCAAGCGCGTGCTGGCGCGCCACGCCGGCATCGACGGCTATCCGGGCGAGCCGCGCGTCGCGGCGGCGCTGTGGGACGTCGCCGAGTCGCGCATGCCAGGCCAGGACGTCGAGGCGTACACGCAGGCGATGATGGATCTTGGCGCCACCGTGTGCATTCGCACGCGGCCGCGCTGCGCCGAATGTCCGGTGGCGGAGGATTGCGTCGCGCGGCGCGACGGTCGCATTGCCGACTTGCCGTCACCGCGTCCGCGCAAGCCGCTGCCGCAACGCTCGACGGTCGTGCTGCTGATCGAGCGCGGCGGGACACTGCTGTTCGAGCGCCGGCCCGCGACGGGTATCTGGGGCGGGCTGTGGAGCTTTCCCGAAGTTGCCGGCGACGCCGACATCGTCGACGCGATGCACGCGCGCTACGGCGTCGCCGCGCGCGTCACCGCCGAACTCGCGCCCGTCCGCCACGCCTTCACGCACTTCGCGTTGACCCTCCATCCGCGACGCATCGCGGTCGCGACGTGGCCGCCGCGCGCCGAATCGCCCGGACGGGTGTGGCTCACCCGCGACGACGCGCGCCACGCCGCGCTGCCTTCGCCGATCCGCAAGATCGTGGCGGCGCTGCCCGACACGTAGCCGCGCAAACGCGACGTGCAGTCAGGGCGATGCGCGTGGCACGCCGGCCGCCCACGCGCGCAGATCGGCGGGCAGCTGCGCATCGGCGTCTGCGTACTGCGCGCGCATCGCAACGAGTTCGGCACGGGCATCGTTGTCGCGATGGTCGGCCCGCGCGCGGCGGATCGCGTCGACGAACTCGGACACGCTGCGCGGCACGGCGGACTTGTCCGCGCGCATGCGCATCGGTGCGGGCGCCGACGCGCTGCGGGGCGTCGCTGCCGATGTCGTTGCCGCGGCGTCGACCGGTGCCTGCGCACCCGCGACGCTGGCGGCCGGTTCAGGGAAGCGGGGCGCCGCCGCGCCCGCGGGCGCGTCGGCTTCGGTCTGCGCCTGCGAGTCGGCGCGCTTCGCTGCAGGCTCGGCGAATCGCGATGTCGCTGCTCCTGCTGTCGCCTTGGCGTCGGCCGGCGCCTGCGAATCCGCGAGCTTGGCGCCGGCAGGTTCGGCGAAGCGAGGTGCCGACCGTGGCAGGTTCGTTTCTCCGGGCGCCTGCGGTGCGGGCATAGTCTTCAGTACAGGTGCGGCCGCGGGCGGGGCCTGCGCGGCCATGACGGATCGCGCGTTGTCGGTGGCTGTTGCAGCGGCCGCCGATTGCGCAGGGCGCGCGGCGTCGCGCGACGGCGGCGCGACCTGGCCGGTCACGCCGGGGAACGGCGACGGCTTGGCGGCATCGAGCGCCACCTCGGGAGGCGGCGCTGCTGGCTTGGCGGTTTCGCGGCGGGCGTCCGCGCGGTGCGGCACGTCGCTCGTCACGACCTTCGATTCATCGAGGTCATGCGGCTGCAATTGCCACACGCCGATGGCGATCGCGCCGATGCTCGCCGCGGCGGCGAGCGTCGCCCACGCCGGCCACGGTGCACGGACGCGCGGCGATGCCGCCGCCGGCTTCGCGTGCACGGCGCGGTGCGCGGCCGCGCGGATCGCGTCGTCGAGCGCGACGGGCGGCTCTTCGCCCGAATGCCCGCGCCACAGCGCGTCGAGTTCGGGATCGCGTTCGCTCATCTCAAGTCCTTCAGCACCGCGCGCAGCTTGGCGCTCGCATAGCGCAGCCGGCTCTTCACGGTTTCCTCGCCGGCGCCGGTGATCGCGGCGATCTCGGTCACCGCGAGTCCGCCCTCGTATTGCATCAGGAACGCGTCGCGCTGCTCGGCGGGCAGTGCCGCCAGCGCGGCGGATATGCGCGCACCCATCTCGCCCGACGCCGCACGCGTCTCCGGCTCGTCGGTGCGCGCGCCGGCGAGTGTACCCACTTCGCTGCGCGGTGCATCGTCATCGTCGTCGTCCATCGACACCATCGTCGCGCGCCCGCTGGCGCGCCAGTGGTCGACGACGCGATTGTGCGCCAGCGTGTAGAGCCACGTGGCGAACTTGGCGCTCGGCACGTAGCTCGCGCGCACGCGCACCACGCTCATCCACACGTCCTGGTAGAGCTCGTCGGCTGCGCCGCGATCGCGCACGTGTCGCAGCATGTAGCGGTACAGACCGCCGCGATGCCGAGCGTGCAAGGCGTCGAATGCCGCGGCGTCGCCGGCAACGTAGGCGAGCATCAGCGCCTCGTCGGGCGTATCGTCGTCGCCGGTCGCGCGGCTCATGGCCCGCGCAGTATGCGTGGACGGCGCCGGCGCGGCAATTGCGGACGCACCGAGCCACGCGATCACCCGCCGCGGCATGCGCGTGCCGCGGCGGGTGTCGGGTGCGGGCGCAGCATCCGCCTGCATCGTCGCTCGCTCAGTTCGGCGGCGGCGCTGCGAACGAACCGGGGAACGGATCGGGCGCGCGGCCGATGACGCGCGGCTGCGGCAGCACGCCCATCGCCGCGAGGTTGGCGCGGCTGTCGTAGCGCACCGCGAGTGTTTCGGCCGGCGCGCTGGTCGCGCGCTCGAAACCGACGCGATGCGCATACGACGTTTCCTCGCGACCGTAACCGGTGCCGAGCGAAGGCGCGGGCTTGAACGCGCCGAGTGCCTTGGCGGCGTCTTCCGACGCGACGGCGTCACGTTCGCGGCGTGCGTCGGCCGCACCGGCCTGCGCTGCGGGCGCCGATGCTTCCGACCGCGCCGCCGGGCCGTCGCTGCGCGAAACCTTCGGCGCGTTGTAGTCGATCACCGGCGCGCGCTCGCGGAACACCGCGAGTCCGATGACGCCGACGTCGTTGGGCCGACCGGTGCGCGCCGCGTAGCTGTCGCCGAGGTCGGTGAAATAGAACGCCGCGGTGCGCGCGAGGCTCGTGCGCCAGCCGTCGACGTCCAGCGATTCCCACGGACCGAGCACGTAGCCCGACTGCGCCGGCGATGCGGTTTCGCCGGTGACGACGTTCACGCCGTCGACGCTCGTCACCGCGAGGATGCGCGCGCCGGTGAGGTTGCGGATGCGCAGCCGGTATTCGTGGCCGGGCGCGCCGACGACGAAGCGCTGGCCTCGGCTCGCGTACACGCCGAGGTGCTCGCCGTCGGCGCGGTCGACGATCTCGAGCGCGGCGATGCCGCCGCTGGTCCACGACGTCGTGGCGGGATAGGCGGTCGCGCATCCGCTGGCGTCGAGCGCCAGCGCGGCGACGAGGACGGGCAATGTAGCGGACAACAGGCGGCGGCGTGAGCGGTTCATGGCATTCCCCTGTGGGCGCGGCGAAAGAGCCGTCTCTGCGTTGAACGCGGCACGCCGGCGAACGGGGTTAAACGGGGCTCTATAATCCGCTCGATGCAGGACACCGCCCATCTGTCTGCCGTCGTCGTCTGGAGCGCTTTCGCGCTCGCGTTCGTGTTCGGCGCGGTGGCGCAGCGCGCGAGCTTCTGCACGATGGGCGCGATCACCGACGTCGTCAATTTCGGCGACTGGCGGCGGATGCGCATGTGGCTTCTCGCGATCGCGGTGGCGATTGCCGGCGCCGGCGTGCTGCAGGCGATGGGCGCGATCGACGTCGAGAAATCGATCTACACCAGCGCCGACGTGCCGTGGCTGTCGCACGTCGTCGGCGGGCTCCTGTTCGGCGCCGGCATGACGCTGGCGTCGGGCTGCGGCAGCAAGACGCTGATCCGTCTCGGCGCCGGTAACCTCAAATCGCTGATCGTGCTGATCGTGCTCGCCGCCGCTGCGTACATGACGCTGAAGGGCGCGTTCGCCGGCGCGCGTGCGTTCGGGCTCGATCCGGTCCGCTTCAACGTCGGCGCCAAGGCATCGGATCTGCCGGCGATCCTCGGCGCATGGGGCCTGCCCGCCGGCGTCCGCTGGTGGCTGCCGCTCGTCATTGCGGCGGCGATCGCCGTGTTCGTGTTCGCCAGCCGCGACTTTCGCACCACGCCCGAGCTCATCATCGGCGGTCTCGTCGTCGGCGCGGTGATCGTCGGCGGCTGGTACGTGTCCGCGCACATCGGGCATGTCGCCGAGGACCCGGCGACGCTGGAGGAACGCTTCCTCGCCACCAATTCCGCGCACGCCGAGTCGTTTTCGTTCGTTGCGCCCACCGCCTATTTGCTCGAGCTCTTGTTGCTGTGGACCGACCAGTCGCGCGTGGTCACGTTCGGCATCGCCGGCGTGCTCGGCATGATCGCCGGATCGTTCGCGATGGCGGTGGCAACGCGCAATTTCCGCTGGGAAGGTTTCGCCAACGCCGAGGACGTCGGCAACCATCTCGTCGGCGGCGTGATGATGGGCTTCGGTGGCGTCACCGCGCTCGGCTGCACGATCGGCCAGGGACTCACCGGTGTGTCCACGCTGGCGGTAGGCTCGTTCATCACCTTGTTCGCGATCATCGGCGGTTGCATTCTCGCCGTCCGCTACCAGATGTGGCGGATCGACCGCCTGGAGCTGGCGTCAACCCCGGCCTGACGCCGGACGTTTTCACCCCATGATCGTCTTCGACCTCGCCTGCTCGCACGGCCATGCCTTCGAGGGCTGGTTCGCCTCGGCGGACGCGTTCGCCGCCCAGCGCGCGCGCGATCTCGTGCGCTGCCCGGTGTGCGACGACGCCACGATCGAC
Organism: Casimicrobiaceae bacterium; assembly: GCA_036553845.1. Taxonomy (GTDB): domain Bacteria; phylum Pseudomonadota; class Gammaproteobacteria; order Burkholderiales; family Casimicrobiaceae; genus VBCG01. The sequence goes on from DATBOK010000205.1 coordinate 12,024, forward strand.
AAGCGCCTGTCGGCGCGCGTCAACATCGGCAAGGCGCGCGCGCCGGTGGAGGTGGCTGCGCCCACGCCAACTCCGGCCTCCGACGCATCCCAGCCCTCCGCGCCCGTCCATGCGATGGCGAGCCTGCCGCCCGAGATCGTCGCCAAGCTGCGCGAGATCGTGCGCAACACCGAGAACGTCGGCGAACGTTTCGCCGAGGAGGCGCGCAAGATCCACTACGCCGAGGTGCCGGCGCGCGCGATCCGCGGTCGGGCCAGCGCGGAGGAAGCGGAAGAGCTGCGTGAAGAAGGCATCGACTTCACGTCGCTGCCGGCGTCGATCACCAGCGAGGCGCACTGAAGTCATTCCCGGCGTCGATCGCGCCGAGGCTCGCTCAAGCCGGCCACGCGCCGACGCGCGACGCTAAGCTAGAATGCCGGGCTCCGCCCAAGGGCCGTTAGCTCAGCCTGGTAGAGCAGCGGACTTTTAATCCGTTGGTCACTGGTTCGAATCCAGTACGGCCTACCAAATAAAGCAGAAAGTAGCGTCAGTTTCGTGCTTTCTGTCTCATCCGACCGTGACAAGAACGTGGCACCTACCTTATTTGCAGCGGCGTAGTTGTTGAGCACGGGCACCACAGCGCATCTTTCGCGCGCTGGCTCATGAAGATACTCGCGCTTTTCTCAAGGCGATTTTCGCTACCTTAGATGGTTACGTATCACCAACAGCTCAAAGGGTTCGACCATGCGAATCGGAGTGCCAACGGAGATAAAGGCAGGCGAGTACCGAGTGGGGTTGACGCCAGCGTCTGCGCATGAATATGTGCGTGCGGGTCACGATGTTCTGATTCAGCGAGGAGCGGGCTTAGGGATCGGCGCAGAGGACGCGACATATGTCAGTGCCGGCGCGCGAATCGTCGAGACCGCCGAAGAGGTCTTTAGCGGCAGCGAATTGATCGTAAAGGTCAAGGAACCCCAGCCCGAGGAGTGGGGGCGATTGCGTGAGGACCAGATTCTCTTCGCTTACCTGCATTTGGCACCGGATCGGGCGCAGGCCAAAGGTCTTGTCGAAT
>DATBOK010000228.1:0-3100 GCA_036553845.1 Casimicrobiaceae bacterium
GCCGAGCACCACCACGCCGGGCGTGTCGAACACCACCGGCTGTGCCGGCACGCCGGCATAGAGCGGCAGCTCGAAGCGCTTGGCGCGCGAGAACGAATACACCTGGTGGCGCACGTTGTCGTGGTTCGGGAACACCACCGACGTGCCGACCAGGATCGCGTTGACCTTCGGCGTGAATTCCTTGTCCACCTGGTCGACGACGGATTCGCGCCGCGTCGGCAGGCGCATCGCGCCGTCGAGCGGCACCGCGACCACCACGGCGTCGGCCACCGGCATGCCGTGCGCGTCGACCACGGTCACCACGATCTCGCCTTCGGCATGCGCGGCGGCGGCCATGAGCATCGCGGCCAGCAGCAGGACGGTGGCCAATGCCCATCGAGCGCGTGGCGAAATGGGCTGGGTTCCCGCGCGGGATTTGTGTCGAGTAGCGTGCATGTCAGAAGCTCCAGGCCAGCGACAGCGTCGTGGCGCGATTGCGGTAATCGAGATCGTCGTACGCCTTGGTGCGTGAGTCGGCGTAGGCGAGGTTGAGCGAGGAGCGGTCGGACAGCACCCAGCTCAGGTTGACGGTGGCGGTGGAGGTCGTGCCGCGCAACCGGTAGGCGAAGAACTCGCTGCCGAACGCGGGATCGGCGGCGATCGCGTCGGACGCCAGGAAGATCGGCAGGTTGATGCGCGTCGTCGACACCACGTCGCCGCGGCGCACGCCGAACCGCGCGCCGAGTTGCAGCACGGGCGTGATGTCGTAGGCGGCGCGCACGAACGCGCTGTTGCCGCTCAAGTCGAACACCGCGCCCGAGATGCCCGGCACCACCGGCCGGTCGTGGTCGGCCGTGCGCCGGTCGTAGGCCACGCCGAGCGACGCGTCGAAGGACTCGCCGAAGCGCTTGCCGAATTCGAGGCTCGCGTCGAAAAGGTTGCCGTTGCGGATGTCGTCGCGCCACGCGCCATGCGCGGCATTCAGCGATAGCGATGCCCACGGCACCTCGAGGCCGGTGCCGAACTTGTGCCGCCACGTCGCGCCGGCGCCCACCGACACCGAGTCCAGGCCGTGGAAGCGCGCGTAGGCCTCGCCGGTGGCGTCGATCACCAGCGACACGCCGTCGCTGCCCGTCGCGGCGATGTACCAGCCACCGCTTGCCGTCGCGGTGGCCGCGGTGTCCGCGCGGATGTCGGGCTGGTTCTGCGCTCGCGTCAGGTTGTCGTCGTAGACGATGCCGGCGCCGGCGCTGCCGAAACCTTCCGCGTGTGCGATCGCGGATGCAAGCCCCAGTGAAGCCGCCAAGAGTGGCCCGCAAAGGCCGCCCGACACCCGGAGGCGGCGCGCTGTCGCAGGCGCCGCGATCGGTGATGCGCGAAAGGGATACCGGTCAGCCACGTCGGCAGGAAACTTGCTATCAGGTGTCGCGTTGGGGGATGCATAAGCATTTTTGATGCGCGCTTTGCACCGGTTCGGTCCACGGCTTCGACAAGAACTTCTAATACCTTGAATAATATTGGCTTATTGGAAGCGGCTCCGCAGACGCCAACGCGCGCTCCGAACGCCTCGCCGTGGCTGTCGCCGTTTCGCAGCCTCCAGGCACGCATCCTTGCGCTATTTCTGCTGCTGATCGTCATCGTGCAGGTCGGTAGCTTTGTGCTGGTCAACACGGTAGGCGACAGCGCGGCACGCGGAAGGGTGGGCGTCGAAGTCGTCGCCGGTGCGCGCGTGTTCGAGCGCCTGCTCGAGCAGGACACGCAGCGCCTGGTGCAGGGCGCGCGCCTCATGTCGTCCGACTACGCGTTCCGCGAAGTGATCGCAACCGGCGACCACGACACGATCGCCTCGGCACTCACCAACTACAGCAAGCGCATCGACGCGCCGCTGGTGATGGTGATCGACCTCGACGGCGACGTGCTCGGCGACACGCTCGAACAGTCCACCGGCACGCGTTTCGTCCTGCCGAAGCTGCTGGCGGAGGCGGAATTGTCGGGGGAGGCCTCGGCGATGGTGGTGCTGCATGGCAGCCTCTACCAGCTCGCCGTGGTGCCGGTGCTGGCGCCGGTGCCGATCGCCTGGGTGGTGATCGGCCAGCGCATCGACGACACGCTGACGCGCGCGCAACAGCGCCTGACGCGGCTCGACGTCTCTTTCCTGAGCCGGCAGGGCAAGGAAAGCTGGAAGCTGCAGGCCAGCACGCTTGCCGACGGCGACCGCCGGGTGCTCGTCGACGCCATGATGGCGGCGCGCTTCGACGCCAGGGACGCGAGTGGCAACGCCGTCTACAGCGACGATGCGATCACGCGTGTGATTGCGCTGCCGACGCCCGCGAACGCGAGCGTGGTGGCCGTGCTGCAGGAGCCCGTGAATGCGGCGCTGGAGCCCTTCCGCCGGCTGCAAAGCCGGCTCGCGCTCATCGCGCTGCTGGGCGTCGTGGTGTCGCTGTTCGCCAGCATCTTCATCGCCCGCGGCGTCGCGCGCCCGGTGCGCGACATGGCCGAGGTGGCGGTGCGCATCGCCGCCGGCGACTACTCGACGCCGCCGCCATCGTCGCACGTCGACGAGATCCGTGACCTCGGGCGCGCGTTCCACAACATGCAGGACGGCATTGCGCGGCGCGAGACGAGGATCATGGACCTCGCGTACCGCGACGCGCTCACCCAGCTGCCCAATCGCGCATTGTTCAACGATCGCCTCGACGCCGCGCTCGCCGCGGCGACCGCGCACGCGAGCCCGGTGGCGGTGCTGCTGATGGACCTCGATCACTTCAAGGATGTGAACGCCACGCTGGGCCACTCAATCGGCGACCTCATCCTGCGCGCCGTGGCGCTGCGCATCGAATCGGTGCTGACGCGCACCACCGATACCGTCGCGCGCCTCGGCGGCGACGAGTTCGCGATCCTGCTGCCCGGGGACGACGCCGCGCACGCCGAGCGCGTCGCACGCTCGGTCCTGCGCGCGCTCGAGCCGCCGGTGATGCCCGAAGGCCACGTCGTCGACGTGCGCGCGAGCATCGGCATCGCCGTCTACCCCGAGCACGGCGGCGAGCGCTCGACGCTGATGCGCCATGCGGACATCGCGATGTATGCGGCCAAGCGCGGCAACCTCGGCCTCGCGCGG
>DATBOK010000236.1:0-12500 GCA_036553845.1 Casimicrobiaceae bacterium
CAGCGCGAGCTGCTGCTGGCGCTGTTCGGCGTGCTGCGCGGCACGACGGGTGAAGTGCGCGTCGAGGGCCGCACGGTCGCGATCACCGGCCCGGCCGCTGCCAAGCGCAAGTCGATCGGCATGGCGCTGATCCCCGAGGATCGCAAGACCGAGGGGCTGATGCTGCCGATGTCCGTGCGCGACAACCTCTCGTTCGCCGCGCTGCCGGCCCTCGCGCGCTTCGGCATCGTCGACCGCGCGGCGGAAGCGGCCGCGGTGGCGCGAATCGTCCGCCTGCTCGACGTGCGCACCGACGGCACGGCGGCGCCGGCCGGCGCGCTCTCCGGCGGCAACCAGCAGAAGATCGTCATCGGCAAGTGGCTGATGATGGCGCCGCGCATCCTCCTCCTCAACGACCCGACGCGCGGCATCGACGTCGGCACCAAGCAGGAGATCTACCAGTTGCTCCGCGAGCTCGCCGATGCCGGCGCGGCGATCCTCTTCTACTCCACCGACTACGACGAGCTGATCGGCTGCTGCGACCGGGTGCTCGTGATGTACGACGGCGCCATCCGGCGCGAGCTCGTCGGTGCCGCGATCACCGAGCGTGCGCTCGTCGCCAGCGCGCTCGACATCGACGCCGAGCCTGCGCACGAAGCGCCGCGCCACGCGTTCGCGACATGAGGCGCGACGGCGCGTACTGGCTGCGCCGCCACGCGGGTACGCTGCTCGCCGCTGCGGGGTTCGTCGCGATGTTCGTCGTCTACGCGTCCAATCATCCGGCCGGCTTCAATGCCAATGTCGCGACCACCGCCGCCAACAAGGGCGTGCTGCTGGCGATCGTGGCGATGGCGCAGACGCTGGTCGTGCTGACCGCGGGCATCGACTTGTCGGTGGGCATGGTGATGGTGCTCGCCAACTGCCTCGCCTCGGCCATCGTCGTCGGCACGCCCGTGATGACCGCGCTCGGCGTGCTCGGCGTGCTGGCGGCAGGCGCCCTGTGCGGCGCGCTCAATGCCGTCGTGGTGATCGCCGGTCGCCTGCAGCCCATCGTGACGACGATCGCCACCGGCGCAATCTTCTATGGCGCGGCACTCGCGTTGCGCGAGGTTCCAGGCGGCGACATCAACGGCTCGCTCGCGGACGCGTTGACCGGACAGCTGCCCGGCGGCGTGCCGGCGAGCCTCGCCCTGCTCGCCGGCCTCGTGCTGTGCATCTGGTGGCCGCTGTCGCGCTCGGCGACCGGTCGCGCGCTCTACGCGGTCGGCTCGTCCGAGGTGGCGGCGTACATGTCGGGCGTGCCGATCCGCCGCGCCAAGTTCGTTGCCTACACGATGTCGGGCGTACTGGCCGCGGTGGCCGGCCTGTTCCTCACGTGCATCACCAACTCGGGCGAGGCCTCGGCGGCCAACGGCGGCACCTACACGCTCTACTCCATCGCCGCGGTGGTGCTGGGCGGCGTGTCGCTGTTCGGCGGCTCCGGCAGCGCGGTCGGCGCGATCTTCGGCGCGCTGATGTTCCGCACGATCGGCGACCTGCTCTTCGTGTTCAACGTCGAGCCGCTGTGGCAGCCGCTGTTCCAGGGCATCGTGCTGTTCGCCGCCGTGTGCCTCGGCGCGGCGCGGCTGCTGCGGGTGCGCAACCGGCTCGATCTCTATGGCTGACGCGCGGCCCGCGGCCGCCGTCCCCCTCGCGCGCGGACGGCTCGCGACGCTGATGCGGCGCGCCGATCCGGGCCTCGCGTGGGCGTTCGCGTGCATCGTCGCCGTGCTGCTCGCGGGGAGCCTTTATTCGTCGAGCTTCCTGTCGCCCGACTACCTGTTGCAGCAACTGAAGGTGGCGTCGTTCCTCGGCGTGATCGCCACCGGCACGATGATCGTCGTGCTGCTGGGCCAGATCGATCTCTCCGTGCCCTGGGTCGTGGCAGTGGGTGGCATGATGGCCACGGCCGCCACCGGCTGGGGCGCGTGGGGCGAGGTGCTGGCGATGCCGGTGGGCATCGGCTGCGGCGTCGCACTCGGGCTGCTGTCGGGCGTCAGCGTCGCGTTCCTGCGCATTCCGTCGATGGTGGTCACGCTGGCGGTGAACGCGCTCGCGCAGGGGCTGATGGTCGTGCACACCGGCGGCTTCTCACCGCAGGACGCGTCGTCGCCGGCGATGCGCTTCCTCGCCACCGGCCACACGCTGTTCGCCGTTCCCAATGCGCTCGTGGTGTGGGCGGTGGTGGGCGCAGGCGCCGCTTTCCTCCTGTCGCGCACCACGTTCGGCCGCACCGTCTACGCGATCGGCAATCGCGAGCGTGCCGCGTACCTCTCGGGCGCCCGCGTGCGCGCCGTGGTGATGCTGGCGTTCGCCCTGGCCGGCGGTTTGTCGGCATTCGGCGGCGTGCTGCTGGCGGGTTACGCGAGCAAGGCCGCGCAGGCGATGGGCGACCCGTACCTGCTGCCGGCGATCGCGGCGGTCGTGCTCGGCGGCACCTCGATCCTCGGCGGCCGCGGCCGCTATCTCGGCACGGTGGCGGGCGTCATCCTGGTCACGCTGCTGCAGTCGATGCTGTCGGTGATGCAGATCGAGGAATTCGGCCGCCACGTGATCTACGGCGTGGTCATCATCGCGATGCTCCTGATCTATGGACGCGGCGAGCGTCGCCCGACGTAGCTCGCGGCGCAGGATGCCCGCACTGACGCGCGGCGCGCGTGCCGGCATCGCCTGCGTCGTCATCCGTCGCGAATCGCACCATTCGGGAGCCTTCACTTCACCATGAGCCTCGACCTCACCACCAGCTTCGAAGTGATCGATCCGCGTTTCCACCAGGTGGCGCTGCCGTACATCCACGTGGAAAAGTTGTACACGGGCTGCCGCTGGGCCGAGGGACCGGCGTGGCTCGCCGCCGGCCGTTATCTCGTGTGGTCCGACATTCCCAACGACCGCGTGATGCGCTGGGACGAGACCGACGGCTCGGTTTCGGTGTTCCGCGAGCCGGCCATGAACAGCAATGGCCATACCGTCGACCTGCAGGGCCGGCTCATTACCTGCGAGCATCGCGGCCGCTGCGTTTCGCGCACCGAGTTCGACGGCAGCCGCACGGTGCTCGCCGACCGCCACGAGGGCAAGCGGCTCAATTCGCCGAACGACGTCGTGGTGAAAAGCGATGGCAGCATCTGGTTCACCGATCCGACCTACGGCATCGACTCCGACTACGAAGGCGACGCGGCGCGCAGCGAGATCGGCGCCAGCAACGTCTACCGCGTCGACGCGGCGAGCGGACGAGTGACGATCGTCGCCGCGGATTTCGTGCAGCCCAACGGCCTCGCGTTCGCGGCGGACGAATCGCTGCTTTACATCGCCGATACCGGCCTCACTCATCGCGCCGATGGTCCGCATCACGTGCGGCGCTTCCGCGTCGCCGCCGACGGCCGCACGCTATCCGGCGGCGAAGTGTTCGCCACGTGCGCCGTCGGGCTGCATGACGGCTTTCGCGTCGACGTGCACGGCAACCTTTGGCTGTCGGCCGGCGACGGCGTGCACTGCGTGGCGAGCGACGGCACGCTCCTCGGCAGGATCCGCATCCCGGAACCGGTCGCCAATGTCTGCTTCGGCGGCCGCAAGCTGAACCGCCTGTTCATCTGCGCAACAACGTCGCTCTACGCCGTATACCTCAACACGCGCGCCGCGCCACGCGGCTGACGCCACGCGTGCCCCGGCCATCCGTGTCCGACCTTGACAGGCGCAATCGCGAGGTGGACGATGGACTTCCCGGAACGCGGAAAAGGAGATTTATGACGAAGCTCACGAAATCACTCCTTGCGTTGGGTCTTGCTGGTGTCCTTGGTACCGCGTTCGCCTGCGGCGACGCGCCGATGAGCATGAAAGACGCATCGGTTGCGCAGCCCACGGTCGTGGCATCGGCGGCGAAAGCCGCGCCGGTGCAGACCGTCGCGAAGACGGCGCCTGTGACGACGGTGGCCGCGACGCCGGCGACGAAGGTCGCCGATCAAACCGCCTCGCGGCGGTGACGGCAGCCACGCTGCCAAGCTCCCTTTAGAGCCGTAAAGAGCCCGCCGGTGTGCGGGCTTTTTCGTGTCCGGGCTTCGCCAACGGCGCTACGCGGATTCGACAGGCCGCGGGACCTGCAGGCCTTCGCGCACGGCGGGGCGCGCGACGAATGCGGCGAGCGCGCGCGTGACGCCGGGAAAGTCGCCGATGCCGACGAGGTCGCCCGCGTCGTAGAACCCGACCAGGTTGCGCACCCACGGCCACGTCGCGATGTCGGCGATCGTGTAGTCGTCGCCCATGATCCACGCCCGACCGTCGAGCCGCTTCTCCAGCACGCCGAGCAACCGCCGCGATTCGGCGACGTAGCGGTCGCGCGGCCGCTTGTCCTCGTATGCCTTGCCGGCGAACTTGTGGAAGAAGCCCACCTGGCCGAACATCGGGCCGACCCCGGCCATCTGGAACATCACCCACTGCAGCGTCTCGTAGCGCCCGCGCGGGTCCCGCGGCATCAGGCGGCCGCTCTTGTCGGCGAGGTAGACGAGGATCGCACCCGATTCGAAAAGCGCCAGCGGACGCCCGTCCGGACCGCCCGGATCGATGATCGCCGGAATCTTGTTGTTGGGATTGAGCGACAGGAACTCGGCGGACATCTGGTCCTGCGCGTCGAAGCTCACGCGATGCGCCTCGTACGGCAGCGCCGTTTCCTCGAGCATAATCGACACCTTGGCACCATTCGGGGTCGGCAGCGAATAGAGCTGGATGCGGTCCGGGTGGCGCGGCGGCCACTTGCGGGTGATCGGAAAATCGGAGAGGACGTTCATCGGCGCGGTGACGGAAAGGGGTGTGCCCTATCCGCCATCGTATAGCGTGGAGCCTTGACCCGAACGCGATACTTTCCAATCGGGCCTGGTTGGAGGGGCCACCCGGCGCCGCCCGGGGATGGACTTCCTAGGGCTTGCGCACGTGCACGACGCCGGTCATGAATGGATGCACGGTGCACAGGTAGGCGAAGTCGCCCTCGCGGTCGAACGTGTGCTCGAAGCGGTCGCCGGTGTCCATGCCCTTCGACGCGAACGACTTGTCGGTCGCGGACACCGTGTGCGGCGTCTCGTCGCGGTTCGTCCAAGTGACGCGCGTTCCCGGGGCGATCGTGATTTCCCTGGGTGCGAACGCGAATTTGGTGATCTCCACGTCGAGGGCCGGCGGCGCGGCGACGCCGATCGCCGCCGTCGCGGCGATCACGGCAAGCGTGACGCCGATGCGGACGGTCCACCGCGCGAACCGCGAATTGCGCGGACCACGGGCACGCGTCGCCTGAATCGAAGCGTCACCCATGTCAGCGCTCCAGCGGCGTGTCGAGCAGCGCCAGTTCGTGATCTCCGCGCACGACGCGCAACGTGCGCGTTCCCAGAAGCCGGCCAAGCTCGCCCGCCGGCACCGTGACGGGACCGGGCTCGCCGATGCCCGCCTGCCCGGGCGTGGGCAACGGGTAGGCGAGCGACATCGCCGTATGCAGGGCGACGTTGCCTTCGACCTTCTGCAGCACCTGGTGGATGTGGCCGTTGAGCACGGTGACCGACCCGAAGGGGCGCAACAGCGCGATCGCCTGCGCGGAATCGGCGGTGCCCCAGCCCCATGGCTCCCAGATCGTCCACAGCGGAATGTGCGCGAGCACGACGACGGGCGTGGAATGCGCGACGCCCGCAAGGTCGGACTGCAGCCACGCGATCTGCGCGTCGCCGAGCGAAGCCAGCGTGCCCAGCTTGAAGTTCTCGACGTTGTTGAGGCCGATGAAATGCACGCCGCCCTGGTCGAAGCTGTACCAGGAGCGCCCCTTGCCGTCGTGGTCGAAGAACTTGAGGTAGCCCGTGACGCCGTCGTCGATCGTGTCGTGCTCGCCGGGTATCGTGTGCACGCGATCGACGCGGATCTCCTGCAGCACCTCGCGCGCGCGGGCGAACTCCTCGGGCTTCGACAGGTGGCTGACGTCGCCGGTGTGCACGACGAATGCCGGCGCCTGGGGCAGCGCGTGGATATCGGCGATGGCGTGGCGCAGGCTGCCGACGACGTCCGGATTCGCGGCCTTGTTGAAGCCGATGTGCGTGTCGCTGATCTGCACGAACGTCAGCGCGTTCGGCTCCGCCGCCATGGTCGCGCCGCCGCTCGTCGCGCCGAGGGCGCGCGGCACGCCACCCGCCACGGTCCAGACGACGGCGGCGCCGCTCCATGCGGCGAGACAGCTCAAAGCCTGGCGACGGCCGACGCGAGCGGGGGGAGTTTCGGGTGCGTTCATGGCGGGTCCTCCGGGGTGATGAGCGGGCAAGTCCATACCCGTCAAGACCGCCGGCCCGGCCGCGTTATTCCCGTCGCGCGACGTCCTCCACGAACGACTGCAGCACGTCGGCGCCGACATCGGACACCGCGAGCCAGTCCATCGCCGACCCACGCGCCTCGACGACGTGAAAACCGCGCAGCGTGCGCGGCGCGGCGGCGAGCGAACCCGCGGCCTGCGGGCGCACGAACACATCGATCATGTGATCGCGAATGCGGTAGACGAGCGTCGCCACGGGTCGCCCATCGAGATAGTCGATGCGTCCTCCGACCAGCGTGAAGCCTTGCGCACGCATGTCCGGCACCGGCGGCGAATAATCGAGCCGCGCCGACAGCCATGGCTTCACCGTGTGCTGGTCGGACGACGCCACCTGGATCACGTGGTTGCCGAGCGTCGCCCGCACGTGCGAAGTCACCGCCTCCACGGCGATGTCGTCACGCGCGCGCATGTCGAGGAGCGTCGTGCCGGCGACCCATGTCAGGACGGTGAGCGCGCACCCGGCGAGCGCGCCGGTGCCGAGCCACCGCCAGCGCCCGGTGGCCCCCGGTGTGCGCGCCGAACCCGGCGGCTGCATCGTCTCGAGCATGGCCTGCACGCGCGAGCGCAGCTCGGGCGGCGCGACATGGCGTGGCAGCTCGGCGCGCAATCGGGTGCGCAGCGCGAGCGCCTCGTCGTGGCGCGCGGCGCAGTCCGGGCACGCCGCGAGGTGGCGCTTGAGCGAGCGTCCCTGCCAGCGGCCGATCTCGCGGTCGACGCTCGCGCCCATCAGCCCCGTGCATTCGTTGCAGTTCATCGTGCGCCTCCGGCGCGCTGCGTGCCGATCACCTGCAGCGAGCGCGAGCGCTGCAGCAGCGCGCGCCCCCGCGCCAGCCGCGACATCACGGTTCCCACCGGGATGCCGGCGACGCGCGCGATCTCCTTGTACGACATGTCCTCGAGCTCGCGCAGGACCAGCACTTCGCGGAACTGCAGCGGCAATGCCGCCAGCGCGTCCGCGAGGCTGCGCAATTCGGCCATCGCCTGCGCGCTCTGCTCGGGATTGGCCGCCGCGGGATCGACGGCTTCGCCTACCGCGTCGTCGTCGTAGACGAGTTCCGCGGGGCGGTTGCGGCCGAGCCAGTCGTAGAACGCGTTGCGCACGATCGCCAGGAACCACGCCCGACCATCGCCATGCTGCAGCGTGTCCGCGTAGCGGATCGCCCGCACGCACGCGTCCTGCACCACATCCTCGGCGTCATGGGCGTCGCGCGTCAGCCAGCGCGCCAGGTTGTAGGCGGCGTCGAGGTGGGGCATGACCCGCGCCTCGAAGCGTGTCGTGTCGGGCAAGTTGAGCCGATTATCGTGGGGGTGCCGTGAAGACACCCGCGCCGGCGAGTTTATTCCCGCCGCGACGAACGACGTGCTGCGTGGCGCCCGGCGCCGATCGCCGGGCGCGTTGCAACCTCAGGCCGGTCGTCCCGCGCGCCTGCGCCGCGCGAGGCAGAGCGCCGCGAGCGCGCCGCCGATAAGCGTCAGCGTCCCCGGCTCGGGAACCACGTCGAGTACGCCGAACAGGCCGTGCGATTCCCCGGCGGGTCCCGCCGAAAAGTAGATCTCGTTGGCGTTGCCGCCGCTGCCGCCGTTGCCGGCAATCAGGCCCCAGAGCCCGTCGATGGCCAGGGGATTGCCGCCGATGCCAGGAAGCACACCGTCGAACGCCTGGCTGGCGAGGTCGAACGCGTTGATCATGCCGTCGCCGAAATTGCCGACCAGGAGATCGCCGGCGAACGCGCCGAACGACGCGGGCGCGATCGCCAGGCCCCACGGCGAATTGAGCGTGCCCTGCGTGCCGATGCGCTCGATGAATTGGCCCTGCGTATCGAACTCGTCGACGAAGCCGTGCCCGACACCCGGGACGTCGTCGCCGTGATCGGAATCCTGCTGCGCATAGGTCACGAAGAGGTTGCCGCCGATGTTCCGGATGTTGAACGGCGCGTAGCCACTCGGGATGCCCGGGTCGGTGAACGTCCCCGTGAGGTCGGGGTTGCCGGAGTTGCCCTTGACGACGTCGATGGCGCCCGTGCGGAAATTCGCGGCGTACAGGTAGGTGTCCGTGCCGATGGTGGCGAGCGCCGTGCCCTTGTAGTTGTCGTCGGCTGAGCCCGGGACCAGCGTTTCGGCGGCTGTGCCGAGCGCGCCGCGCCACCCGGAAACGGTGCCGTCTTCGCTGACGAACAGAAACAGATCGCCGTTGAAGCTCGCGGCGTCGGCATTGAAGACCTGCCCGGTGGGATTACCGGCACCGGGGATGGTCACGACCAAAGGGATAATCGTCGGCACGTTGGTGACCGGATTGACGGCGTAGAGCGTCGACACGCCGGTGCCGTTGTCCGATACCCAGAACGGCGAGCCGGAGGAATGCGAAATCCCCCAGGCGTTGACGAGATTGGGGTCGGTGACGCGCGCGGCGTTCGCGCCCTGGCCGTCGGTGACGAGATTGGTGCTCCCGAAAACTGCGGCGCCCGCAGGCGAAGCGACGATCAGGGCGATCGCCAGAGGCAACAACGCGATGGTTACGCTCGCCGCGCGCTGCGCGAACGCCGGCATCCGAGTTGCCGATGATGACAAATTGATCATGAGAACCTCCGTACTCTGCACATACCGTACGGTACAACTCGCAAGAATCATGCAATGCGGAAGATTCAGCGACTTAGCCGAGCCTTCGCTCAAGGCGTGTAAACGCGCGCGACATGTCAGGCGTACAACGAGCCCTCGCAAAACTCGCGGCACAAACCTTAGGTGTACAGCACATGTGCGCGGCCTATTCCAATGGCACGCGCACCGTCACGCACTTGGTCAACCCGCCTTGCGCATCGTGAGATTGATGCGCGTCGGACCCAGCGCCGCGTGATGGGACGCCCGCAGCGGCGCGACGCCGTGGAAGCGCAACCTGTCCACGCCGCCCCAGACGACGACATCGCCATGCCGCAGCGGCACGCGCACCGGACGCTCCGTGCGCGTGTCACCGCCGAACAGGAACGTGGCCGGGATGCCGAGCGATACCGAGACGATGGGTGCATCGAAGTCGCGCTCGTTCCGGTCCTGGTGCAGCGACAAACGCGTGCCGGCGTCGTAGCGATTGACGAGGCAGGCGTCGGCCGCGAATCCGGCGAAGCCCGCGTGCGCGGCAGCGCGCGCGGCAAGCTGCGCGAACGACGCGGGCATCGGCGGCCAGGGGCGGCCGGTCTGCGGATCGAGCGGATCGTAGCGATAGCCACGGCGGTCGCTGACCCAGCCCAGGCTTCCGCAGTTGGTCATCGCCACCGACATGCGCAGGCCGCCGGGCGTGACCATGTGGCGAAGCGGCGCGGCGGCGACGACGGCGCGCAGCGCTGCGAGCAGCGACGTGTCATTGGCGAGCGCGAAGCCGCGCAGCACGCGCGCACCGGGGCCGAGCACGTCGACGCGTCCGACGGATGTGGACTCGTCGTCCGCCGCGAACAGGTCCGTCGTCGTCGGCAGCATCATGTAGCGTCGTGAAAGATGAGGCCGAGCGTGTGTCGTCGCCCCGTGCGCACGCGCGCCACGCCGTGCCGCAGGTTGACGCGGTAATGGCCGCGCGTCCCGCGCACCGGGCGCGTATGCGTGGCGATGACCGCGGCATCGCCCTGCTGCAACGGCACCACGATCGGTCGCGACTGCATCCGCGGCCGCTGCTCGGTCAGCACCAGCTCGCCGCCGGTGAAATCGCGTCCCGCGGCCGACAGCATGACGACGACCTGAAGCGGGAACACGTGCTCGCCATACAGATCCTGGTGCAGGCAGTTGTAGTCGCCGGCCCCGTAACGCAGCAGCAGTGGCGTCGGCCGCCGCTGGCCGCCCGCGTGGCAACGCGCAACGTAGTCCGCGTGCGCGGGCGGAAAGCGCACCGTGCTGCCGAGTGCCGCATGCCAGCGATCGGCGATCGGCGCCAGTCGCGCGTACAGCGCGGTGCGCAGCCGCGCAACGAGATCCGGCAGCGGATACGCGAAATACTTGTATTCGCCGCGGCCGAAGCCGTGCCGCGCCATCACGACGCGGCTGCGAAACGACGCTTCATCCGCGTACAGCGCCGCCAGCGCCGCGCATTCGGCGGGCGCGATAAGCCCGTCCAGCAGCGCGGTGCCCTCGGCGTCGACGTCGGCTGCGACGGCCATCCAGTCGATCGCGCGCACGCGCGCTTCGACGACGTCGCCTTCTGCCACGACCGTCGCCGCGCGCGGGTCGACGGGCTTCACGCCGTCACCTGGCCGCCCCGCGCGCAGGCGGCGTGCGGCGATGAAGGTTGGCATCGGGCGCATCGTCGCACGCACATGCGGTCTTTTTCCGGAAGGGTCGGGACGCCAGGATTCTGCGTCCGGCGGCCCGCGCCCGCACTCCGGGTCTTGCGCTCGAATGTCGCGCCGGGGCGCTACCCGGCTCAGGTCGCGCCGCGAGACGGCGAGTGCGCCATCGCGGCAAAGAATCCGCCGAGGTCCGGACCGATCCGCTGCAGCTCGCGCTGATGCATCGCGGCGAGCCGCGCCAGCACCCGCCGCCCGCGGCCGGTGAGGCGAAGCTCCACCTTGCGGCGGTCGGTTCTCGATGGCATCCGCACGATCAGCTTTTCCCGAACCAGGCGGTCGACAAGGCCAACCGCGCTGTTGTGCTTGATGTAGAGGTCCCGCGCGAGGTCGCCGATCGAGATGTTCTGGCCGCGCGGGCAGGCGCGCAGGATCAGCATTGCCTGATAATGGTGCGAGGCGAGCCCGACTTCCGTGGCCGCGGCTTCGCCGAAGTGCAGGAATCCCCGCAGGGCGTGGCGGAACGCCGCGAGTTGCGCGTAGTCGCGCGTGGTGAGCTTGAACCGTCTCTCGGCCCTTCTGAGATGCAAGCTGCATTCCCCCTGGGGGCGCCAATCCACCACCGGGCCCCGGAATACAGGTAAGATTCTACCCCGTTGCATACCCGGAATATCGCTTTGCGATGTATCCAAGGGACAAGCCAACGGAGGAGGAACGTCATGCACGATCGTGATTCGAACTTCGGCGGCCGCAGCCGCCGTGACTTCATACGCACCAGCCTCGGCGTCGCCGGCGGCCTCGCGGTGCCGGCAGGATTCGCGACACGCGCCTTCGCCGCCGACCAGCCGCCGATCGGCACCTGGCCGGCCGGCTCGTCCGGCGATTCGGTCTTCATCGGCATCGCCGTGCCGCGTACCGGCAGCTATGCGGTGCAGGGCGAGGACGAGCTCAAGGGATACGAGCTTGCGGTGGAACACCTGAACTCGGGCCATCCGCTCATGCGCGCGATCTCGACCAAAACCAAGAAAGGCGTGCTCGGCAAAGAAGTGAAGTTCGGCGTCGCCGATTCCGCGGCGAAGCCGAACGATGCGGTGCAGGCCCAGCAGCGATTCATCACCGAGAACAAGGCGGTGTTGATGACCGGCTCGACGTCGAGTGCCGTCGCCGTGGCGCTCAACAAGCTCGCCCAGCGCGAGAAGGTGCTCTACGTCGCCGGCATCTCCGGCTCCAACGACACCACGGGCAAGGATTGCGTCCGTTATGGCTTCCGGCAGTGCTTCTACGGACAGACGGCGGCGGCGGCGATCGGCCCGATCGCGGTGCGCACGTTCGGCAAGAACAAGAAGGCCGCGTACCTGACGCCCGACTACACGTATGGCCACACGGTCACCAAGTCGATGCAGGACTACCTGGCCACCGCAGGGTGGACGACGGCGACGAACCAGGTTTCGCCGCTCGGCGCGCCAGACTATTCGTCGTATCTGCTCAACGTGGCCAACTCCGGCGCCGACGTGCTGATCAACGTCAACTGGGGGCACGACGCCGTATTGTCGATCCAGCAGGCGAAGCAATTCGGCATCCTCGACAAGATGAAGCTGGTGGTGCCCTACCAGATTCCTTTCCTCTCGCGGGAAGTCGGCCCCGAACTGATGGCCGATGTCTATGCCGCCACCGACTTCTGGTGGACCATGGAAGACAAATACCCGCTCGCCAAGATGTTCGTCGAGGCCTTCGACAAGAAATACGGCTACAAGCCCGAGTGGGGTGCCGAGAACAGCTACATGGAATTCGCCCTCTGGGCCGACGCCGTGGAGAACGCAGGCAGCTTCTACCCGCCGGACGTCATCAAGTCCTACGAGAAGGGCGAGACGTTCCCCTCGATGGTGGGCGAC
>DATBOK010000248.1:0-12490 GCA_036553845.1 Casimicrobiaceae bacterium
CGGCGAGCGCGCGACCGAACAGCGTCGCGACGTCGTCCGGGCTGGCGACGTCGGCCACGCACCCGCCGATCTCCGGCGCGTGGCCTCGCAGCGAATCCAGCGCGTCGGGCGCGACGTCGCACACGTAGACGCGCGCTCCCGCAGCGTGGAACGCGAGCGCGATGCAGCGACCGATGCCGGCGGCACCGGCGGTGACGAGGACACGAAGACCTTCGGTGGATGTATTCATCGATGCAATCGGGGATGGGGTTGGAGAAAAGCGCGTACGCAACGCGCGCCAGGGAATTGTGCAATGCCTCCGGACGATGCGCTCAGCGATGTTGTCGTCGTTCCATGACCTTGGCCACGACGACGACCAGCAGCGCGCACGCAATGGGGAGTCCCCAGTGGATCCAGTGGCCGCGGGCGTCGATCCATGGCGCCAGTACCGCCTCGCGCACGAACATCTCGCCGGCGATGTAGCCCAGCAGCGCGCCGCCGGCCACGACCAGCACCGGGTAGCGCTCGATGACCTTGAGGATCAGCTGGCTGCCCGCGATCACCAGCGGAATCGACACGAGGAGGCCGAACGTCAGCAGCACGACGCTGCCGTTCGCCGCCGCGGCGACGCCGAGCACGTTGTCGAGGCTCATCACGAGGTCGGCGACGACCACCGTCCTGACGACGGAGACGAGCCGGTCGCTGCCGGCCACTGCCTCGCCGGCGACCTCCTCCTCGGCGATCAGCTTGACGCCGATCCACAAGAGCAGCAGTCCGCCGACGAGCTTGAGCCACGGCAGCGCGAGCAGCGACAGCGCGAACACCGTGAGCACGACGCGCAGCGCGATCGCGCCGAAGGCGCCCCAGAACACGCCCCAGCGCCGCTGCGCCGGCGGCAGGTTGCGGCAGGCGAGCGCGATGACGACGGCGTTGTCGCCCGACAACAGGATGTTGACGGCGACGATCTCGACCGCAGCCACCCAGAACTGGGGCTGCGCCAGCTCCGACATCACGCTACAGCACCGACTTGAGCAGCTTGCCCATTTCCGCGGGGTTGCGCGTCACCTTGATGCCCGCGTCTTCCATCGCCGCGAGCTTCTCCTGGGCAGTGCCCTTGCCGCCGGAGATGATCGCGCCGGCATGGCCCATCCGCTTGCCCGGGGGCGCCGTGACGCCGGCGATGAAGCCGACCACGGGCTTCTTCATGTTGGCCTTCACCCAAGCGGCGGCGATTTCCTCGTCGCCGCCGCCGATCTCGCCGATCATGATGACGGCATCGGTGCCGGGATCGTCGTTGAACATCCGCAGGATGTCGACGTGCTTGAGGCCGTTGACCGGATCGCCGCCGATGCCCACCGCAGTCGACTGGCCGAGTCCGAGCTCGGTGAGCTGGCCCACGGCCTCGTAGGTAAGCGTGCCGGAGCGCGAAACCACGCCGATACAGCCCTGCTTGTGGATGTGTCCCGGCATGATGCCGATCTTGATCGCGTCCGGCGTGATGACGCCCGGGCAATTGGGGCCGAGCAGCAGCGTCTTGCGGCCCTGCATCCTGTCGCGCGTGCGGATCATGTCGCGCACCGGAATGCCTTCGGTGATGCAGACGACGAGGTCGAGCCCGGCATCGACCGCCTCGTCGATCGCCGACGCGGCGAACGGCGGCGGCACGTAGATCACCGATACCGTGGCGCCGGTCGCGGCCTTTGCCTCCGCGACCGTGGCGTAGATCGGGATGCCCTCGAAGTCCTCGCCGGCCTTCTTCGGGTTGACGCCGGCGACGTAGGCCGCGCGTCCGTTCGCGTAGTCGCGGCACATCCGCGTATGGAACTGTCCGGTCTTGCCGGTGATCCCCTGCGTGATCACCTTCGTGTTGCGGTCGACGAGGATGCTCATCGTGGGTTCCCCCTGGTGGCCGCGACGACTTTTTCCGCTGCCTCAGCCATGTTGTTCGCGCTGATGATCGGCAGTCCCGAATCGGCCAGGATCTTGCGCCCGAGCTCCTCGTTGGTGCCCTTCATGCGCACCACCAGCGGCACCTTGAGGCCCACCGCCTTCGACGCCGCGATCACGCCTTCGGCGATCGTGTCGCACTTCATGATGCCGCCGAAGATGTTGACGAGGATCGCCTTCAGCTTCGGATTGCGCAGCATGATCTTGAACGCTTCGGTCACCTTCTCGGCCGTGGCACCGCCGCCGACGTCGAGGAAGTTCGCGGGCTCGCCGCCGTACAGCTTGATCACGTCCATCGTCGCCATCGCGAGGCCCGCGCCGTTGACGAGGCAGCCGATGTCGCCGTCGAGCGAGATGTAGGAGAGGTCGAATTTCGACGCGGCGATCTCGTTGGGATCCTCCTCGTCGAGGTCGCGCATCTCGACGATGTCGGGATGGCGGAACAGCGCGTTGTCGTCGAAGTTGAGCTTGGCATCGAGCGCGATAACCTTGTCGTCGCCGGTGATCACGAGCGGGTTGATCTCGGCGAGCGACGCGTCGGTCTCGTCGAACGCGCGGTAGAGGCCCTGCAGGATCGCGCGCGCCTGCGGCACGCTCGCATCCGGCACGCCGATCTCGCGCGCGACGCCGTCGGCCTGCGCGTCGGTGAGCCCCGCCTGCGGATCGATCGTCACGCGCCGGATCTTCTCCGGCGTCTTCGCCGCGACCTCCTCGATGTCCATGCCGCCCTCGGAGCTCGCCATCAGCACCACCCGCTGCGACGCGCGGTCGACCACCATGCCGACGTAGAGCTCCTTGCGGATGTCGGCGCCTTCCTCGATCAGCAGCCGCCGCACCTTCTGCCCGCCGGGACCAGTCTGGTGCGTGACGAGCTGCATGCCGAGGATCTCGCCCGCGCGCGCCTTGACGTCGTCGACCGACTTCGCCACCTTGACGCCGCCGCCCTTGCCGCGGCCGCCGGCATGGATCTGCGCCTTCACCACCCACACCGCGCCGCCCAGCGACTTCGCCGCGGCCACCGCCTCGTCGACGCTGAAGGCGGGTATGCCGCGGGGCACCGCCATGCCGTAGCGGCGAAAGATTTCCTTGCCCTGGTATTCGTGAATCTTCATCGATCGCACTCCACAACGTCAGGCAACCATGGTGAGCGGCGACGCATTGTTCGCCAGGGAGGTGGGTCAGTCAGCCGGCCGGGCCCCGATACCACGCCGGGTAATAGCGGCGCACGGTATCGGTCGAGGTCTCGAGCGCGTGGCAGCGATCGAGCTGGAACGGCTTGGCGTCGCCGTGGATCTCGCGGGTGAGCCCGGCGAACGCCTGGATCGCCGTGGTCGGAAGATACCCGAGCAGCTCGGTCAGGTGCGTGCAGCCCTTGACGCCACCCATCGCGTCGTGGAGCGCGAGCCGGAAGTTGCGCGCGAGGTTGCGGCCGACGAGCTTCGCGTACGCCGCCTCGATGCGGTTGCACGCGTCCGGATATGGCATCCGGTCCATGCGCGCCTCCACCGCGTGGATGGTGAGCTCGCGGTCGATCGTCACGCGCACCCACATGTCGTGCACCGGCTCGCCGGCGTCGCGCGTGCCCGCCATCAGCTCGTAGCGGTGATCCTTGACGTCGGTGAGGTGCGCCTCGACGTCGAACAGCCCGTCGTCGCGCGCGAAGCATTCGCAGACGGCGGTTCGCGTGTGCAGGCGCGTGCGGGCTACGGAAGGTTTGAGCGGCATTCGCGTCGGGATCGCAACGGCGTGCGCGAAGCGCGCGGGCGACTACAATCACGGAAAGTCCGCATTTTACCGGCTTTGACCGGCGCCCGCGGAACGGCGTGCAGGTGCAGAGGAGGCTTCCGTGTACGTACTCGCGCTCGACCAGGGAACCACCAGTTCCCGCGCCATCGTCTTCGATCACGCGGGAGCGGTGGTCGCCAGCGCACAGGCCGAATTCGGCCAGATCTTCCCCAAGCCCGGCTGGGTCGAGCACGACCCGATGGCGATCTGGGCGTCGCAGTCCGGCGTCCTGCACGCGGTGATGGCGAAAGCGCGCATCAGCGGGCGCGACATCGCCGCCGCCGGCATCGCCAACCAGCGCGAGACGACGCTGCTGTGGGATCGCACGACCGGCGTCCCGCTCGCCAACGCCATCGTCTGGCAGGACCGGCGCACCGCCGACATCTGCGACCGCCTGCGCGCCGGCGGCCATGCGCCGATGATCGCGCAGAAGACCGGCCTCGTGATCGACGCCTATTTCTCGGGCAGCAAGCTCAAGTGGCTCCTCGAGCACGTGCCGGGCGCCAAGGAACGCGCGGCGCGCGGCGAGCTCGCGTTCGGCACCGTCGACACGTGGCTCGTCTGGCAGCTCACCGGCGGCGCCGTGCACGTCACCGACGCCTCGAACGCGAGCCGCACGATGCTCTACGACATCCACCGCGGCGAATGGGACGACGAACTGCTCGCGCTGTTCGGCATACCGCGCTCGCTGCTGCCGCGCGTCGTGCCGTCGTCGGGCGTGTGTGCCGAGATGACGCTCGACGGCGCGAAGATTCCCATCGCCGGCATCGCCGGCGACCAGCAGGCGGCGCTGTTCGGGCAGGCCTGCCTCTCGCCCGGCATGGCGAAGAACACGTACGGCACCGGCTGCTTCATGCTGATGAACGCCGGACAGAAGCCGGTCGCCTCGACGCACAACCTGCTCACCACCGTGGCCTGGCAGCGCGGTGACACGCGCGACTACGCACTGGAGGGGTCGGTGTTCATCGCCGGCGCCGTCGTGCAATGGCTGCGCGACGGACTCAAGGTCGTGCGCAGCGCGGCCGAGGTGGAGGTGATGGCGACCAGCGTCCCCGACACGGGCGGCGTCTACTTCGTGCCGGCATTCGCGGGCCTCGGCGCGCCGCACTGGGATCCGCGTGCGCGCGGTGCGATCGTCGGCCTCACGCGCGGCACCACCACCGCGCACATCGCGCGCGCCGCGATCGAGTCGATCGCCTTCCAGAGCGCCGACGTGCTGCGCGCGATGCAGAAGGATGCGGGCATCACGCTCACGCAATTGCGCGTCGACGGCGGCGCCACGGCCAACAACCACCTGATGCAGTTCCAGGCCGACGTGCTCGGCGTGCCCGTCGTGAGGCCGCGCGTCGCCGAGACCACCGCGCTCGGCGCCGCCTATCTCGCCGGGCTCGCCACCGGCTTCTGGAAGGACGACCACGAGGTCGGCGCCAACTGGCAGGTCGACCGCCGCTTCGTGCCGTCGATGCCGCGCGACCGCGTGGCGGCGCTGGTGGACGGCTGGAACGAGGCGGTCGGGCGCGTGCGCACCGACCGCTGACCGGCGTGGCGCCGGCGGCAGGATCACCGGGCCGGATCGCATTCCTCGACCAGATCCGCGCGGTCGTGACGCTGCTCGTGGTGTTCCACCACACGGCGATCACCTACGGCGGCCCCGGAAGCTGGTACTACCACGAGGCAGCCGGTCGCGCGGGCCATGCGACGACGCTGCTGCTGGCGCTCTTCTGCGCCGTCAATCAGGCGTTCTTCATGGGCCTGTTCTTCCTGCTCGCAGGCTACGTCACGCCACCCGCGTACGACCGCAAGGGCGCGCTGCATTTCCTGCGCGACCGCGCGATCCGCCTCGGCATTCCGCTTCTTCTGTTCGGCTTCGTCCTCGACGCCCTCACCAACGCCATCGCCGACGAGGCGCGGCACCATGACGTGCTGTTCGACTGGATCGTCCGCATGGCGGCGCTGCACTTGGCGCCAGGACCGCTGTGGTTCGTGCAGTCGCTCTTGATCATGACGCTCGCCTATGCGGCGCTGAGGATCGGGCGCCGCACGGCGCGCGGGGAGGATTCGCGCACGGCGTTGGCGGCGTTGCCGCTGGCGCCGCCCGAAGCGCGCGGCGCCGACGCCGCCGCGCTGCCGGGCGCGCGGACGCTCGTCGCCGCCGCGATCGCCACGGCGTTCGCCGCGTTCGTGCTGCGCCTGCGGTTTCCGACCGGCGACGAAGTGGTCCACATGCAGCTCGGCTACTTCGCGTCGTATCTGGTGCTGTTCGCCGTCGGCTGCATCGCCTGGCGCCATCGCTGGCTCGAGCGCGTCGATCTCGCCTACGCCCGACCCTGGGCGATCGCCGCGCTGGCCGCCATTCCGCTGCTGCCGCTCGCCGTCATCGGCCTGCATGCGCTTCGCCCCGCACCGCTGGGCGTCAGCGGCGGCTTCAATCTGGATGCCCTGATGTACGCGGCGTGGGAGCCTTGCGTGGCGTGGGGCGTGATCCTGGCGTTGCTGTGGTTCTTCCGCGTGCGGGTGCGGGCCGATCGGCTGCGCGGCCTCGCGCGCCGCGCCTACGCGATCTACTGCTTCCATCCGCCGGTCGTCGTCGCCATCAGCGTGGCGCTGCGATCCTGGATAGCGCCGCCGGCGCTCAAGTTCCTCGCCGTCGGCTCGCTGTCGTGCGCCGCGCTGTACGTGCTGACGGGGCTGCTGCTGCGCCTGCCCGGCGTCGCCCGCGTGTTCTGAACGGGCTGGCCGCCGGTCGCACGTCGCGTGCCTGCGCGGCCACCGCGCAAGACCGGCAACGCGCCTGCCCCCTGCCGCGCCACCCTCCGCGCGACGGCGAGTTCCGGCGCGCGATTTGCACGCCGGAAAAAAGGTGTATATGCTCGCAATTAACGTGCATATGCGCCTTTTGTCCCGATGCCGCGCTCCGCGAAGCCTTCCGCCCGATCCGCCGTCCGCGCACCGTCCGCGCTGTCCGCCGCCTGCACCTGCGGCCGCCTGCGCCGTGCCGCGCGCTCGCTGACGCAGCTCTACGACGACGCCATGGCGCCTTCGGGCCTGCGGATCACGCAGTTCTCGCTGATCCGCACGCTGGTCCGCGAAGGGCCGATGCGCATCGGCGACCTGGCGTCGATGCTGCTCCTCGACCGCACGGCGATGTCGCGCAATCTCGAGCCGCTGTTCGCGCGCGGGCTGGTCACGCTGACCACCGGCCGCGATGCGCGCACGCGCTTGGCCGCGATCACGCGCAAGGGCGAAACGGCGTTCGCCGATGCCGAGCCGCACTGGCGCCGCGCGCAGGCCACGGTGGCGCGGATGCTCGGGCGCGCGAGGCTCGACGCGCTGATCGGCGTCCTCGGCGAGCTCGAGGCGCTGCATCCCGACCTCACCTGCGCATCAGCGGCGCAGCCGGCGCGCGTCACAGCCGGCGCCTGACCTCCACATCCCATGAACGATCGCATCGACTGGCGCACGCCCACCGTGGTCCTCGTCGCCTGCGGCGTGGTGCTCGTGCTGAGCACCGGCATCCGCGCGACCTTCGGACTCTTTCTGCAGCCGATCTCGCACGACCTCGGCTGGGGGCGCGAAGTGTTCGCGCTGGCGATCGCCGTGCAGAACCTCGTCTGGGGCGCGACCCAGCCGTTCGCCGGCATGATCGCCGACAAGTACGGCTCGGGTCGCGTGGTGCTCGTCAGCGCGCTGCTCTACGCGCTCGGCCTCGTGCTGATGGCGTTTCCCATATCGCCGCTGGCGTTCGCGCTGAGCGCGGGGCTGGTGTTCGGCACCAGCCTGTCCGGCGTCACGTTCAGCATCGTCGCCGGCGTGCTGGGCCGCGCGTACCCGCCCGGTAAGCGCAGCATGGTGCTGGGCATCTCGGCGGCGGCCGGTTCGTTCGGCCAGTTCGCCATGCTGCCCTTCACGCAGTGGCTGCTCACGCGCTTCGGCTGGCATGGCGCGCTCATCATGCTATCCATGATCGCGCTGCTGATGGCGCCGCTCGCCGCCGCGATGGCGTCGCCGCGCGGCGCGGTGGTGCACGCGTTCCGCCAATCGGCGTCGCAGGCGATCCACGAGGCCTTGCGTCATCGCGGCTACCTGCTGCTCACGCTCGGCTTCTTCGTCTGCGGCTTCCAGGTGGTGTTCATCGGCGTGCACCTGCCTTCCTACCTGCTCGACAAGGGGATGCCCGCGAGGGTGGGCGTGACGGCGCTGGCGCTGATCGGCCTCGGCAACATCGTCGGCACGTACCTCACCGGCTGGCTCGGCGGACACATGCCCAAGCGCTGGATCCTGTCGTTCATCTATTTCGCGCGCGCCATCGCGATATCGCTGTTCCTGTGGGCGCCGCTGTCGACGGTGTCGGTGTACGCGTTCGCGGTGACGATCGGCCTGCTCTGGCTGTCGACGATCCCGCCGACCAACGGCATCGTCGCGCAGGTGTTCGGCGTGCGCTACCTGTCGATGCTGGCGGGCATCACGTTCTTCAGCCACCAGGTCGGCAGCTTCCTCGGCGCGTGGCTCGGCGGCAAAGTGTTCGACACGACGGGCAGCTACGACCTCGTCTGGTACCTGTCGATCGCGCTGGGCGTCGTCGCCGGCATCATTCACCTGCCGATCGACGAGCGCGAGATCGTGCGCAACGTCTCCGCCGCCGCGTAACGGAAGCGCTTCGCCCGCGGCGTCCGGCGCAGCGTCGGGTCAGCGCCGGCGTTTGACACGCCGCGCGAGCACGTCCGCGGCGAGCGCCGCGGCAATGCCCGCACCGAGCGCGAGCCAGAAATTGGCCGTGGACCGCTCGTCTTCCCGCGTCAACGAACGCGCGTCACGACGAAGGATGCGCGGCGCGTAGGGTTCGGCGTTCCACGCCGTCGAGGGATCGTCCGCCGCACGCGCCGATGCCGACGCGGGAGCGCCGGGCGCCTTGGCGGGCGTTCCCGGACTCGCGGCCGTGTTCCCACGCAACGAGCCGAAGCCGTGCGCATAGGCATAGGTGAACTCGGCGCCGAGCAGGAATATCTGCGCGGAGTAATACACCCAGAGCAGCAGCACCGCGAGCGAGCCTGTCGCGCCGAACCCCGACACCACCCCGCTCTTGCCGATGTAGAGGCCAATCAGGTACTTGCCGACGGAGAAGAGGATGGCCGTGACGATGGCGCCGGTCCACACGTCGCGCCAGGCGATCGGCACGCTGGGCAGGAGCTTGTAGATCATCGCGAACAGCAGCGTGATGATGACGGGGCCGATGACGAAGTCGACGACTTCCAGCACCGCCGCCCAATGGCCGACCCACGGCGACCACCACGTGCCGATCGCCGTCAGCACCGCGCTCAGCACCAGCGAAACGAGCAGGATGAAGCCGATGCCGAGGATGAGCCCGAACGACAGGAAACGCGCGCGCAACAGTCCCCAGATGCCCGAGGGCCTCGACGTGGGCGGCGCCTGCCAGATGCGGTCGAGATCGGACTGCAGCTCGCTGAAGACCGTCGTCGCGCCCACGAGCAACGCGCCGAAGCCCACCAGCGAGGCGGTGATGCTCGCGCCCTTCGAGCTCGCGCTGCGGATGAGCCCCTGCACCGCGGTCGCGCCATCGTTGCCGATGAGCCCGCCAAGCTCGGCGATGATCCGTCCCTCGGCCGCATCCGCGCCGAAGGCGAGCCCGGCGACGGCAATGACGATCACGAACAGCGGCGCGATCGAGAACATCGTGTAGAACGCGAGCGCCGCGCCCATGCTGGGGGCGTAGTCGTCGATCCAGGCGTCGACCGCCTGGCGCGCGAGGCGCCACAGGTCGCCGGCACGAAGGAAAGTGGGCATGGAGGGCCTCGCCATTCCGCGCCACCCCGGCGCGGACCGACACAGCAGCATGATGTCGCCGGACCTCGGCGACTGGCAATACATTAGTCCAGGTCACGCACCGCATGCCGACGCGCGTGCAACCTGCGGTGCGTCGCACGCGACCGCGATGCGAGGGTCACT
The DNA here is from genome assembly GCA_036553845.1 of Casimicrobiaceae bacterium. Lineage (GTDB taxonomy): Bacteria > Pseudomonadota > Gammaproteobacteria > Burkholderiales > Casimicrobiaceae > VBCG01. Next base: position 9,676 of record DATBOK010000248.1, read on the forward strand.
CCGCCGAAACGGCGTCGATCGCGTCCGTGATGACCGTGTCGACGCCCATGCGCCGCAGCTCCTCGACGCGCGCGGCCTCGTTCGGCGTGTAGCACGCGACGCGGCAGCCACCGGCGTGCGCGCGGCGCACGATGCCGGCGTCGAGCGCCTCGTGGTTGGTGTCGAGGGCGACGCAGCCGAGACGGGCGAGCCGCTCCTGCCAGTCGTCGGCGAGCTCGTCGAGCAGCAGCGCGCGCGGCAGCGCCGGCACGGCTTCGCGCGCGGCCTCGAGCGCGATCTCCGAGAACGACGACAGCAGCGGCTGCACCTCGGCGTCGCGCCACAGCGCGGCTGCGTCGAGCGCCACCGCGGCACCGGTCTCGCGCTCGCGGCCGGGCGTGGGCTTGATCTCGACGTTGCAGCGCACGTCGTGCGCACGCGCCCAGCGCGCGATCGCGGCGAGCGTCGGCAGCATCTCGCCCGCGTACTTGGCCGAGTGCCAGCCGCCGGCGTCGAGGCGCGCCAGCTCGCGCCAGGGCAGCGCGTCGGCGCGGCCACGGCCGCTGGTCGTGCGGTCGAGCGTCGCGTCGTGCAACAGGAACGACACGTTGTCGGCGGACAGCTTGACGTCGAACTCCACCATCCGGTAGCCGTGCGCATGGCCGACGCGCATCGCCGTCAGCGTGTTCTCGGGGGCGAGCTTGCCCGCACCGCGGTGGGCGCACAGGTGCGGGTAGGGCCAGTCGGGCAGGACGCTCATGTTCGAAATGCTTTCAGGAAGTGGACCGCGTCGCGCGCGGCGGATCGCCGCACGACGAATCGCATCGCGCCGCGGCGAAATCCGCCGTCGCGCAAGCGGCGTGGACCGGCGTCAGGCGCGCACCCGCGCGCCGGTGGCCGCGTCGAAAAGATACACGCGCGACGGCTCCGCCGCCACCGACAGCGTCGCGCCCACGGCGTTCTTCGCGTCGTGCGGCGTACGCAGTATGACGGTCGAGCCGCCATGCGCGATGTGGGTCAGCGTGTCGGCGCCGAGCTGCTCGATCATCTCGATGCGGCCGCTGACGCTCGCGCCGTCCGTGGAGCTTGCAACCAGGTGCTCCGGACGCACGCCGACCACCACCGCTCGGCCGCTGTCGATCGCGCCCTGCGTATGCCCGATGCGGCCGCCGCCGTCGAGCTCCACCATGCCGGGTGCCGCCGCCTTGCCCGGCATGAAGTTCATCGCCGGCGAGCCGATGAAACCGGCGACGAACTGGGTGGCGGGGTTGTCGTACACCTCCATCGGCGAGCCGATCTGCTCGGCGCGTCCCGCGTTCATCACCACCATCCGGTGCGCGAGCGTCATCGCCTCCACCTGGTCGTGCGTGACGTACAGGCTGGTCGTGCCGATCTGGCGGTGCATTTTCTGGATCTCGAAGCGCATCTGCACGCGCAGCTTGGCGTCGAGGTTGGACAGCGGCTCGTCGAACAGGAACACCGCGGGCTCGCGCACGATCGCGCGTCCCATCGCCACGCGCTGGCGCTGGCCGCCCGACAGCTGGCGCGGCCGCCGCTCGAGCAGCGGCGCGAGCTCGAGGATGCCTGCCGCGCGGTCGACGCGCGCCTTGATATCGGCCTTGCCGAAGCCGCGGATCTTGAGGCCGTAGGCCATGTTGTCGAACACGCTCATGTGCGGGTAGAGCGCGTAGTTCTGGAACACCATCGCGATGTCGCGGTCCTTCGGCTCGAGCTGGTTGACCACGCGCTCGCCGATGACGATCTCGCCGGTCGTGATCTCCTCGAGACCCGCGACCATGCGCAGCAGCGTCGACTTGCCGCAGCCCGAGGGGCCGACGATGACGATGAACTCGCCGTCGGCGACCTGCATCGTGATGCCGTGGATCACCTGCTGCGCGCCGTAGCTCTTGGTGACGTTGCGAAGTTCGACCTTGGCCATGGATGTCCGTTCGTGCCGCGCTATTTTTCGGTCTCGACGAGGCCCCTGACGAAGAGCCGCTGCATCAGCACCACCACCGCCACCGGCGGCAGCAGCGCGAGCATCGCGGTCGCCATCACCAGCTGCCACTCGGTCGCCTGGTCGCCGCCGGCGATCATGCGCTTGATGCCGATGACCACCGTGTACATGTCTTCCCGCGTCGTCACCAGCAGCGGCCACAGGTACTGGTTCCAGCCGTAGACGAACATGATGACGAACAGCGCGGCGATGCTCGTGCGCGACAGCGGCAGCACGACGTCGACGAAGAAGCGCATCGGCCCGGCGCCGTCGATGCGCGCCGCCTCGGCCAGCTCGTCGGGTATGGTCATGAAGAACTGGCGGAACAGGAACGTCGCCGTCGCCGAGGCGATCAGCGGCAGCGTGAGCCCCGCGTAGGTGTCGATGAGCCCGAGGTCGGCGACGACCTTGTAGGTCGGGAAGATCCGCACCTCCACCGGCAGCATCAGGGTGAGGAAGATCATCCAGAAGATCGTGCGGCGCAGGGGAAAGCGGAAATACACGATGGCGAACGCCGACAGCAGCGAGATCGTGATCTTGCCGACGGCGACGCACATCGCCATCACCAGGCTGTTCCACAGCATCCGCCCGACCGGCGCCTTCGATCCCAGCGTGCTGCCGTGCGCGATGACTTCGCTGTAGTTGTGGATGAGCTGCGTGCCCGGCAGCATCGGCATCGGCACCGTGGTCACCTGGTCGAAGCTCAGCGTCGAGGCGACGAAGGCGACGTAGATCGGCAGCGCCACCACGGCGACGCCGAGGATGAGCACGGAGTGGCTCACGACCGAGCTGAGCGGGCGGTGCTCGACCATGCTAGTACTGGACCTTGCGCTCGACGTA
>DATBOK010000019.1:0-8065 GCA_036553845.1 Casimicrobiaceae bacterium
CGTCGTACAGGTCCTTCAGCGTCGACTTGAGGATGCGATCGGGGTCGACATCGGCCAGGTCTTCGCACGACGTCCTGACGAGCGTGGTGAGGCGCGCGATGTCGAGCGGCTTCTTCGTGCCGTTGTCGACGACGTGGATCGTGGCCTCGACGTGCTTTTTGGTGTCCTTCTTCTGCGCGGCGCGCTCCTGCGTGCGGCGCTCGCGATACAGCACGTACGCGCGCGCGGCCTCGTGCTCGCCGCTGCGCATCAGCGCCAGCTCGACCTGGTCCTGGATTTCCTCGATGTGGATCGCGCCGCCTTCCGGCTTGCGCTTCATCAGCGCCGACACGACGACGTCGGTGAGGTTGGTCACCTGCTCGCGCACGCGCGCGCTGGCGGCGCTCTGGCCGCCGTTGACGGCGAGGAACGCCTTGGTCATCGCCACGGTGATCTTGGCGGGCTCGAAGCCCACCACGGCACCGTTGCGGCGGATCACCTTGTACTGGCTGAACCGGGGGTCCGAACCGCTCGCCACCGCGCTGCCGGGTTCACCCACGACCAGCTCCCGGGGCGGGGTGGGCGTGGACGGCGTGGTGTGAACGGTGGCTGTTTGCATGGGCATGTCTCCTGGCTACTGGCGTTCTGCGCTGGGTGAAAGAAGGACAAAGGCCCCCGCAGGCCCTGCAATCGCTCCCTCGCACCCCGTTTTTGTATTGATCCAGCATTCCGCAGGGGCCGGCCGATGACGGCGGCGTAAAACCCCGGCGGATCCTGTCCGTACGGCGAAATCTACTATATCTAGCGGTCAATGGAAGACCTGACACAAAGGATAGTGGCTCGGCCGGGCAAGTGCAAGCGTGAAACCATCCACAGCATTAAATATATAATTATACAATGTAATCAACGGCTTATAAGCGATCCGCGCGGTTCCACACCGTTTTTCCCCGCGCCGTCCCCCGAGTTGTCCACAGGCGAAGAAAATTGTCCGACGTTGCAGTCATACGACATTGATTTGACACGTTGCGCCGCAGCGAATTCGTCCAGTAAGCACTGACGCCCGGGCAGCCCCGCGTTCAGTCGCGCTGGGGCAGGCGGACCAGCCGGCGCCCCGCGATCGCGACGACCCTGTCTCCCTCCAGGAACGGCGGGGCCGCCAGCCCGGTGAGGCGGCCGAAGGCGGGCAGGATCGCGCGCCGCCGGCCTAGCACGAAGCAGGGCAGGCGCACCGACGGCTCGGCCGTGGCGCTCACCGACACCCCCGGATGGACGTGACCGCACAGCGCGTAGCCGCTGCGCGGGGCGGCCGGGTGGTGGCACCCGAGGAACGACGCCAGCGGGTGCGGCTCGTCGACGATGTCGAAGCCCCAGGATGGGGGTGGGTCGCCCGCATGCGAATCGTGGTTGCCGCGCACCAGCAGCAGCGAGATGCCCGCGTGCCGCGCGCGCCAGTCGCGAAACGCGACGTCGAGCGCGTCGACGCGTCCACTGGCCGCGTGCAGGAAGTCGCCGAGCACGACGAGCCGCGTGGCGCCGGTGGCGGCGACGAGCGACGCGAGCCGGGCGAGATCGTCGGCGGTGGCGCCGCGCGGCAGCGGAATGCCCCCAGCGCGAAACGCCGCGCCCTTGCCGAGGTGCACGTCGGCGACGAACAACGAATTTTCGCGGGGCCAGTACAGCGCGCGCGCGGCATGCAGCTCGACGGGCTCGCCGCCGAGCGTCAGGCGCAGCACGTCGTCGGCGAAGATCGACGGCGCAGGGGATTCGGCGAAGAGCGGCAACTTACAGTACAGTACGTGCGGGCGCGTCGAAGACCAACCAACTACCGCCCATTCTAGTCCTCGCGGAGAACCTGGCGATGCCGCGTTTTTCGGCGAACTTGGGATTCCTCTTCACCGAAGTGCCGTTCCTCGAGCGATTCGGCGAGGCTGCGCACGCGGGCTTTCGCGCGGTCGAGTTTCCGTTCGTGCCGGACATCCAGGTGCGCGAGATGGCGGCCGAGGTCAAGCGCCACAAGCTCGAGGTGGTGCTGCTCAACGCGCCCGGCGGCAACTGGGAAGCGGGCGAGCGCGGGCTCGCCTCGCTCGACGGCCGCGAGCACGAGTTCGCCGCGGGCCTCGTCACCGCGCTGCGCTACGCGCAGACGCTCAATTGCCCGCGCATCCACGTGATGGCGGGCATCGTCGAGCCCGGCGCCGACCTGACCGAGCGCGTGCGCCGGCGCCGCAACTACATGCGCAACCTGCGCTTCGCCTGCGAGGAAGCGCAGGCGCAGGGTGTCAACGTGCTCATCGAACCGATCAATCCGCGCGACATGCCGGGTTACCTGCTGCAGACGCAGCTCGAGGCGCACGCGATCCGCGAGGAGATCGGCATGCCGAACCTCAAGGTGCAGATGGATCTCTATCACGCGCAGATCGTCGAAGGCGACCTGACGGAGAAGATCCGCCACTACCTGCCGCACATCGGGCACATCCAGATCGCGGGCGTGCCCGGCCGTCACGAGCCTGACATGGGGGAAGTCAACTACGCGCACATCTTCCGCCTGCTCGACGAGCTCAAGTACACGGGCTACGTCGGTTGCGAGTACCACCCGCAGCACGGCACGCGCGAGGGCCTGGCCTGGCTCTACAAGCTGATCGATCGGCCGCCGTCGAAGGCGTGACGTCGATCGCGTGCGAGCGTTGCGCGTTGTGCAGCCGCGTTGGGGGCCGGGTATGCGACCGGCATGCGCAGAGCGTCCGGGGCGCGCCGGGCTGGCGTCACTGACATGCTCGCCATTCGCATGAAACGCGCGGTCGGCGCCTTGCTGATGGTGCTCGCGGTTTCGGTTGCACCGGCGTACGCCGCCGACGTCGACGATCCCAACGCCGCCGACCCTGCGCTGCGCCGCTTCACCGAGAGCATGCACGGCGACGCGTATGCGCTCGACGTCGGGCGCATCGCCTACCGCACGCGCTGGGAGGCGGCGCTGACCGACATCCAGTATCTCGTCGCGCCGCGCGGTACGTGGGACGACAAGAGCCCGGCATGGTCGCCGGCGCGCAAGGCGCTCGCCGATGCGATCGCGAAGCGGGCGATACCGCGCTACGCCGATTTCGTGCCGGCGGCGCGGCGCCTGATGAACCAGGCGAGCATGCGCGAATTCACGCCGGACGAGCGCGCGGCAGGGGCCGCGTTCTTCGAATCGCCGCCGGGACGCACGTTCATGACGGCGCGCGCGAAGTCGGCCACCAAGGACGCGTTCGGCATTCCGCCGGGTCCCGAACCCGAGCCGCTCGCGCGGCTGCAGTCAGAATCGAAGACGCTGCTCGATGCGATCGACGCGCTGCCGCCCGACCAGGCGAAGGCGCTGGATGACTTCCTCGAGACGCCGGTGTGGAAGAAGGTGCTGCACCTGCAGCTCTACGAGTGGGCGGACACGACGTCGTTCTTCGTCAACGAGGTGGTGCAGTCGATCGTGCGCGAGGAGATGCCGGCGATCGCGAGCGCGGTGCGCGCGGCGGTGCCCGGCGTGCCGCCGGCGACGAGCAAGACGTATCTCGGCAGCGTGGCGATGGGCGCCGACGGCCGCTTCGACGTGGTCATCGAGCACTTCACCGGGCTCTACCGCGTCGGCCGCTACACGCTGCGCTATGCGAAGGACGAGCCGCAATGGCACGACATCGCGGCGATGGCGCCGGACCTGCAGCCGGGCCAGATGCGCTACCTCTTTTTCGACGCGCAGGGCCGCGTGAGCGATCGGCCATGAGCGGCGGACGCGAGCCGATGATGCGGCGTGCACGCGCGACGCTGCGAGTCGCATGGCTCGGCGGTCTGTTGCTGCTCGCGGCGTCACCGGCGCTGGCGTGGAAGGAAGTGCCGGGCGACATCCCGTGGCTCGGCAGCGGCGGGCGCGCGCATCTCTACGCCGAGGACAAGGGCTGCTTCGGCTGCACGACGGGATCGCGGCACGTGGAGCGCTGGGGACGCAGCTCGCTGTCGGGACCGTCGCCGTACGAGACCGTCGGCGAGGCGATGAGCTTCTTCAACGCGATCGGCGGCCTCGCCGATGCGCCGCGCGCCGGCGGCGCCGGCAGCACGGCGACCGAGTCGGGCGAGATTGTCGAGACGCGCGCGCTGCCCTACGGCTTTACCATCGTGATGATCGAGCCGACGGTCGCGGTGATGAACTTCGACCTGACCGCGTTCGTGCGCGGCAACGAGTCGCCGCAGGGACAAGTGGCGGGCGGCTCGCCGCGGGTCAACGGCTGGATCCACTACGGCACGCGCGTGCCGGCGACCGGCACGCTGCTGTGGTTCTCGCCAGCGGTGCGGCAGGCGCCGATGCCCGTTGCGGGTCAGGCAAGCGGGAATGGCGAAATCGTCGTCAACGGCATCCGGCTCGCGCTGGTGCGCGACGGCGACACGTGGGTCGTCACGCGGCGCTAGCTCCTACATCGCGACGCTCATGCCGCCGTCGACGTAAATCGTCTGGCCGGTGATGTAGGTCGCGGCGTCGGACGCGAGGAACACCACGGCGCCGGCGAGCTCGGCGGGATCGCCCCAGCGCCGCATCGGCGTGCGCGTGTTCACCCATGCCACGAAATCGGCGTTGGCCAGCAGCGCCTCGTTCATGTCGGTGCGAAAGTAGCCGGGCGCCACGGCATTGACGCGGATGCCCGCGGGGGCAAGCTCGACGGCGAGACCGCGCGTGAGCTGGCGCACGCCGCCCTTCGACGCGGTGTACGGCACGATGTTGGCGCGCCCGAGCTCGCTCGTCAGCGACGCGATGTTGACGATGCTGCCGCGCCCGCGCTGCTGCATGCCGCGCGCGGCCGCCTGCGCGACAAGGAACGGCGCGGTGAGGTTGGTGGCCATCACGGCGTCCCACTCGTCCTTGGTGAATTCGCCGAATGGCTTGCGGTGCTGGATGCCGGCGTTGTTGACGACGATGTCGAGATGGCCGTGCGCGCGCTCGATCGCGGCGATGCCGTCGCGCACCGCTTCGGGCACTGTCACGTCGAACACCGCCGTGTCAGTGGCGAGAGCGGCATCGAGCTTGGCGCGCGCGGCGTCGAGCGCGACGCGATTGCGGCCGTTGTAGACGACGGTGGCGCCGGCGCGTGCGAGGCCGGCGGCGATCGCCTCGCCGAGGCCGCGCGCGGCGCCGGTGACGAGCGCGACACGACCGCTCAGGTCGAAGGGCGTTTGCATGGGGATATCCGGAGGGCCAAGACGGCCGCCATCGTCGCCGAAGCGCGCGCCGCGCGCAAGGCGTTTTCAGCGCACGGTCTCGGCGGTCGATGCCGCCGCCTCGAGCTCGGCAACCATGCGCGCGATGCGCGTTTCCAGCGCCTCGTTGGACATCGACTCGCGGAAGATCTCGACCATCAGCGGGAACGCGAACGGCGTGGGGCGCGCCGACGTGCGCAGCAGCGCCGGGCTCTTGCGCAGCCGTGCCAGCGCATTGGCGAGCCGCGGCGCCTCGAGGTGGCGCTCCATCACTTCGCGCACCGCCTGCGCGAGCAGCAGGTTCTGCGGATCGTATTCGGCGAACACGTCGTAGAGGAGGCCGCTCGACGCCTGCAGCTGGCGGTTGGAATGGCCCTGGCCCGGGAATCCCTGGAACACGAGTCCGGCGACGCGCGCAATCTCGCGGAACTGGCGCCGTCCGAGCTCGGCGGCGTTGAGGCCCGCGAGGATGTCGCGCTCGACGTTTTCTTCGGCGAGCAGGCGGCCGATGTCGCCGAGCGAAAGCTCGACGGGCAACGGCGACAAGAGCCCGAATCCATAGTCGTTGATGGTGATCGTGAACGTGCCCGGACGGATCTGGCCCAGCCGGTAGGCGAACAGCGTGGCGAGGCCGAGATGCGCGAGGCGGCCTTCCATCGGATAGAAGAAGAGATAGTGGCCGTCGCGCATCGTGATGCGCTCGATCAGCCACTCGTGCATCCGCGGCAGCCCCGACCATCGCCGCTGCAGCTCGAGCAGCGGGCGCACCAGATCGAGCTCGGGCGATGCGTAGACGCCCTGCGCGGCGTCGCCGATCAGCTTGCGCGTGCGCTCGGCGAGCAGCGTCGACAGCGCCATCTTGGCGCCCATCCAGCGCGTGATGATCGCCGACTTCTTCGCCGCCGGCTTCACCCACGCGGTCATCTCGCGCACGCGCACGAACTCGAGCACCTTGCCGGCGAACACGAAGCAGTCGCCGGGGCGCAGGTGGGCGATGAACGACTCCTCGACGGTGCCGAGGCGCTTGCCGTTGCGCATCTGCACGTTGATGCTGGCATCGGCGACGATCGTGCCGATCGACTGGCGGTGGCGTTGCGCAATGCGCCGGTCGGGCACGCGCGCGATGCTGTCGTCGCCGATGACCACGCGCCGGTACTCCGGATACGCGTTGAGGCTCGCGCCGCCGTGCACGACGAAGTCGAGCGCCCATTGCCATTGCGTGTCGTCGAGATGGCGGTAGGCGTGCGTGCCGGAAATCTCGGCGCGCAGCGCCGATGGCTCGAAGCCGCCGCCCAGCGCGCAGGTGACGAGGTGCTGCACCAGCACGTCGAGCGAGCCCTCGATCGGCGTGCGCGGCTCGATCAGCTTGTCGGCGGCGGCTTCGCGCGCCGCGGCGGCCTCGACGAGCTCAAGCGCGTGCGTCGGCAGCACCGTGATCTTCGACACTTCGCCCGGCCGGTGGCCGCTGCGGCCCGCGCGCTGCAGCAGGCGCGCGACGCCTTTCGGCGAGCCGATCTGCAGCACCTGGTCGACGGGCGCGAAATCGACGCCGAGGTCGAGGCTCGACGTGCACACCACGGCACGCAGCCGGCGGTCGCGGATCGCGTCCTCGACCCATTCGCGCACGTCGCGCTCGAGCGAGCCGTGATGCAGCGCGATCGTGCCGGCCCAGTCGGGACGCGCGTCGATCAGCGCCTGGTACCAGATCTCCGCCGACGAGCGCACGTTGGTGAACACGAGCGTGGTCTTCGCGCGTTCAATCGCGGCGATGACCTGCGGCAACAATCGTGTGCCGATATGACCCGCCCACGGGAAGCGCTCGATCGTCGCCGGATGCGCGGTCTCGATGACGACCGTCTTGCGCTCCACACCCTTGACGATGCGGCCGCGCGCATTCGGTCCGGCGCCGACGAGACAGGCGAGCCCCTGCTCGAGATTGGCGAGCGTCGCCGACAGGCCCCACGTGCGCAGCGACGGGTCGAGCCCGCGCAAGCGCGCCAGCGCCAGTTCCACCTGCACGCCGCGCTTCGACGCCATCAGCTCGTGCCATTCGTCGACGACCACCGCGGCGACATGGGCGAAGCGCTCGCGCCAGTCGGCGCGCGACAGCAGGAGAGAAAGGCTTTCGGGCGTGGTCACGAGCACCGTCGGCAAGCGCCGGTCCTGGCGCGCGCGCACGGAGGCCGGCGTGTCGCCCGAGCGCATGCCCACGGTCCAGTAGGGGCGCACCGCACCCGCGGCGCGCGTGATCGCGAGCGTGGTGTCGGCGGCGAGCGCGCGCAGCGGCGTGATCCACACCAGCGTCAGCGGCGGCGGATCGTCGGCGCCGCCTTTCGGTCCCGCGGCAAGCGCGCCCATCAGCGCCGCGTACGTCTTGCCCATGCCGGTGGGCGCGTGGATCAGTCCTGATTCGCCGGCGGCGTACGCGGCCCACACGTCTTCCTGGAACGCGAAGGGCGTGAAGCCCTGCGACGCGAACCACGCGCGCGTGGCGTCGAGGGGATCGGGACTGCGGGAATCGTCCGGCATTCACCCATTGTACGGCGTTTGCCCGGGCGTATCGAACGATCGTTCGATTGGCGAAACCTCAGATCGGGGTGTACAGGGTGCGGCGGGTATTGCGGAACGCCGGCCGCACGCGCGAGCTCCACGCGGTGGCGCGAACCGCGAGCCAGGGCGGGCTGCCGAGCACGTCCTCGCGCTCGAGGTCGTACAGCGCGAGATAGCGGGGATGGCCGTCGTCGTCGCGAAACCTTGCCGCGTGCACGGTGCCCGGCACCGATGCGAGCCCGGCCAGGTGCTCGCGGTCGTACCACGCGTTGAAGTCGGCTTCGTGCTCGGGCGCGACGTCGGTTTCGACGGCGTAGCGGAA